>JAHEMN010000005.1 GCA_024643645.1 Chitinophagaceae bacterium | reverse complement strand
ATCGTCTTGCCTAAGGACTCGTAAGTACCAGTTTTTGCTGTTAGAGTTGCTGCAGTGGTAAATTCTTTACCGTTCCTTTTATAAGTGATATTTATTTTATCACCAGCATTATAAGAGGAAACTGTAGCCTGTAATTCTGTCCAGGAAAAAATAGGCACATCATTGATCTTAGTAATGATATCACCGCTTTTCAATCCTATATCATTAGCTGCACCATCTTTTGCAACTTCTCCAATATGTGCACCATCACCGGCATCAAATTTTTCACGGTTTACAGATACTCCCAGGTAAGGTCTTTTAACATCACCAAATTTGATAAGATCATTAACAATTTTCTTTACCAGGTTTACCGGAATAGCAAATGAATAACCTGCATAGGTACCGGTTGGTGCATAAATCGCTGAGTTGATGCCTACCAATTGCCCACTTGTAGTTATTAAGGCGCCACCACTGTTTCCCTGGTTTACAGCAGCATCAGTTTGAATAAAAGATTCAATTGGGGTTTCACTCTGCCGGCGGTTAATACCAATATTCCGTCCTTTAGCACTTACAATTCCTGCTGTTACAGTTGTTTCTAAAGTTAGCGGATAACCTATTGCTAATACCCATTGACCTAATTTAACTTCATCGGAATTACCATAAAGTAAAAATGGAAATCCTGTACCATCTACTTTTAGCACTGCGATATCACTACTTGGGTCACGGCCAATAACTCTTGCTTTGAATTCTTTTTTATTGTGAAGTGTAACTGTAATTTCAGATGCAACTCCGTCACCACCGTCCGATACCACATGGTTATTGGTAATGATATAACCATCATCACTTATAATAACACCACTACCGGATGCTCTTTGCTCTGGTTGAATTTGTGGTCCGAAATTATTATTGAAGAATTGTTCGAAAAGATCTTCCATACTGTTATTTCTGTTTCTTGGAAGCTGGTTGCTGACCTTTCGGGCAGGTATCTTTGTTTTTATGTGAACGACTGCAGGAACTGCCGAATTTGCAGCTTTGGTGAAATCCACTGGTTCTCCGGCGCCTGATTTTCCATCAAAGAAACCTGCATAGTTTGCAGGAATATCACCATTGATCGATTGAGAAAAACTGTTTTGTCCAGGATTAAATTTTCCATAGATCCAGACACTGGTCAGTGCAGATGCTGCACTAATTGCTACGATCAGTAAAATTTGTTTAAGTTTCATAGTATTCATTTCTTTTAAAAAAAGTTAGTAGAATAAAGCATTGATATCAAAAAATATGCCTTTACAATACAAAATAACAAACTGTCATTCAAGTTAGTTGACCGTCCGCCTAGTTTAACAAATATTTACTAAGGTCTTCGTACTTAAATATTGCTATAAAATTACTAAAAATCAACATGAAAAAGAGGGTATAATTGTCAAAATTTTAGTGTCAGTTTACAAAGAAGTCAAAAAAGACATTGTGTCAATTCCATCTGCATATTCACTTACGTCAGGGCATTGGGCTGCACCAAAAGGTATATGTGCAGAACCAACAATACATTGTAATTCGTCATTATTTTTTAAGGTCTCCATCACCAGGCTTTCAGATGTATAATATTCATAATTTAATTGACTGATAGGAGAAAAGAGATTCTTATCCTCAACTAATATTATTGATCCATTGGTCATATATATTACCTTGTTAAGAATATGCAGTGCAAGGTTATAATCGTAATTGTTTTTGTATTTATGATGATCAGCAAGATGTTCGTATTTATTAAAAGCATCTAAAAGGGGTAAAAAATCATAATGCTGAGGAATATAGACCTTGGTTACATTGCGACAACCCAATCCAAAATAATTGTAAACATCATCAGCTAATAATTCCAACTCCTTTTTTGTTTCTGTTCCTTTCAATATTGCAATCGAAGTTCTGTTTCGACGAATAATATTCGGAAACCTGGAAAAGTAATATTCAAAATAACGGGAAGAGTTATTGCTACCGGTAGCGATATAAGCATCACAATCCTTTAACATTTCTGCAAATAAGGTATAGGAAACTGTTTCAGGCTCCCATTCATTTATTTTTTCAACCAGATGCCTGATAAGTACTGAGTCTTTTGAGGAAGGTTTCATAATAGCTTTATGTCCGCTTATGAAAACACATAAAAAATCGTGAAATCCAACCAGCGGAATGTTGCCTGCCATTACAATTCCAATTTTTTTTGAATGCTCAATTGTATTTTTTATTTGATATCTGTTTGACCAACTGATTAATTTTTCTTTTACAAGGAATTCTTTTGCAATATTTTGGGAAGCATCCGTTACAAATTCAGATATAAACCAGCCATTTTCATAAGTGGCTCGATCCTTTGCGGCTACCCAGGCCGGATCATCAGATAAAATATATTTACCCAGCTCATCTAATAAATCAATTCGATGTTGTAAATTCATTCCTGACTATTATTTTTGTGGCACAAAAGTAACTCACAACCTTTTAAATTAAATAATACTATGGCTATTAAGATTACCGAAGAATGTATCAACTGCGGAGCTTGTGAACCTGAATGTCCTAACAATGCTATCTATGAGGGTGGTGTTGAGTGGGCAATATCTGATGGAACCTCCGTAAAAGGAAATTTTACACTGTTGGATGGATCTGTTGTGGATGCAGATCAAAAAAATGCACCAGTGGCAGTTGATATTTATTACATAACTCCAAATAAGTGTACAGAATGTCAGGGTTTTCATGAAGAACCTCAATGTGCAGCTGTTTGTCCTGTAGATTGTTGTGTACCAGATGAAATGTATGTTGAAACGGTTGAGCAATTGATGTCTAAAAAGGAGTTATTGCATATTTAAGTTTTGTGCTTTCAGTGTGCATAATTTCCAGGAAAATCTGATCATTAGAGAGATTTTTTTTGTAACTTAGGATATATTTCAAAGTATATAGCAGCGAAAGCTGCTCAACTAGTGGCGGGTGATATTTCCCGTCGTAAAAAGGTGAAGGAGAAACGGCCTTCACCTTTCTTATTTTCCTGTCTTCATTTTATGTATACAATACTGATTTAGATCAAATCAATCGAATTACTTAAAGTTTATACCAATTTATGTTAATGCTATCCGATTACAGCAAAATACGTTGGGCATCTTAGAAATTTCTGCAATATTTGCAGAGTTAATCCCGTTGAAACGGAAACATAACCTACCACACAAAACAGATGAAGCAAAACATAGCACTTTTAACTGGCGGCTTTTCAGGCGAAGCAGTTATTTCTTACAAAAGTGTAATTACAATAAATAATAATCTTAACCGTGAACTATTCAACGTTTATATAATAGATATTAAAAAAGATGGTTGGTGGTATGATATGCCGGATGGCAGAAAAGTAGAAATAGATAAGAATGATTTCTCACTTCATTTAGATAATCAGAAAATTATTTTTGATGCTGTTTTTATAGGCATGCATGGTACACCGGGCGAAGATGGAAAATTGCAGGGTTATTTTGACATCTTAAAAATACCATACACCGGATGTGATGCTGCCACTTCATCGTTAACATTCAATAAAAGATATGCTGTGGCTGTAGCGGGTATGGCTGGTATAGCTGTGGCTAATTCAATACTTCTCATTAAAAAGAATTTTAAAAGCCCAGATGAAATTGTAAAATCATTAAAGTTCCCGGTTTTTATTAAGCCAAATAATGGTGGTTCCAGTATCGGTATGTCAAAAGTTAATGAACCATCAGATGAATTGGGACTTGCAATTGAAAAAGCATTTAAAGAGGATGATCAGGTTCTTGTTGAGGAAATGATATCCGGTAGGGAATTTACAGTGGGTGTCTTTAAATCCGAGGGTGAAATAATTGTATTACCATTAACTGAAGTAAGTGCACATAGTGATAAAGATTTTTTTGACTTTGAAGCAAAATATCACGGCAAATCGGACGAAGTGACTCCGGCAATTGTAGATGAAAGTATAGCAGAGAAGATCAGAGATGCTGCAGGCAAAGTTTATACTGTTTTTAATTGTGGTGGAGTAGTAAGGATAGATTTTATTTATAATGAAGCAGATGGCAAGCCATATATGTTGGAAGTTAATACAGTACCCGGACAAAGTGAGGCCAGTATTATTCCTCAGCAAGTAAGAGCAATGGGATGGGATCTTCAAGAATTTTATACAAAATTGATACAGGAATGTCTTGTAAAAATTCAATGATTGAATCGATAACTTATAATTTTACGAATGTTTAAATTTATTACAAACCGGCCTTTATTGATAAATGTTTTGGTTGGCATTATTCTGGCTATTGGTATATTTTCTGTTTTTTTATTATCGCTAAACTGGTTGACAGACCATGGTAAATCTGCAACGGTACCATCTGTTGCAGGTAAAGATTACGCAGAAGCTAAGTCGATTTTAAAAAAGGCAGGTTTTGATGTTGAAATACAAGATTCTGTTTATATAGATACAGCCAGGCCATTATCAGTAATAAAACAGATACCTGAAGCAGATGAAATTGTAAAGTCTAACAGAACTGTTTTTCTTGTTATCAGCAGGTCTGTTCCTCCATTGATAGAAATGCCGAATTTAATTGGGTATAGCCTAAGAAATGCAGAAATGGTATTGAAAAATATGGATCTTAAGATCGGCGATACAACGTATAAACCTGATTTTGCAAAAAATGCAATTCTAGAACAAATATATAATGGTGCTATAATTTCACCGGGCACTCAAATTAGGAAAGGGAGTGTTATTTCATTGGTATTGGGAGATGGGGTAGGGAATAAAGAATTTTCAGTACCAGTAATAACCGGAATGGTTTTTAGTGATGCAAAAAGAATATTGGAAGAAAACGGTATTGTTATTGGTGCAATTGTAACAGATGCCAATGTTACAGATACATCTGGAGCCTGGATATACAGGCAAAATCCGGAAAGATTTGATGATGAAAAGAGGATACAAAAGATTCGTTCGGGACAAACAATTGACGTTTGGTTGCAAATAGATAAACCGCTAACTGATAGTACTAAAATAAATTCAGAATTATAATAAACAACTATGCAAAATATTACTGTAGAAGAATTAAAGACAAGGATTGATGCCGGAGAAAAAATAAATCTTATTGATGTAAGAGAACCTCATGAATATGCAGAATTCAACATCAATGGAACTTTAATTCCGCTAGGAAAAGTTCAGACGATGCAAATCGATGAAATCGAAGATCTGAAAGATGAAGAACTTATTATTTATTGTAAAAGTGGTAATCGTAGCGGACAAGCATGTATGTTTTTGGATGCTATGGGTTATAAGAATACAAAAAACCTGGTGGGGGGGATGTTGGAATGGAAGGAAAAGTATGGTACAACATAAATTGTAAAAGCCGGATCGAATCTTCAAGTATTCTTCCGGCTTTTTAAATATGCTTTATAATTTAATATTCAGGGCTATCATAAAATTAATTCCGGCCATCGGAAAATAATAATTTTCAGTTATACTTTCTCCTCCTGCTATATAACTGAACGTATAGCCATTCGGTTCGTACTTTCTATTAAAAAGGTTATTCACCTGTGCAATAATGTTTATTTCTTTAGCTACTTTATTTTTTATAGTATAAATAGCTCTTACATCCTGCACAAAAAAAGCCGATAAGGTTCGGTTATCATTTTCTGTATTATCAAGATATTGTTTACTCACATATTTACTCAATAAGCTAAGCTCTGTATGCTTGATAGGTAAAAAATTTAATGTTGCTCCACCTACAAGAGAAGGAGAATATGCAATATCAGAAAGTGAGTAATTGTTTGTTTTTTGTCCTCCATTATCATAATCATCTATGTATTCTGTAAAGTTTTTTATTTTGTTTTCACTTAGTGAGATATTTCCCAAAACGTTCATCCAATGATTTAGCTTTAAACCACCCTGCAGTTCAATACCTGCTCTATAACTTTTGGGTATGTTTGTTCTTGTATAGGCTCCTACATCATTGATTTTTCCGGTTAAAACAAGTTGATTTTTATAATTCATATAATAAACCGTAGCAGACCAGTTGTAATGGCTGGTTGTTCTTTCAATTCCCGTTTCTATATCATGTAATTGTTCTGAGAGAGGTTGTTGTAAAGTAGCAGCTTCAAAATCTTCTCTGTTTGGTTCTTTATTGGCAACACTATAAGACAGATATCCTTTCCAGCCATTTTTAAGATAAGTGATCCCGGCTTTTGGATTAAAAAAATTGAATTTTTTATTTACATCCAATTTTGGATTATCTCTGAATCCGTCAATGGAATAATTTACAAACCTGTATTGTGCATCATAAAACAAGCTCCAGTAATCAGAGAATTTTGTTTGTTGTTTCAGATATATATTAAAATCATCTTTATCGGCGCCGAGGTCATACCAGTTATCATTACTTGTTAATCCTTTTTCAGCCCATATTATTTTTCCATAGTGTAATCCATTATATCGGGTAATGCCTCCACCTAATGTTGCTTCAGTTTGTTTGTCTTTTAATTGAAGGGAGAAAATATTTCCATAGAAATCATTATTCAACCATAATTGGCGTATCATATCTGAACTAGTAACAGGCAAATTAATATACGGTGGATCGGGCATATTATATTTTGAGTATGCCTGATCAGCTTTGTATTGTTCGTAATAGCCTTTGCCCTTTGTTAAAAATAAGGCGGTATTAAATGTCAGCTTTTTATTCAAATGTTGATTAAAGAATAATTGGTAATGAGTTTGTGTATAATTATCCGTTTCATTATCATAAGGATCGCCAGGTTTTTCTGTACCGGCATAATTGACTGTTCTGTTTCCGGATCTTAGATCTGACTCTGAGATTCCATACCAGGCCTGGTACGTTTTTTCCTTACCGGAAAATACATTGATTCTTAAACTGGTCTTTTCTTTTATATAAGCTGTAGAAAAATGAAATGATTTCAGATTACTGCTAGCTCTGTCAATGAATCCACTACTATTAATTTTAGAGAAGCGGATATCAGTAGTAAATCCATTTACCAAACCAGTACCTGCTTTAATGGTATGTTTCCATGTATTAAAAGAGCCAACGCTATTGTTTATTTCAGCATATTGTTCTTTTATTACTTCGTTAGTACTGAAATTTATACTCCCTCCAAATGATCCTGCCCCTACGGAAGAAGTACCAACACCTCTTTGAATTTGAATACTTCCGGTTGAAGAACTGAAATCTGGCAGATCCACAAAAAAAGTTCCCTGGCTTTCTGCATCATTGTAAGGGATGCCATTCAGCGTAACATTGATCCTTGTGGCATCGGTCCCTCTTATTCGAATGCCGGTATAACCTACTCCGTTTCCTGCATCAGAATTTATAACTACGGAAGGTGTTTGATTGAGCAGAAACGGTATATCCTGTCCAAGATTTGTTTTTACAATTTCCTTTTTAGAAATATTTGTTTTAGTGAAAGGAGAGTTTTCTCCTGCTCTTATAGCCATTACTTCTATAGGCGTTAGCAGATAAAAGCTATCCTTTTCCTGATTTAATGGTTGTTTGATCTGTGAAAAAACTAAAGTTGTAAAAGCCAAAAAACAACCAAGCATAAAAATCCTCTTCATTTTTTAATAATTTAAAAAGTTTAAAAAATAAGAGGGAAATGCAATTGAGAAAGGTATATTGATGATAACAGAATAACAGTTATCACTCCCTTCGCAGGCATTACCCTGACCAGGTTCTACGGGTTTGATCTCAGATCATTAGAAGCTAAGTTTTAAGCATACTAACAAACACCCCGGAAACATGGAAAACTAAAGCCTTTATAATCAAAGGCTAAGAACTGGTGCAAAAATAAGGAAGATTTAATTAGTTGAAACTGTAACTTTTCAATCAGAACATACGTATAACATATTAAACCATCGGTTATGAAAAAAATAATATTTGTTTTAATTGGAATCCTTTTTATTACCGGATTAAAGGCTCAAAAAATCAATGATCCAAATGCAGAGGTCAGAAAAGTCAGTAGTTTTCATGCAATAAATCTTTCAAATGCATTTGATGTATTTATTTCTCAGAGTAATGAAGAAGCTGTTGCTGTAAGTGCAGCTGAAAAAAAATACCAGGATGATATAATAACAGAAGTGAAGAATGGAGTATTGTTTATTTCTTACGGAGGTAAAGGTAAATTGTGGAGTAGCGGAAAGAAAAAACTAAAGGCTTATATATCTGTTAAGCAGATCGATGCAATGACCATAAGTGGTGCTTGCGATGTATTTATTGCCGGTACTTTGAAAGCATCGGATCTGTCAATTAATCAATCTGGTGCCAGCGACGTAAAAGGGAGAGTAGAAATTGGTAAACTGAAGATCGATCTTAGTGGAGCTTCTGATATTACTATAACAGGCTCTGCAACTCAATTGAATGTGGAAGCCAGCGGTGCAAGTGATTTTAAGGGATTTGACCTGGTAACAGATATATGTAATGCTAAAGCCAGTGGTGCAAGTGATATAAAGATTACGGTCAATAAAGAATTGTCAGCACAGGCTACAGGTGCAAGTGATGTAAAATATAAAGGGAGTGGCATGATTCGTGAAATGAAGAGCAGCGGTGCCAGCAGTGTAAGAAAAGTATAAATTCTTATTTTAAATAAATGATATTAAAACGTTCAGATTCTTAAAATCTGAACGTTTTTTCTTTGGTAGGTAATCTTCATACGACTACCTTTGCACCGCGAAGTAGAGCAGCGGTAGCTCGACGGGCTCATAACCCGTAGGTCGGGAGTTCGATCCTCCCCTTCGCAACAAACAAAAGAGCTGTCCGCTGAGGCGGATGGCTCTTTTAATTTTCCGAAACAGTTGCACTTTCAACTGGCAAGGACTGACTACCTCCTCTCTTCTTGCTGGCTGAAATATGCATTTTCAGGCAATTTTATATGAAATCAGGTTTTGTAAACATATTTGGACGGCCAAATGCAGGTAAAAGCACTTTACTGAATGCATTAATGGGCGAAAAATTAGCTATCGTTTCCCATAAAGTGCAGACAACCAGGCACCGTATAAAAGGTATCATTACTGAAAAGGACTACCAGGTAATTTTTTCTGATACTCCGGGAATCATTGAACCTAAATACAAACTGCATGAAAAAATGATGCAGGCTGTAAAAGGGGCTTTGGAAGATGCAGATGTTGCTCTCTTGCTGGTGGATGTAAAAGAAAACTGGGAGGAAGCTGATGCAATCTTTTCAGCATTGAAATTGAAAGTACCTGCAATAGTTGCTATCAATAAAATTGATCTGGCAAGTGAAGAAAAAATAAAAGAAGCGATTGAATATTTCTCTGCTAAATCATATTGTAAAAAAGTAATTACAATTTCTGCATTATCAGGTATAAATAAAAAGAAACTGGTAAATGCATTCCTTGAATTTTTACCTGAAGGAGAACGCTTTTATGAAGGTGATGATATCAGTGATTTGAATACAAGATTTTTTGTGAGTGAAATAATAAGGGAAAAGATCTATGAGTTGGCGCAGGATGAAATTCCATATCATACGGCTGTTTTAATTAGAGAGTATCAGGAAAAAACAACATTGGTGAAAATTGTAGCCGATATAATTGTTCACCGGGAAACGCAAAAAGTTATTTTGATCGGTTCAAAAGGAGAGAAGATAAAAAGGATTGGAACTGAAGCCAGAAAAGATATTGAAGCATTCATTGACAGAAAAGTGTTTTTGGAATTATTTGTGAAAGTAAAACCAAAATGGAGAGAGAATGATATGCAGTTGAGAGAATATGGTTATTGAGTTTCCAATATCCCTTGAGAGGGAACCTGGGAGTTAAATATTTTAGATTTATTAAATTGTTTTATAATCAGTTTCAGATTTATAGATTTTTTTGAAAAGTGTGAGTGAGCTATAAAAGAGGAACATATTGGTCCCGTCAGGGATTTAAAGTATGAGTTTTACAGTTGCAATAGTTGGTCGTCCGAACGTAGGAAAAAGTACACTTTTTAATCGTTTATTGGTGGAGCGAAAAGCCATCGTAGATGATGAAAGTGGTGTTACCCGTGACCGTCAGTATGGAGTTACAGACTGGAACGGTAAAACTTATAATGTTATCGACACGGGAGGATTTGTTTCAGGTAGTGAGGATGTATTTGAAAAAGAGATTGCCAAGCAGGTATTGATCGCTGTTGAAGAAGCAAATGCTATCATTTTTATGGTTGATGCTTCTACGGGAATGACAAATCTTGATGATGCAATGGCTTCCGTATTAAGAAAAAGTACGAAACCTGTTTTCCTTACGGTAAATAAAGTTGATAATAATGACAGAATGCTGGAAGCATCTGAGTTTTACAGTCTTGGTTTTGAACATATATTTTTTATTGCTGCTGCAAGTGGAAGTGGTACCGGTGAGTTATTGGATGCAGTTGCTGAATTGATTACAGAAGATGATTCTGAAGAAGCAAAAGCAATCGATGCATTACCGAAAATTTCAATTATTGGTCAGCCAAATACAGGTAAGTCCTCATTATTGAATGCTTTGGTTGGTGAAGAAAGAACGATAGTGAGTGATATTGCGGGAACCACCCGGGACTCCATTCATACACATTATAATTTATTCCAGAAAGAATTTGTTTTGATAGATACTGCTGGTATACGTAAGAAAGCGAAGGTGCATGAAGATCTTGAATTTTATTCCGTTATCCGTGCAATTAAAGCCGTTGATGAAGCTGATGTTTGCTTGTTGATGATCGATGCCGAAAAAGGAATAGCAGCTCAGGATCTGAATATATACAGCCTTGCAGTTAAAAAAGGAAAAGGGATTGTAGTACTGGTGAACAAATGGGATCTGATGGAAAAAGAAACCAACACTGCTAAAGAATATGAAGCCATGTTGAAGAAGAAACTGGCACCATTTAATGATGTGCCTATTTTGTTCGTTTCTGCAAAGGAAAAAACAAGAATATTTAAGGCGATTGAAATTGCTTTACAGGTTTATGAGAATCGTAATCAGCGGATTACTACTTCTAAACTAAACGATACAATTTTAAAAGCAATAGCAGCCTATCATCCACCAGTTGTACGTGGGCATGCAGTGAAAATAAAATTTGTAACACAGCTACCAACAGCGGTTCCATCTTTTGCCTTCTTCTGTAATTTTCCTGATGATGTAAAGACACCTTATAAAAATTACCTCGAAAATAAATTGAGAGAAAATTTTGATTTATCAGGAGTTCCGGTGCGGTTATACTTCAGGAAAAAATAGTAATAGTAGAAATTTCCCGTTAAACCGGAGTTTCAACTATTAATGGAATAGCTCTTTTAGGTTGTTGACTTTTGTTTTTAACCTATCCAATTCATCTTTTTGTTGGATGATAAAACTATTATCAGATAGCTTTCCGATCACTTTCTCCATTTCCTCTTCCGTATCATAAAGCATTTTCCTGAAAGGATTAGTATAATCTTTTTCTCTGGAGGTATAAATTCCTTTACTCATCCATTCTTTTGTAACAACTGCATTTTCTAATAATTGGTAGAATAGTTTTTTTGTAAATCTTTTGGGGCTTAGTTTTAAAACTTCAAGCATAGCTGCAAAAGAATGTTTGAATTTGTCATTTGTATATTCCAGACTTTTTCTTTTATAATAAGCATGGATTTCATCCCAGCTTTTCACCTTGCCCGACTTAATATTTCGTTTCAATGTAAGAATTGATGCTTCCGGAATTAATTGCCCTCCGGTATTTATCCAGCTAATTCGTTCAGGTTTTGAAGGCAATGCTTTTAAAAGTTTTTGCCAGCTATTGATATTTTTTTCTTCGATAAAATGAATTAGTTCATTGATGCCATAGTAAGTGATCAATTCTTTGAAAAGGGTGTATGCTTCTGGCATTTTTACCAGTTCAACCTTTCTCTTGGAATTCTCAAATGCTTCAGCGACTATTTCCAGGTTCTTGAATTCGGCAATTTGATTTTCTAAAAGGTCTTCTCCTGCTTTAAGGAGATCTTTATCAGCAATTGAAATCTTCTTTTTATTTGCGTAAGCTTTCGCAGCCAAAATTTTAAATAAACGGAGAGACTCTGTCATCTCGTTAATACTGTCAGGAGCAAGAAAATCATATTCGAGGATGAGGGATTTGTCAGTTCGTTTATCCCTTACAGAGTATTTACCCGCATTACGGGCCAGTGCATACATGTTATACATAAACCAATAGCCCGGCATCACTACTAATTTATCACGGCTTACATCATTGCTTATCAGAGAAAATGGAACTGGAATATTTAATTCAGCCGGAAAATCGCCTTTTGCAATAATTGTAAAGGAAGCAAATTTGGAATTATGTTTTAAACTAACACATAGACCTGGCCAAAAGCCTCGACCGGCCATTAATTCACCGTCTGCACTTCTTGAATTGTGATTAGATCCAATTGTAGCTCCTGCTGCCATATTACTTTGCCCTAATACAGTAGCAGCACATAGGAATGAGTTATTATGGTGCTGTTCGTGTGATGGAAAAATTAACGAATTCAATACTTCGCAACAGGATATTGTAGAATTGTCTGCCAGGTAAGAATTAATAAGCCGTGCCCCATATTTTAATTGAGAATTATCACCCATTAAAAAGCGAACAGCCTTTACTCCATAAAAAATGCGGCAACCAAATCCAATTATTCCATTCACTAATTCACAACCCTCACCTATCTGTGACTTTGCTGTTGGTGAGGAATTGATAGTGATATTTTTTATTTTATTTGCACCTTTCAAATAGGCATCACTTCCTATCCAGGTGTCTTTTACGATCTTACAATTTTTAATAACTGTTCGATCTCCGATCTTACCATAATATCCTCTTTGGGTATCAAACTTTTGATCTGTGAATTCTTTGAATTTTTCTAAAAGCTTTTCATCGGCTCTGTTTTTTGACCAAAGCCAAGCATCGCCTGGTTGCATACCATTAAAGGGAAGAACACTTCTGCCACCGTTTTCATTGCAAATTTCCATCCAGATCCGAACTGATTCTTTTTCTCCTTCTTTCAAAACACCATTTCCAAATTTTGCATGATCAGTTGCTGCCAGTTCGTTGATGTTGATAAGCATTACATCATCACCGGTAATGTAATGGCTCATAAAAGCGACATTGTCAATAGAGACATTGTTTCCGATATCACAACTGATTATGGTACTATTATATAATCCTACGGGCATCCTCAGATTGTTAAATTCAACAAAATAAGGCTCCATATTGCCAACTCTTATTAATCCATAAAATGAACAATTCTTAACTAATTCAGGATCGAATTTATCGGCTACATGGAATTTGCTCCAATCATCAGAAGTGTTACCATTCTCTTCAAGAACATTTATTTCCGCCTCTGTAATTTTTCTGTATTTAATATTGCTTCTGTTCTGAATATTGCGTAGGTGATATTCATTCTTGCCCTTAGGAATAAATTCTTTAGCAATGAAGCCATATCCGAGTGAAGAGATTGGTCTTTTTATAATATTGTTCATGGTACTTATTCTACCGTTACAGATTTTGCCAGATTTCTTGGCTTATCAACATCACAACCTTTAGCTACTCCGATATAATAGGATAATAATTGCAAGGGTATCACACTTAACATTGGTGCCAGAATTTCATCCGCTTCAGGTACGATCATTACATCATTCGATAGATCTCTGGATATTTCATCACCCTCAGTTATTACTGAAATTACAATTCCTTTTCTTGCTTTGATCTCCTGCATATTGCTCACTACTTTTTCATGGTAGGTGTCTTTGGTTGCTACAAAAACAACCGGAAGATTTTCGTCAACTAATGCAATAGGTCCATGTTTCATTTCTGCAGCAGGATAACCTTCTGCATGTATATATGAAATTTCTTTCAACTTCAATGCACCTTCCAGTGCAACTGGAAAATTATAACCTCTGCCCAGGTATAGAAAATCACGGGCATCTTTATATTTTTCAGCTAATGCTTTAACAGATTCACTTTGCTTTAATGTCCAGGCAACTTTTTCAGGAATATCGTTTAATTCTTTAAGTAAATGGAAATATCGTTCCTGTGATATTGTTCCTTTTATATAACCAATCTTCAAGGCTATCATGGTAAGTACTGCAAGTTGAGCTGTAAATGCCTTTGTACTAGCCACTCCTATTTCTGGTCCTGCATGTGTATATGCACCTCCGTGGCTTGTTCTGGCAATTGATGAGCCAACAACATTGACAACTCCTAATATTATTGCACCTTTTTCTTTTGCATTATCTATTGCTACTAAAGTGTCAGCAGTTTCACCACTTTGCGAAATAGCAATGATGACATCGCCTTTATTTATAACGGGATTTCTGTATCGAAACTCAGATGCATACTCAACTTCTACATTGATTCGGCATAGCTCTTCAAAAATATATTCTGCAATAAGACCGGCATGCCAACTTGTTCCACAAGCCACCATAATAATACGATTAGTATTTACTATCTGATCAGCATATTGTTGAATGCCACTCATTGTAATAGTACCTGCTTCGGCATCCAATCTGCCTCTTAAGCAATCATAAATTGTTTGTGGTTGCTCAAAAATTTCTTTGAGCATAAAATGCTCATAACCGCCTTTTTCAATCGCTGCCAGTTCCAAATCCAGCTTTTGTACATAAGGAGTTATTTTTTCATTACCCAGGTTCTTTAGAATTAACTCATCAGGTTTTATGATCGCCAGTTCATAATCATTTACATATACTACCTCTTTAGTGTATTCTAACATTGGGGATGCATCTGATCCCAGAAAATGTTCACCTTTTCCAACACCAATTACTAACGGACTTCCTTTTCTTGCAGCAATAATTGTATCTGGATTATCTGCATCAAGTAATAATATTACATAAGCACCGGTTACTCTCTTTAGCGCTACTCTTACAGCCTCCTCTAGAGTGCAGGAGTTGTTCTTTTGAATTTCTTCAATAAAATTCAACAGCACTTCTGTATCTGTATCGCTGGTAAATGTATAGCCCTTATTTAGCAGTTCTTTTTTTAGTTGGGTGTAATTTTCTATGATTCCGTTATGTATCATAGCTAATTTACCGCTGGCAGATTGATGAGGGTGGGCATTTCTGTCACTTGGTTCACCATGTGTTGCCCATCTTGTATGTCCTATACCAACATTTGCATGTAAGTCTTTGCCAACAATATTTTCTTCTAGCTCCGCTACTTTCCCTTTTTTCTTGTACACTTTCAGACCTGTGCTGTTTTGTAAAGCTACTCCTGTGCTATCATACCCCCGATATTCCAGTCTTTTTAATCCTTTAATTATGATAGGGTAAGCTTCCCTTGGTCCGGTATATCCTACTATTCCGCACATATATTTTTCAATTTTTTATTTTCAATATTAAAGTAGATAAAAGTAAAAATTGCGTCAAAGGTATTGATTTCAAAATATGCATCTCATTGCATAATTAATAGTGTGAAAATGGTGTTTTTTATTATAGTAAAACACCTTTTAACATTAAAAAAGCTGTACCAAAGTATATCAATAATCCTGTTACGTCTACTAATGTTGCAATAAATGGAGTAGAGGAAGTAGCAGGGTCAGCTCCTAAACGTTTTAATAAGAGTGGAAGCATCGAACCCATGATTGTACCCCATAACACTACACCTATGATCGCAGTACCAATTGCAAATCCTATTCTAATGTAATGTTCTCCGAATAAATTAAAAACCAAAGATCCGCCATAAACAATTATAAATCCAAACACTCCTAATGTGATTCCCATCATTAATCCGGACTTTATTTCCCTTTTTGCTATTTGCCACCAATCGATAACAGTTACTTCTCCCAAAGCCATGGCTTGTATAATTAATGTGGCAGCTTGCGAACCGCTATTGCCCCCACTCGAGATAATTAGTGGAATGAACGTTGACAAAACCAGGACTTGTTCTAATGTTTTCTGGAAACTGGACATAGCTGCAATGGTCATCGTTTCCCCAACAAAAAGAATGATCAGCCAGATGATCCTTTTTTTATATAACCTGAAAATAGGTATATCCAGATATGGTTCTTCTAACGCAGATGTACCTCCCATTTTTTGCATATCCTCACTGAATTCTTCAGTTGCTACCCACAATATATCATCGATAGTAACGATGCCCAGCAATTTATTAGATTGGCTAATAACCGGCAATGCAACCCTGTTATTCATTTTGAATATTTCTGAAACAGTCTCCTGATCATCTTCCGCTCGTAATGAAATAAACCTTTCATCCATTAATTCAGAAACTTTTTTATCCGGAGCACTTAAAATAAAATCACTGATCCTGATATCATCAAGTAATTCTCCTTTTTCATTAATAACATAAATTACATTTATGGTTTCACTGTCTTTGCCATATTTCCGTATAGTAGAAAAAACTTCTTCTATCGTATTCCAGGGATATACATACACATAGTCCGGTGTCATCAATCGTCCAATACTGTTTTCCGGATATCCTAATAATGATAATGTAACTTTTCTTTCTTCCGGATCCATTAACTTGATCAACTCCCTTACTACATTACTAGGTAGTTCTTCAAGAAAGTCAGTACGGTCATCCGCTGGCAATTCATTTAATAAATTAGCAGTTGTATTTGCAGGTAATTCCTGGATAATTTTTTTTTGTTCTGACAGATCAAGAATCTTAAATACACTAGCGGCACGGTGTACCGACATATTAGCTATTATCTGACTATCATAATCTGTAAAATCATAAATAAGGGAAGCAACATCACTGATGTTCTGATCATCAAGAAATTTTTTGATAATTAACTTATCTTCAGTTTGAATTATAGATTCAAACTGTTCTTGCAGCGTTGGTTCTTCCAGTTCAGTAGACATAGTTCAAAAATACGAAGTCTGTTGTGAGAAATGATTCAGCAAATTCAATATAATCCTGATATTAAATAACTTTGATCTGGCACATTTACAAAAGTTTATAAATGATAAGTTCTTATTTATTCATAGCGCCAACTTCTTTAATGGGTCGTGGAGTATTTACAACTAAGGAAATACCTTCTGAAACTGTTATTGAATTATCACCAGTGATTGTAATGAGTCAGGATGAGAGAAAATTATTAGATCAAACTAAACTACATGACTATATTTTTGAATGGGGTGAAAATAATGACCAATGCTGTATGGCGATGGGGTATGTGCCTGTATACAATCATTCTTATCAAAGCAATTGTGAGTACGTAATGAATTATAAGGATCAACAAATTAGTATAACCACAGTAAGAATGATAAAAGCAGGGGAGGAGTTATTGATAAATTATAATGGTGACTGGGATGATGATACGCCTTTGTGGTTTGCTGCAAAATAAAAAACCGTATCGTTTAATGCGATACGGTTTTAATATGTTATTGAAAATTAGATTTATTGAAATTTGATCTGACCTCTGATCTCACCGCCAGGATAAGCTGCGGTATGAATATTTATATAATAAAATCCATTTAAAAGGTCATTCTCTTTTATCACAACTCCATCAACCAGCATTGTTCCCGACTTAGATCCTGAAGTAGTTAAACCACTTGTTGAAATCGTTTGAACAACGCTTGCTGCATAACCGGAAGGAGCTAGTCCATGTACATGCATGCCAGTTGGATTTCCAGATAATCCTGACCAGTTAATCGTGTAACTTAAAATTCTGGTTTCACGGGTATAAAAAACATTCAATGTTCCAAGAGAACTAGAAGCTACTGCAGGTGTTTCCTGGGCCCCACTCATTACTATACCGGATTTTTGGAAATCAGTAATTTTTTTAAGTTCGGCATCTGGCTCACAAGAAGAAAGCATTAATAGCGAAACAAATAACAAAATAGGTAAAGCAGTTAGTTTTATTAATTTCATATAAGCGAATTTATAGTAAAAATAAGGAGTTTTTCTATATGGCAATATTTTTCAATAAAAGAAAAAATAAAGAGTGAAAGCTTGTTATTTAAGCCTGTTTTTGATTTCCTGAAGCTTTAATAATGCTTCAACGGGTGTAAGACGGTTTATGTCTGTACTTTCCAGTATTTTTCGGATTTCATCAAAAGTTTCGGAATGAGCATCAAAAATAGAAAGCTGCATTTTAGATGTTGATATATTTTTGACCGCTTCTTTCAATCCCTGGGTATTGGCTTTCGGGTCATTATTATCTGTTTTTCCACTATCATGAATACTCTCCAGGTGTTGGAGTATTTCATTTGCCCTTTCAATTAATGTTGGTGGCATTCCGGCCATTTTAGCCACATGGATTCCAAAGCTGTGGGTACTGCCTCCACGGGCTAACTTTCTAAGGAATATGATTTTATTTCCAACTTCCTTATTAGTTACATGAAAGTTTTTTGCACGGGGAAACTTTTCCTCTAATTCATTCAATTCATGATAATGGGTGGCAAATAATGTTTTAGGTTGGTGTGGAGATTGATGTAAATACTCAGCTATACTCCAGGCAATCGAAATACCATCATAAGTGGATGTACCCCGGCCTATTTCATCTAAAAGTATCAGGCTTTTATCTGAAATATTATTTATGATGGATGCAGTTTCGTTCATCTCAACCATAAAAGTTGACTCTCCGCCACTTAAATTATCAGATGCTCCAACTCTGGTAAAGATCTTATCTGTTAAGGCGATCTTAGCTTCTTTTGCCGGAACAAAAGAACCTGTATGTGCCATTAAAGTAATTAAAGCAGTTTGCCGGAGTAAAGCAGATTTTCCACTCATATTTGGCCCGGTCAATATGATGAGTTGTTGCTCTGTTTTATTTAATTCAATATCATTACTTATATAGGATTCTCCAATAGGCAAATTTCTTTCAATTACCGGATGTCGGCCTTCAGTTATTGTCAGTTCATCACCTTTATGTATTTGCGGTTTTTTATATTGATATTGAATTGCATTATTGGCAAAACAGCAAAGGCAATCTTGTATGGCCAATAAATTACCATTGATCTGTACAGGAGCTAAATAATCATTCAATTCATTTAGTAATGCTTCAAAAAGTTCCAGTTCAATTTTTAGGATTTTATCTTCTGCACCCGTTATTTTTTCTTCATATTCTTTTAACTCAGCAGTGATATACCTTTCTGCATTTGTTAGTGTTTGTTTTCGCATCCATTCCTGGGGCACTTTATTTTTATGCGAATTTGTTACTTCCAGGTAATAGCCAAATACATTATTGAATCCTATTTTAAGTGAACTGATACCTGTTCGTTCTGCTTCTTTTTGTTGTAATTGTGTGAGATATTCTTTTCCACTATGAGAAATTTTGCGAAGCTCATCTAGTTCCTGACTGACTCCGCTATTCATTATACCACCCTTAGCAGCAATTGCTGGTGGATTTTCAACTATTTCCTTAACTATTTTTTCAGCTATATATGGACAAGGGTTCAAAGCGTCACCGAGTCTTTTTAAATATTGGTTATCTGTTGTTAAACAAATTTGTTTGATATCGGCAACTTGTTTTAAGCCTCTGGCTAATTGTAATACTTCTCTGGGGTTAATTTTTTTCAAGGGAATCTTGGAAACAAGTCTTTCAATATCTCCACATTGTTTTAAATGCTGTGTTATTTTATTTCTTAATTCTGTTTCTTTAATTAAGTATTCAACGGTATCTAAACGTTCATTGATCTTTTGAATATCTTTTAAAGGAAAAACGATCCAGCGTTTCAATAGTCTGGCACCCATTGGGGAAACTGTATTATCTAATACGCTTAAAAGTGTATGGTTGCCATCTGAATTACCTGTCACTAGTTCCAGGTTTCGGATCGTAAACCGGTCCATCCATAAAAAATCTTCCCGGTCCAACCGCTGAAGGGATGTGATGTGTTGCAGATTCGGATGTTCGGTATCTTTTAAATAATGTAGAATCGCACCTGCAGCATTTAAGCCATTTTTCAAATCATCAACACCAAATCCTTTTAAGGAATGTGTTTGAAAATGTTTTAAAAGAATATCTTCAGCATAGGTATTGTCAAAAATCCATTCGTCCAAAGTATAGGTATAGATCTTACTGCTAAAAAATTCTTTGAATTTTTTTTGTTGATGCCTTTGAAATACTACCTCTGCCGGTTTAAAACTTTGTAACAGCTTATCCGCATATTCTCTGTCACCTTCTGCAATAAAAAATTCACCGGTAGAAATGTCTAAAAAAGCGAGACCAAATTCTTCATTAGGGGCAAAATGGATGGCAGCCAGAAAATTATTGCTATGATGCTCTAATAGTTTATCATTAACAGTAGTACCTGGTGTTACCATATCTGTAACACCTCTTTTCACAATTCCTTTAGCTTGTTTAGGATCTTCCAATTGATCACAAATAGCAACACGATGCCCGGCTTTTACCAATTTATGTAAATAGGTGTCCAATGCATGATGTGGAAATCCTGCCAGTTCTGATGAGGAAGCAGCGCCATTATTTCTTTTTGTAAGGGTAATTCCCAGTACTCCGGAGGCTATTACAGCATCCTGGCCAAAGGTTTCATAAAAATCTCCAACCCGAAACAGCAGAATGGCATCAGGATACTTCTGCTTTATAGCCTTATGCTGCTGCATCATTGGTGTTTCAGATGTCTTCGTTTTCGCCATTATGAACAAAAATAAGAAAGTGTTTATGTAACCTTCTTTTATTCTGCATCTGTTAAAAAAATATTAGCTATGATAAAAAAAATCCGGATTTTTTGGATGATGATCCTTTGTGTGCAATTTAGCAGTACTGCTCAGAGTATATCAAAAGAAAATAATGATACAGTAAAGGCAAATGCTACGATACCCAGTGCTACTGTTTATTTTGGTTATGGGGCAGAGTTAACACATCAATCCAAAATAAAAGTTGATGCAAAAACCAAAACAATTGTTATCAGTCAACTAAGTACAAATATTGATATTAACAGTTTGCAGATCAGTGTACCAGAAGATGTAGCCCTGATGTCGCATAAATTTAAAGTGTTTTATCCGGTGGCAACAATACCGGAAAAGCCAAAAGAAGCAGAAAGATTGGAAGACAGTATAATATTAGTACAAAAGGAAATTGGAAGGGTAAATAATCTTATCGCAATTGATAATGAAATTTTGAATAAAACAGGATTATTGATAGAAACTACAATAAAGTCGAATGGTAATAAAGAAATTACCAGTGCTGAATTATTGAAGTTGCTCGAATATTATAACTCCAAGATTGAAAAATCAAAAACCAGCATATATAATCACAATCAAACCATTAATACTTATAATGAACGAATTTCAGATTACCGGAAAAAAATAAGTCTGCTGACTTTAAAAATGCCAATAAAAGAAAAACCATATGGCCAGGTATTTTTACAAGTTATGTGTAAAAGTTCTGGCGAAATACCTGTAGAGCTATCATATTATACTTCCAATGCAGGATGGACTGCTATTTATGATATACGGGTAAATTCAAAAACAAATAAAGTGAAGATGGTCTACAAAGCGTCACTTACACAAACAACGGGTATTGACTGGAAGAATACAAAACTTACCCTAAGTACCGGTACTCCCAATTTCGGAGTAAATGCACCGGTATTAACACCGTGGTACCTTCAATTATATGTTCCCGGCATTTATACAGATCTGCAAAAAAGAGCAGCCCAGGGTAATGCGACCAGAAATATGATCCAGTCCTATTCTGAAGATAAAGTTCTAGCTGAAGTGGTAGTTACAGGATTGGATGGCTCATATAAACAACAGAAATTAAAGGATAATACAATTGATCCGAGTACCCTACAACAATATACAACACTAAATGAAGGTCAATTGAATACCAATTTCGAAATCGACTTGCCTTATGATATTGAAAGTGATGGGCAATTGCATAGCGTCACGATTAAAGACCAGGAGATAACCTGCACTTTAAAAAATTACGCTGTTCCAAGAGTTGATAAAGAAGCTTACCTGTTAGCAGAAGTAGCTGACTGGCAAAATCTTGATCTATTGCCGGGTGATGCAAACATAATTATGGATGATACTTATATCGGAAAGTCAGTTATTGATCCGATCACTACTGCTGATACGCTAAATCTTTCTTTGGGCAGGGATAAGAGAATTGCTGTTAAACGATCATTGGTTAAAGAACTAAGTAGTATTAAGACCTCCGGTAGAGATAGCAAACAGGTATTCACTTATGAGATCATTGTTAAGAATAATAAATTGACGGATGTAAATCTGTTACTGAAAGATCAATATCCACTAAGTACAATAAAAGAGGTAGAAATAAAACTGGATGATGATGGTGATGCTATGGTGAATAATGAAACCGGAGTGCTTACCTGGAAAATTGACCTGAAGCCCGGGGAAAGTAAAAAAGTAAGGTTTAGTTATATAGTAAAGTATCCGAAGGATAAGAGGATTGTGAATTTAAAATAGGGCTTAGAGTAAATGAGAGAAATGGAGATAAACAGATTATTCTATTTTGTCTCCTTTTCTCTTTCACTCGTTTAACCTCTTAGCTTACCTTTGCCCGATGCGAAAATTAAGTATGGATGAATTGGGCAGAAAATCCATAGAAGAAGTAAAGGAGTCAAAAAAAAATCCGGTGATTATTGTTCTGGAAAACATCCGCAGTGCCTATAATATCGGTAGTGTATTTCGTACGGCAGATGCATTTCTGGTTGAAGCCATTTATATTATCGGTTATTCTGCAGTTCCTCCTCATAAAGAAATTAAAAAAACAGCCCTTGGCGCAGAAGAATCTGTAAGTTGGAAACATTTTGCAACAACAGCAGAAGCAATAACTGAGTTAAAGGCAAATGGTTATAATGTATATGCTGTAGAACAGGCTGAAGGCAGTTATAAATTAAATGCTATTGGATTTGATGAAGATGAGAAAATAGCGGTGATATTTGGAAATGAAGTATCAGGTGTGGAGCAATCAACGATTCATTTAAGTGAAGGTTGCCTGGAAATTCCACAATTAGGAATGAAACATTCATTAAATATTGCAACAGCGGTAGGTGTAGTGTTGTGGGAATTGGTTCGACAAAAAATATAAAATGAGTAAAGTAAAAAGTTATTTAAGTCTTATAAAATTCTCACATACCATTTTTGCAATGCCATTTGCATTGATCGGATTTGCATTGGGTGTGTTTGAGTTCTCGTCTTTAATTCCTGGATGGCATAGAAAAATTTTCTCCCCTCAGTTTGATTGGGAAAGATTAGGATTACTGTTTGTACTGGTATTTCTTTGCATGGTCTTTGCCCGTAGTGCAGCCATGGCTTTTAATCGTTATCTCGATAGAAATATTGATGCGAAAAACCCAAGAACAGCGATAAGAGAAATCCCCAAAGGCATAATTACACCCAAAAATGCATTTGCATTTACGATTGCAGCATGTATTTTATTTATTGTATGTACTTATTTTATTAATTCGATCTGTTTTTACTTATCTCCTGTTGCATTAGCTGTGGTATTAGGTTATAGTTATACTAAACGTTTTACCCCACTATGTCATTTGATCTTAGGAGTAGGCCTGGCATTAGCGCCAATAGGAGCTTATCTGGCTGTAACTGGTCATTTTGATTTATTGCCGATTCTTTTTTCCATCGCAGTTATTTTCTGGGTAAGTGGTTTTGATATAATTTATGCATTGCAGGATGAAGAGTTTGACAAATCACAGGAATTATATTCTATCCCTGCATGGTTGGGTAAAGCAAAAGCATTAAGAATTTCAGAAATATTTCATGGAATTAGTGCAGCCGCTGTTTTCATTGCCGGCAGGTATGGAGGTTTTGGTTGGTTGTATTGGATTGGTGTAGCCGTTTTTATAGGTATGCTGGTCTATCAACATTCAATAGTGAAACCTAATGATCTACGAAAAGTAAACCTGGCATTTATGACAGCCAATGGAATTGCATCCGTTGTTTTCGCCATCTTTGTAATATCAGATTTATTCATTCATTAATATTTTCTTTTGGCAAGAATACTTTCAATTGATTTTGGATTAAAAAGAACTGGTATTGCTGTTACAGATCCGTTACAGATAATTGCAACAGGATTAACTACGCTGCACTCAAAAGATTTAATTCCTTTTTTGAAAGATTATTTTACAAAAGAACCTGTTGAGTTGATCCTGATCGGTTGGCCTACGAATTGGGACGACTCCAGTACCCATGCAACTCCTTTAGTTGAAAAATGTATCAGGGATCTGAACAAACATTTTCCAGCTATTCCTGTTAAAAAGGTTGATGAAAGATATACTTCGAAAATGGCGAAAGATGCCATGCTGGAAATGGGTATGAAGAAAAAAGACAGAAGAAATAAGGCCTTGGTTGATGAAATAGCTGCAACAATAATGCTTCAGGAGTATTTAAGAAATTTTTGATCTATTTTATGTTTTTATGTCAATATAAAAGCTCAAAAATTTGTAATTTTGCCGATTAAATATTTATTCAAAAATTAATAATGATTCTTCCTATTGTAGCATACGGACATCCGGTTTTAAGAAAAGTAGCAGTACCTATTAATACAGATTTTCCTCAATTGGATAAATTGGTAGAAGATATGTGGGAAACCATGTATGCAAGCAATGGAGTTGGTTTAGCCGCCCCTCAAATAAATAAAGCAATCAGGTTGTTTGTTATTGATACAGAACAGATGTTTAAGACTATGAACGAAGAAGAACAAGCTGAATATGAAGATGCACCTGGAGAAAAAATTGTTTTTATAAATGCTGAGATTGAAGAATTGGAAGGTGATGAATGGTCTTATAATGAAGGTTGTTTAAGTATTCCAAAGATCAGAGAAGATATTTATCGTCAGCAAAGTGTTACGATCTCTTATAATGATGAAAAATTTGAAAAGCACACAAAAACATTTACAGGACTTACAGCAAGGGTTATCTTACATGAGTATGATCATATAGAAGGTAAATTATTTATCGATCATATTTCCTTATTGAAACGAAAGTTGATGAAAGGAAAGTTAAATGATATTACAAAAGGTAAAGTATCGGTTGACTATAAGATGTCTTTTTCTGGAAAGTAAAACTGTAATGATTTCTTAAAAGAGTTATAGTGAGTTTCTATAACTCAATTTTTTGCTTACCATATTTTTTCCATTTCTCAATTACCTGTTCAATATCTTCCGGTAAAGCAGCTTCGAAAAACATTTCCTTACCCGTTGTTGGATGAATAAATCCTAAAGTTTTAGCATGTAGAGCCTGTCTTTGACAGATCTTAAAACAATTATCTACAAATTGCTTGTATTTGGCATATACTGTTCCTTTTACAATTTTATCGCCACCATAAAAATCATCATTGAATAAAGGATGTCCTATATATTTCATATGTACTCTGATCTGGTGTGTTCTACCGGTTTCTAATATACATTGTACCAGTGTAACATATCCAAATCTCTCTAAAACGTTATAATGGGTAGTGGCGTCTTTTCCATGATCGCCTTCGGGATAAGCTTCAAATAATTTCCTGAATCGTTGGTTTCTGCCAACATGAGCAACGATTGTCCCTGAATCTTTCTCAACATCGCCCCAAACCAAAGCCACATATTTCCGGCTGATCGTATGATCAAAGAATTGCTTCGCAAGGTTTCGCATAGCAATATCTGTTTTGGCTAATACCAATAAACCACTTGTGTTTTTATCAATACGATGTACCAGGCCAAATCGGGGTAACACATCATCTGTTAATTCAGGATTTTGTTGTTGTAAATAATAAGAAACACCATTTAATAAAGTGCCGGTATAATTACCACTTCCCGGATGCACTACCATACCTGCCGGTTTATTGATGATCATGATATCGTCATCTTCATATACGATATTCAGATCCATTTTTTCAGGAACAACATCGGTTTGGTCCGGACTCATATCTGAATAAACGATGATGGAATCCAGCGGTTTGATTTTATAGTTTGACTTGATCTCTTTTCCATTTACCAGAACCATTCCCATCGAAATTGCTCTTTGCAATTTGTTTCTGGTTGCATTTTCAATTCTTTGCATAAGAAATTTATCAATGCGAAGAGGGTCTTGTCCTTTATCGATTGTGATGGAAAACCTTTCGAACATTTCATCATTACTCTCACCCTGTTCCAGTTCTGTATTTTTTAAATCTTCTTCCATAATTTATGCAAAGGTAATGGTTGAAGTTTTGTTGGTAGATTTGTAATTCTAATGGAAAAACAGACAGTCATATTCAGGGATCTGGGAATAATGGAATACCAGGCAGCATGGGATTACCAGGAAAAATTATTGAAGGAAAATGTTAAGATCAAATCGGAAGAATTTAATGGCACAAAAAATGAGAATGAGTTATCCAATGGTGAAATAAATATGGACAAATCAACTTCCAATTATCTATTATTTGTAGAACATCCTGCAGTTTATACACTGGGTAAAAGTGGAAACAAAGAAAATATATTATTGAATGACCATGAGTTAGAAGAAAAAAATATTCAATTTTTTAATACGAACAGGGGAGGAGATATTACTTTTCATGGACCGGATCAGTTAGTTGGCTATCCTATACTGGATCTGGAAAATTTTTATACAGACATCGGTCGCTATTTACGAAGCCTGGAAGAAGTGATCATTCTAACATTGAAGGAATATGGCATAAAAGGAGAAAGATCAAGTGGAGAGACTGGTGTATGGATTGATACTGCTATTGCAGGAAGAGAACGAAAGATTTGTGCAATAGGGGTTCGTTGTAGTCGTTGGATCACAATGCATGGGTTTGCATTTAATATAAATACAGACTTGTCTTATTTCAATCACATCATTCCATGTGGCATCAACAATAAACAAGTTACTTCTTTAGAAAAGGAATTAGGATATAAAGCGGATGAAAAAGAAGTTAAAGAGATAGTAAAAAGAAAGTTTGAAAAAGTATTTAATGTGCAATTAGTTTCAGAAATCCTTCTCTAAGTAAAACTTATGTTTTTCAATAAGCTTTTCATCTTCATATAATTCAAATTTGAACCACCCTGCATGAAAAAAGTTGGATTTGTCAATTTTGAATTTTTTTTCTTTGATATCTTTTAATTCAAAAAGGAAATCACCTTCTTCCTCAAAGAATTTGATTGAATACTTTTTTGGTTTTTCTTCAGTTGGGAGGCTGATGCGTACATTCCCGTCTCTGAAAGTATATACATAAAGCGATGGCATGAAGCCAGTAGGTTTATTTTTTACTGCTACAGGGTTTGGTGTTGAAACAGAGTCAGTTCCGGGAAAGCCTCCAAGATATAGTACAAATGGATTAGCTGGCTTTGCTGAATCACCTTGGGGAGTTAGATTATCTACTTGTGGTTTGACGGTAACTTTCGCTGTATCTTTTACAGGCCTCATAGTTTTACTGAACTGATATTTACCCTGATCCTGCATGATATATAACCGGTAAAACATATACTCATTGGTTGCATTCATATCTGCATAACCATTTTGAGGTAGTGTAGGATCAAGAACTGTAAGAATTGTCTTAAATCCTGATAGGCTGTCAAAAGAACGTTGTATGCTTATTTGTTTTACGTTAGGTAAGCTATTTACCCAGCCAACAATGATCCTTTTATTACCTACATTAATTAATGAAAAGTTTGGAAGTGTATCCTGTGCATTTAATTTGCAAACACAAAGAAACGGAATCAATAAAGTAAGAATGACCAGTTTTCTCATATTGTATAGAACGAAATAAATATTGGATTCGTTTACAAAGATGGCACAAAGATAAGATAGGAGAGTATATAATCTAAAATATTAACTTTCCTTTGTTCAATGATCTGTTTCCTTGTAATCCACCACTGTGAATTATTAATAACTTGCTTTCTTTTGGAAAATAATTCTTTTTAATAAGATCTGAAATTGCATAGAAAAGCTTACCTGTATATACAAAGTCTGTTGGAGTATTTGAGTGGGTATATAAATCATTCATAAACTGTATAAGTTCAGGTTTATATTTAGCATATCCGCCAAAATGATAATCATGAATTACAGTTAGGTTTTTTGTATGTGTTTCTAATAGTGCTTTTATTTTATTTTCTATTTCGAGGTAATTTTTTAATACACTGATGGCTATCAGTTTTTGATCAGCAGATAATCCATTTAATAAACCGGCTGCCATTGTACCTGTTCCGGCGGCACAACAAATATGTGTATAGTTTTCTACAGTAAAATTTTTCAGAATAGTTGATGCGCCTATAGCTCCTTTTTTCCCATATCCTCCTTCTGCAATCATGTAACATTCATCTGTATTTATTTCTAATGGAATTATCTTGTTTTGATAGTCATTTCGATTCATGAATACGATCTTCATCCCAAAATCTTTTGCTTGTAACAAAGTCGAAGATAAATTCTCAATTTCTTCTCCTCTAATAATTCCTATGCTATTAAATTCATTTATTTTACAAGCAGCAGCTGTAGCTAAAATATGATTTGACCATGCACCACCATAAGTAACTATTGTCTTTTTATTAAGATATTTTGCTTCATCAAGATAATACCTGAGTTTGAACCATTTATTACCAGATATGACCGGGTGTATTTTATCTAATCTTAAAACAGATGCATTAATATTTTCATCAGAATTACCAGGAAATGATAAATTATCAATTGTAATATTTTCAGAGTTTATGAGTTGCATTTAAAATTGAATAACAAAGAAGCGAATTTACTTTAATTTCGCCTCTACACTAATTTAGTGATCAGCGTTTTTAATAAATGATAATTCAATGAAACCAACTTTAGTGATATTAGCAGCCGGTATGGCATCCCGTTATGGCAGTATGAAACAAGTTGAAGCATTTGGACCAAATGGGGAAACAATTATGGACTATTCTATTTTTGATGCCATCCGTGCAGGGTTTGGAAAAGTTGTATTTATTATACGAAATGAATATGCTGATAATTTTAAATCAATTTTTGAACCAAAGTTGAAGAATAGAATAGAGACAGCGTATGTTTTTCAGGAACTGGATATGTTTACAGATGGATTTGAAAGGAATCCTGAAAGAACTAAACCCTGGGGAACGGCCCATGCTGTTTTATGTGCAAAAAATGAAGTTAAAGAACCCTTCGCTGTAATTAATGCTGAT
Source organism: Chitinophagaceae bacterium (assembly GCA_024643645.1). Taxonomy (GTDB): domain Bacteria; phylum Bacteroidota; class Bacteroidia; order Chitinophagales; family Chitinophagaceae; genus JJ008. Next base: position 29,241 of record JAHEMN010000005.1, on the reverse strand, counting down.
GATTTTTATGGAAGCAATGCTTTTAATAATGCAGCTTCTTTTTTAAAAGTGGGTTGTAATGAAAAGAATTTTGCCATAGTAGGTTATGATCTTTTAAAAACATTATCTGACCACGGAACTGTTAACAGAGGAGTTTGCACATTAAATAAAGGAAACCTCGTTTCAATTACTGAACGCATAAATATTGCTAAGAAAGGGGAGAAGATCATTTGTGATGATGGGCTTGAACCTAAAGAATTGTCAGAGAATACAAAAGTTTCAATGAATTTCTGGTGTTTTGACACTTCGTTTTTCTCTTTTACAGAAAAGTTGTTCAATGGTTTCTTGAAAGATTATGGGACTGAGCTTAAATCGGAGTTCTTTATTCCGATTGTTGCTGATGAATTTATTAAAGATGGTGGTAAAATAGATGTTATACCAACAACTTCATTATGGTTTGGAGTAACCTATAAAGAAGATGCGCCATTTGTGAAAAATTCTCTTGATAAGCTTATTAAAGAGGGTGAATATCCCGAAAATCTTTGGAACTAGGTTCCAACAAAAAAGCTATCTGGTTGCCCGGATAGCTTTTTAATAGGGAAATTATTTAATTAGTCTCCTTTTACCATAAAGACAAAATCCTGTATTTTCTTTACCTGTTGCTTTTTGTCCATACCACGAACAGATGATTTAGCAGGTACTTTTATTGATTGAAAAGTTGTATCCTTTTTCAGATCATCAATTGCAGAATAAATATATTTTGACTGTATAGCGAATGCTACTCCTTCAGCTGCCATTTCTTTTGAACTGATGATACCGATAATTTCACCATCATGGTTAAAAACAGGACCACCACTGTTTCCTCTATTGGCTGCAATACCTAATTGACAACTTAATGTATCGCCATTAAATCCAGTTTTTGCACTCAGATAGCCTTCACTATATACAATTTCATTTCTCGGATAGCCAAGTGTAAATATAGGTTCAGCAACATCTGTAGATGATTTGCGGATTCCATAAGGTAGTGATCCGGTTTGTTTATAGGTATCATCTTCGATCTTTAAGATCGCAATATCCTTATCAAAAAAGATTTTAGCAATGATTGCCTTAAACTGGTCACCTTTATTATTGATGACAACAATATTTTTTGAATTGCGGATGATATGTGCATTGGTAACCAGGTATCCTTTTCCATCAATAAGAAATCCTGAACCTCCTGCTTTAAATGGAATCTGGGTAGTTGTTATTTTATTCTTAAGCTGATTTACTTCATTGGTTTGTACATTCTGTTTCTGCTTAATGTACTGAATGTCTCTGCTTAGTGAAGTAATTTGTGCATTATCAACTTTTGGATTAAAAGTATTTACCAGTGCTGATATGGTAATGGTAGTAACACCGGCAATCACTGCAGCTATTGCAGCTACTCTTTTATATCTTTTAACAAGATAAATAACCTTTGCTTTGCCCTTTAGTCGGGTAGAATCTATTTTACCTTGCTCAGTCAATTGAGTATGCACATCATTTAAAGATGATCGGAATTTTTTCCATTCACCAAATCGGTTCATTTGTTGTAAAAACAAGGTATGTTCTACCACTAACTGATCAATTTCAGCATTCGATTTCCTTAGTGTTTCAAAATGAAGTCTCTCATCAGGATTCATTTCACCCTTGATGTATCGTTCAACTATGTCTAAAAGTTTAGTATCCTCCATCCTCTTTACCATTTTTGTAATCCGTAAAAAATATTTTTTTCAACCTCATCAGGCACTTATACTTTTGGTTTTTTGCATTATCAGCATTTGTATATCCAAAATTCAATGCTATAACCTGCATATTTTGTTTTTTTAAATAATATGCTTCTAAAAGACTTTTGCATGGTTCACCCAAATTATTCAGGGCTTTTTCCATCAAATTAAACTCAGCATTTATCTTTTCATGTTCCTCTAATTCATTTTCCACCGGAACCACATCTTCAAGATTATCACTTGTAGCAGTATATCGGTTTTGCTGTTGCAAACGTTTGAGCCACAATCTTTTGGAAACTGAATAAACAAAGGTTTTAATTTGGCAATTCAATTCAAAAGTTCCGGATCTTGCTTTTTCATAAAGCACTATCATGGCTTCCTGAAAAATATCCTTAGCGTCATCAGATGAACCGTTGTTGTTGATTATCAACGATTGAACCATATTAAAGTTCTCCTGATAAATCGTTTCTACTGCTTTCTTATCATTAGTAGCTAATCCTTTCAATAATGCAATCTCTTCGAACTGATCTTTCACATTCCTTTATTTAATACGAAAAATTAAAAATAGTAACCCTAGACCATCTGAAAAAAAAAATTAAAAAAGAAGGTTACCTTTTCTTGATTCTGGTATTAACAATGAAATATTTCAATAAATAACAAAAATTACATCAAAATGAAGAAATTTTTTGCAATTGCAGTTATCGCTACAGCATTCGTAGCTTGTAACAACAGCGCTGAGAACAAAGAAACACCTGCTGATACAACTGCTACTGAAACAATCGCACCAGCTGATACTACTACAATGGCTCCAGCTGATACCACTACAATGGCTCCAGCTGCTGATACTACTACAAAAATGTAAGAGTTTTAGGCAAGCAATATTATTAGGCCTTCCCAGTAGGGAAGGTCTTTTAATTTATATACAAACTACTCAAAAATTCATTCGACTGTCCTCTTATTTAAGGCTACCTTTGCCGACTTATCAAATTATATATCAGTGTCCACATTTGAATCATTAGGAATTGAAGAAAGTTTACTTCAATCCATTAAGGAGTTAGGCTTTATAGAACCAACTCCCATCCAGGAAAAAGCAATACCTGTGCTATTACAGGGAACCAAAGATTTTATAGGTCTGGCACAGACCGGAACAGGCAAAACAGCAGCTTTTGGCTTGCCTCTTCTTCAATTAATAAATAAAGGAGATCGTTTCCCTCAGGCATTAATAGTGTGCCCTACCAGGGAATTGTGTTTGCAAATAACTAACGATCTATCAACTTTTAAAGGCAAAAAAGAGAATATTTCTGTTACTGCAGTATATGGTGGTACATCTATATCAATGCAGATAAGAGATTTAAGAAGAGGTACTCATATAGTAGTAGCAACACCCGGACGATTGATTGATCTGATTGAAAGAAAAGCGATTAATCTTGAGCAGATTCATTATGTTGTTTTAGATGAAGCTGATGAAATGTTGAATATGGGATTTAAAGAGGATATTGAGTTTATTCTTAAAAACACTCCGAATCGGCAAAGTATATGGTTGTTCAGCGCTACTATGCCTACCGGAATTCGTCAGGTAAGTAAGAAGTACATGGATAAGCCATTTGAGATCACTATTGGCAAGACTAATGCCAGTGCTGCTACAATTGACCACCAATATTATGCTACTCAACACCATAACAGGTATGAAGTATTAAAAAGGATCATTGATTTCAATCCGGGGATCTATGGAATTGTATTTGCCAGAACAAAAGCTGATACACAGGATATTGCTGAAAGACTTACAAGAGAAGGTTATGATATTGATGCTATACATGGTGATCTGACACAACAGCAAAGAGATAAAGTAATGGGTCTTTTCCGGGATAAAAGCATTCAATTATTGATTGCGACCGATGTTGCAGCTAGGGGAATTGATGTTACTGGAATTACCCATGTTATCAATTATGAATTACCTGATGATGTTGAAGTTTATACGCATAGAAGTGGTCGTACGGGCAGAGCAGGAAAAAGTGGGGTATCAGTTTCTATCGTTACGCCAAAAGAAACTTACCGTCTTCGTCAAATAGAACGAATAATAAATACTAAGGCGCATAGAATGGATATTCCTACCGGTAAGGATGTTTGCCGAAAGCAATTTTTCCATTTTATTGATAAGATGTTAAATGCGGATATCAGTCATGGGGAATACGAAGCTTATTTACCTACTTTGAAGGAAAAGTTTGCTGAAGTGGATAAGGAAGAGATCTTGCAGAGAGTTGCCGCACTTGAATTTGACCGATTCCTGAAATATTATGAAAATGCTCCTGATTTGAATATCAGAGAAGAAAGAAAAAGTGATAGAAGAAATGAAAGGAGTGACAGACAACCATCTTCTAGAGAAAGAGACAGAGATACAAAAGGCAGGAAATTTAGTGGTGGCAGTGGTTATCAGCGTTTGTTTGTAAACCTTGGAACTAAAGATGGATTTTATAAAGCAAGCTTTTTGCAGTTTATCCTGGATATGAGTGATCTGAAAAAAGAAGTTTTAGGAAAAATCGATATGAAGGAAATGACAAGCTGGATTGAAATTGAACCTGCAGCAGGCAAAAAAATGATCAGTGCTATTGATGGAAAGAACTACAGGGGACGAAAAATAAGAATGAATGATGCAGATTCTGGCGGTGGCCGAAGAAAATAAATCCGAAAAGGTTTGAAATGCAAAACAAGAAAGTTATATTTGGAATCTAATGAAAGCAACCAGGTTATATTTTAGTTTTTATTTTACTTACTTCTTTTATCAAAAGAAGCCGGGCATGCTTTTGTTGAAAACAAATTAATACAACTAAAAATCAACATAAGAAATCCCGGCCAAACTGGCCGGGATTTCTGTTATAATAACAAATATGAATATAGCAATACAAGGATATGAGGGGTCATTCCATCAGGTTGCCACAGAATTGTTCTTTGGTAAAGATGTTTCGGTTGTACCATGCAATACTTTTAAAGAAGTAATAAGTTCTGTTACTGATGAAAAAGAAACTGATGCCGGAGTAATGGCAATAGAGAATTCAATTGCTGGAAGTATTTTACCTAATTATAATCTGCTTAAAAAAAGTGATCTGAAAATAACCGGAGAAGTTTATCTGCACATCAAACAAAACTTATTAGTAAATCATGATGTAGAACTGGAAGATATCAAAGAAGTTCATTCCCATTCAATGGCATTGCAACAATGTTATGATTATTTAGATAAATATAAATGGAAACTGGTAGAAACAGATGATACAGCTTTAAGTGCAAAACATATTCATCAATACAAAAGCAAACATTTGGCAGCTATTGCCAGTAAACTGGCAGCTGACTTATATGATCTGAAAATTATTGCAGCAGATATTCATACTTTAAAGAATAATTATACAAGGTTTTTGATCTTACAGAGAAATGATGATGTGGATGCTATTGAAAATTCAAATAAGGCTTCATTAAATTTTCATACAGACCATTCAAAGGGAAGCCTCGCTAAAGTATTGACAAAAATTGCAGATTCTGATATCAATTTAAGTAAACTACAAAGTTTTCCAATTCCCGGGAGTGAATTCAAATATAGTTTTCATGCGGATATGGAATTTAATTCAATAGAGCAGTTTTATAAAGTGATTGATCAAATAAAAAAACTAACAACAGAGCTTAGAATTTATGGTGTATATAAAAAAGGGATATGGAAATAATAGTTGTTTAATAAGGAAATCATGAAGACAAGTAAAAGATTAAAAGGGATTGGCGAATATTATTTTTCTCATAAATTGAGAGAAATAGAGCAGCTTAGAAATTCAGGCAAGGATATTATTAATCTTGGAATAGGCAGCCCCGATCTTCCTCCTCATCCGGATGTAATAAAAATATTACAGGAAGAAAGTGTCAGGCCGTCTGTTCATGCATATCAATCTTATAAAGGATCTCCGATATTGAGAAAAGCAATAAGTGAGTGGTATAAAGAAGCGTATAATGTATTGTTAGATGCTGATAATGAAATATTGCCATTGATGGGAAGTAAGGAAGGTATCATGCATATTTGTATGACCTACCTGAATAATGGTGACAAAGTTTTAGTGCCTGACCCGGGTTACCCTACTTACAGTAGTGCTGTAAAACTTGCGGGTGGAGTTTGTGTCGACTATAAATTAAATGAAAAAAATAATTACGAACCGGATTTTAAGAGTTTGGAAAAGACAAAGCTTAAGAAAGTAAAGCTGATGTTTGTAAACTATCCGCAAATGCCAACAGGTAAGCTGCCTTCAAAAGAATTGTTTATTGATCTTATAAAATTTGCGAAGAAGCATGATATTCTTATAGTTCATGATAATCCGTATTCATTTATTCTTAATAATGAGCCTAAAAGTATATTGGAAATTGATGGAGCAAAAGATTATGTGCTTGAGCTGAATTCATTAAGCAAAAGTCATAATATGGCTGGTTGGAGGGTTGGTGTTTTATGTGGAGCAAAAGAACGAATAGCGGATGTATTGCGATTTAAAAGTAATATGGATAGTGGTATGTTTTTACCGGTCCAGTTAGCTGCCGCAAAGGCATTGACATTAGGTAAAGATTGGTATGATTCTTTAAATAAGGTTTATAGATATAGAAGAGAAAAAGTTTTTGAATTGTTAGAACTATTGGGATGTAGTTTCTCTAAGGATCAGGCAGGTTTGTTTGTATGGGCGGGAATTCCAAAAGGATATAAAGACTCATATCAATTGAGTGATGAAGTTTTATATGAGTCTGATGTATTTATTACTCCCGGTGGAATTTTTGGAAATCAAGGCAAAAAGTATATTAGAATCAGTTTGTGCTCAACAGAAGAAAGAATACTAGAAGCGATACAACGAATTAAAAAATAATTAATGGAAAGAAAACGGATAGCAATTGTAGGTGTTGGTTTGATCGGGGGATCATTAGCCATTCAGTTACATGAAAAAAAAATATCGTCAAAACTGATTGGTGTGGATGTCAATCCTGTTCATGCAAAAAAAGCTGTAGAACTTGAATTGGTTGATGAAGTAGTTTCATTGGATGAGGCTATCAATCAATCAGACATTATTTTTCTAGCAATTCCTGTGGATATTGTAGTTGAATTGTTACCGGCAATATTGAATAAAATAAAAGATCAGATTGTAATTGATCTGGGTTCTACAAAATTGCAATCAATTAATGCGATCAAAACACATCCGAAAAGAGGCCGATTTGTAGCTACACATCCTATGTGGGGTACTGAGTATAGCGGACCGGAAGCCGCTGTAAAAGGTGCCTTTGAAAATAAGGCTGTAATTATTTGTAATCCGGAGGAAAGTGATGCTGATGCTTTAGAATGGGTAAAGGCCATGTATAAAAAAATTGGGATGCATTTATTGGAAATGGAGGCGAAGGCACATGATCTGCATGCAGCATATGTAAGCCATATTTCTCATATTACTTCATTTGCATTAGCAAATACAGTATTGGAGAAGGAAAAAGAGCAGCAGGCAATTTTCGAATTGGCTTCTGCCGGTTTTGAAAGTACCGTTCGATTGGCAAAAAGTAATCCGGCCATGTGGGTGCCGATATTTATGCAGAATAAAGAAAATGTGCTGGATGTTTTGAAAGAACATATTTCTCAGTTAACCAGGTTCAAAGAAAGTATTGAAAAAAATGATAATGAATATTTGTTAAGATTGATTGAAGAAGCGAATAAGATAAGAAAGATATTAAAATAGTAAAATACATTTTACTCATGAACATGATCCCAAATAATGACAGGAGTGAGATGTTAAAGAAGATTTATAATGAATTTTATCGATGGTTTAATAATTTAAATTTGTAAAATGCAAGCAACAGAACAATCAAACGAAACAATACAATCCGTCTGGAAAAAACGTCCGCTAATCATCAGCGGCCCTTGCAGTGCAGAAACGGAAGAACAGGTATTGGCAACAGCACAACGCTTAGCTGCAACCGGTAAAATAAATATGCTGAGAGCAGGTATATGGAAACCAAGAACTAAGCCTGGTATGTTTGAAGGTATTGGTGCCAAAGGGTTGCCATGGTTACAGCAGGCAAAAAAGTTAACAGGGTTGCCTACAACTGTTGAGGTTGCTACCGGTAAACAAGTTCAGGATGCACTAACTTTTGATGTTGATGTATTATGGATAGGTGCAAGAACAACAGTAAATCCATTTAGTGTACAGGAAATTGCTGATGCTTTACGGGGTGTTGATGTTCCTGTTTTAATTAAGAATCCTATCAATCCTGATCTTGAATTATGGAGTGGTGCTGTTGAAAGAGTTGCAAGGGCAGGTGTTAAAGATATTGGTCTTATTCACCGGGGCTTTAGTTCTTACGGAAATACAGAATATAGAAATGCTCCTATGTGGCATCTTGCAATTGATATGAAGTTGAAACATCCGGAGATGTTATTGATAAACGACCCTTCACATATTTGCGGCCGTAGAGATATATTATTGGAAGTAATGCAAAAAGCTATAGATCTTGATTATGATGGTTTGATGATTGAAAGTCATATAGATCCTGATAATGCATGGAGTGATGCTAAGCAGCAAGTAACTCCGGAGGTATTAAATGAAATGCTTGAAATGATCATCTGGAGAAAAGAAGATGTTAATTCTGAAGAGTATCATGCTGCATTGGAAAAATTACGGCAACAGATCAATCATCTTGATGATGAATTAATGCAGGTATTAAGTCAGCGAATGAAAATTGCTGAACAGATCGGTAAGTTCAAAAAGGAAAATAATATTACCATATTGCAAACCAATCGCTGGAATGAGATCATCGAAAGGGCCAGTGCAAAAGGTGAAAAGATTGGATTGAGCAAAGAGTTCATTACAAAATATTTTGATGCGGTACATATGGAAAGTATCAATCATCAAAAGAAGATTTTGGATAGTTAAAGGACATTGTAAATGTGAACGGTGCAATATTTTTCTTTGAATGAAAATATTATATGATATAAAGAAATCAGAAAGCAAAAAAATAAAATCTTCCCATTATGGGTTGTGGTATAATGAAAAAGCAAACTTTTAATTTCACTAATTCTTCAACAGATATTTATCTGGCTCATGGTATCAGTCATCTAAAAAAGGTAACTGATACAAAGTCTGCTGTCTTGATCACTGATGAAAATATCTATAAAGCACATACTAAAAGATTTAAGGGTTGGGATACAATAGTATTAAAGCCGGGAGAAGATTTTAAGATACAAGCTACAGTAGATGCTATTGTTGAGCAGTTAATTGAAATGCAAGTTGACCGTAAAACAACATTAGTTGGTGTCGGTGGCGGAGTTGTAACAGACATAACCGGTTTTGTAGCTTCCATATATATGCGTGGGTTGCGATTTGGATTTATACCAACTTCAGTTTTAGGATTAGTAGATGCTTCTATCGGTGGTAAAAATGGAATTGATGTAGGAGTTTATAAAAATATGGTTGGTGTTATTATGCAGCCGTCCTTTATTTTACACGATATGGTTTTTCTGAATTCATTGCCTCAAATTGAATGGGAAAATGGATTTGCAGAAATTATCAAGCATGCCTGCATCAAGGATTTAAAAATGTTTGAGTCTCTCGAAAACAACACATTGAAAAAATACCAGGGAAGAAAAATATCAATTTGTGAACTGGTACAACAAAATGCTTTGCTTAAAATGAAAGTGGTCCAAAAGGATGAGTTTGAAAAAGACGAAAGGAGATTGTTGAATTTTGGACATACACTGGGTCATGCATTAGAAAATCAATATGAATTATCGCATGGTCAGGCCATTTCAATTGGTATGACGTATGCCTGTCATATCTCAGAGCATTTGGTTGGGTTCAGAGAAACAGAAAGAGTTATCAGTTTATTGGAAAAATACAACTTACCTACTTATGCAGCTTTCGATAAGCAAAAAGTTTTTAATGTTTTAAAGATGGATAAGAAGCGAGAGAAAAGCGATATGAATTATGTTTTATTGAAAAAAATCGGAAAAGGAATTGTTAAATCAATTTCATTAAAACAATTAGATAAAGTCATTCAGGATTTGTAAAATGAAAGTTACTATTCGTCCATCTCAATTAAAAGGTAGCATTAAAGCTCCTGCTTCAAAAAGTTCCATGCAAAGGGCTCTTGCAGCGGCTTTATTAAACACAGGTGAAACGTCTATTTATAATCCCGGACATTCAAATGATGATCTGGCGGCATTAGAAATAATACAAAAGCTTGGGGCAAAAATTGAAAAAAGGGGAGATGATCTTTTAATAAACAGTACAGGAGTAAATCCTGGTTCAACAGAAATTAATTGTGGGGAAAGCGGATTAGGGATTAGAATGTTTACACCACTTGTAGCATTAAGTGATAAAAGAATTACTATTAGTGGATCTGGCAGCTTGTTGACCAGGCCTATGAATTTTTTTGATGAGATTTTACCCGGTTTGAATATAAAAGTGAAAACAAATGAGGGTAAACTGCCAATTGAGATTCAGGGCCCTTTAGTTCCGGCAAATATTGAAATCGATGGATCATTAAGCTCACAGTTTTTAACTGGATTATTATTGGCATATGCTGCTGCAGATGCAAAAGATCTAAGTATAAAAGTGAAAGGCCTGAAAAGCAAACCTTATATAGATCTTACATTGGATGTGATGAGTAAGTTTGGGTTTAAAGTACCGGAAAATAAAAACTATGAGGAATTTTTTTTTAGTGCAGAACCTGTTTTAGAATCAACTCACACATCTGTTCATTACACTATTGAAGGTGATTGGAGTGGCGGTGCATTTTTATTAGTGGCTGGAGCAATTGCGGGGCCAATTACTATAAGAGGTTTAGATCTAACGTCAACACAGGCTGATAAAAAGATTATCGATGCGTTGATGGCTGCGAATGCAGCAATTGCTGTTGAAGCAAAAGGTATAAAGATCCATCCGGCACTGATGTCCTCTTTTTATTTTGATGCAACTGATTGTCCGGATCTATTCCCTCCATTGGTTACATTAGCTGCTTATTGTAATGGTGTATCTACTATTAAAGGGGTTACCCGGCTAACTCATAAAGAAAGTAACAGGGCAATTACATTGCAGGAAGAATTTGGTAAAATGGGAGTGAGGATTGAATTGAAAGATGATGAAATGATAATTCATGGTGGCGAAGGTGTAAAAGGAGCAACTGTACATTCAAGACATGATCACAGAATTGCGATGGCTTGTGCGGTGGCAGCTTTAAAAGCGGAAGGAGAAACGATTATTGATGAGGCGGGAGCAGTTAAAAAATCCTATCCTGATTTTTATAATGATTTGGAAAAACTTGGCGCTGATGTATCTTTAAATAATAAGTTCAAACTTTATGAATAGTTTCGGCCGCATATTTCGTATTTCAATTTTTGGAGAATCACATGGCGAATGTGTTGGGATTACTGTTGACGGTTGTCCGGCAGGTTTAGTTTTATCACCGGAAGATCTATTGCCTGATCTGGAGCGAAGAAAAGGTGGCAAACAAAAAGGTACAACACCAAGACAGGAAGAAGACTTTCCCATTTTTAAAAGCGGTGTATTTAATGGAAAAACAACCGGTTTTCCGATCACAATTTTATTCGAGAATAAGAATATCCGTAGCGAAGATTATACAAAGCAAAGAAGTATTCCAAGGCCGGGGCATGCAGATTGGGTGGCTCATCAGAAATTCGGAGGCAATGAAGATTATCGGGGTGGGGGTCATTTCAGTGCAAGATTAACTGCTGGGATTGTAGCCGCTGGTGCCATTGCAAAAATGCTGATGAAAGATGTAACTATTAAAGCAGAAGTAATTGAAGTGGGAGGGGAAAGCGATATTGAGAAAGGGTTACAAAAAGCTATTGACGCAAAAGATTCTGTTGGTGGAATAATTGAGTGTCGGGTGAATGGATTGCGGGCAGGTCTTGGAGAACCTTATTTCGATTCAGTTGAATCGGTATTATCACAAATACTGTTTTCTATTCCTGCTGTAAGAGGTGTTGAATTCGGTACCGGTTTTGCTGCAGCAAAAATGTTTGGTAGTCAGCATAATGATACTATTAAGAATATGGAGGGTGAAACTAAAACAAATCATGCCGGTGGAGTTGTTGGAGGTATCAGTAATGGAAATGAAATTGTGTTTCGAATTGCTGTGAAGCCAACTTCATCAACACCAAAAGAACAGAATAGCTTGAATTGGGACACAGGTATTACAGAAGATTTTTCAATAAAAGGAAGACATGATCTTTGTGTAGCACTCCGTGCTCCAGTAATAGTGGAAGCAGCTACTGCAATTGTAATAGCTGACTTTATGTTATTAGAACAACAAATTAAAAAAGTTTTATAATGCCGGTTATTTATCATGTAACTACACTTGAAGATTGGGAAGCAGCTAAACAAAAGGGTTTATATTACCATCCTTCTTTACAAGCAGAGGGTTTTATTCATTGCTCTCAGGAACATCAGGTTGCTGGTGTATTGGAGAGATACTTTAATGAAAAGGGAAACCTTGTAAAACTTGTCATTGAGACAGATAATCTGACAAGTAAATATGTATTTGATTGGTCTAAATCAACAGCTGATACTTTTCCTCATATTTATGGACCTATTAATATTGATGCAGTTATTGATGTAATTGCGTTATAATTCTTTCCTTTTTTTATTTGACTGATGATTATTTTTCGATGTTAAGAAGTTGAGTATTACTTATCAATTCTTTCAATAAAACTTACATATATTAGTATTCAATTCTGAAATAAATATTTTTCATATTGGCTAATTCATTTATTATTCATTTTACTGATATTATGAATATTAGAAAACTAATGTACCCTATAAAAGTCGCTTCTTATTTATGTTTGTTTTTTTTACTTTCATGTAAGAGTAAAGAAAAGAAAAGTGAACACTTCTCTGAAACGCCTTTGGAGCTTAGCGAAAAAACTAAAGGTTTGATTAAAAGTTTTTTTCAAAATAAATCTTCAACGCAAGTCTTTCTGAATGATTCTTCATTTCAGTTGAATCAAAAAGATATAACCCGTTTCTTATACTCTCAAAATGGGTACACTGCTAATTGGTGTGATAAAGAACAATGGCTCTCAGCCGGAGATTCTTTGTTTAATTTTATTAAACAAGCTAAGCTGTATGGTTTATTTCCTGAAGATTACCATATTGAAAAAATAAATTCGATCAGAAATAGATTTATTGCTGATAGCCTTAGTGAAATGGATAAAAAAGACGCTTCATTATGGGCAAAGGCAGATATATTGATGACTGATGCGTTTATACAGATCGTAAAAGATGTAAAACTTGGCAGGCTTCCGGATGATAGTGTTTCCCTTCGCAAAGATTCGACACTTTCTGATCAGTTTTATCAACAAAAATTAAAAGATGTATTAAATAATGGGTTGTCTATAGTAATTCATTCGCTTGAACCTAAACAACCGGAATATGCTTTATTAAAAGAAGGGATTAAAAGTTTTTTAGAAAAGGCAGATTACAGGGAATATACAATCGTTCCATATCCAATTGCGAATATCCAAAAATTTGAGGAAGCATTGCAGAAGCGATTATATGAAGGTGGTTATATAGGTTTTGATAGTACAGCGGCTGATTCAACTCAGTTATCAAATGCAGTCAAACTTTTTCAAAAAGATAAAGGAATAATAATTGATGGCAGAGTGGGGTCAGAAACAATTAGAATGTTGAATGAAAATGATAAGGAGAAATTTATTCGTATAGCTATAAGTTTAGATAAGTATAAACTACTCCCGGAAGAAATGCCTGATAAATATATCTGGGTAAATACATCAGCAAATTATTTGAAAGTAATCGAAGACGAAAAAGTGAAATTATCATCAAAAGTTATTTCAGGTAAACCTAAGACAAGAACTCCAATGTTGAATAGTGCTGTTTCTGTAGTTATAACTTATCCTCAATGGGTTCCACCTGCAAGTATTGTTGGAAAAGAGATTTTACCTGCAGTTAAGAAAAACCCAGGTTACCTGGCTCGTAAAGGATTTAGTCTTTGGGATTATAATGGAAATGAAATAGACCCTTATTCTGTCGATTGGTCGAAATATTCAAAGAACATTCCATATAAAATTGTACAGGGTAGCGGAGATGCAAATTCTTTAGGAATTATGAAGTTTTACTTTGATAATAAATACTCAGTCTACTTACATGACACAAACCAACGATATCTTTTTTCAAATGCAATGAGATCTTTAAGCCATGGTTGTGTAAGGGTACAGCAATGGCAGGAATTAGCTTTTTATTTATTGCGTAATGATAGCATAAGTAGTAAAAATAATAGCTATTCACTAACCGACTCAATTAAGACCTGGCTTGCAAAAAAGCAAAAAAGGAATATATCTTTTAAGAATAAAATGCCTCTTTTTATACGGAATATTACCTGTGAAGGTAAAAACGGGAATATCCTGTTTTTTAATGATATATATGGAGATGATAAGATGTTAAGGGAAAAGTATTTTGCTGCTAAATAAGTAAGGTCTGACAAAGGTCAATTATTTCCTTATTTTTTCCCGGTTGATATGTCAAAATGCAGATATTATCCCCATTTAATAATTTATTTTCTGATATTAAACTTAGCTGCTATTTTTGTCCAGTTTTAAAACCAAACTATCTCTTTATGAAGAAGATATTAATCTTGTTATTTGCCCTGTACCTTTTGTTACCATCTGGTTATGCTCAAAAAGATGAAACGCTGCCAAAATTATTAGGCATCAGTTTCTTTACTAATGATTTTAAATCTCCAGATCGTATTCGTTCTACATCTTTATCACAAGTTCTTAGCAATAAATCGATGGCTAAATTTAATGAGATGTCTCCGGGTATTGCGATCAATTATTTTAAAGGGTTGAGGAAGCATGTTGATTTTGCAGCAACTCTTGGAGGTTCTTTTATTAAGTATCCAATGCCTAACAAATCATTTTCTAGTGATAAACTGTTAGTTGAAGCCAATGCTTCCGTAAACCTTAAAATGACCTCCGAAGAATATATTGTTCAACCTTATATTTCTTTTGGCATTGGCGGACATAAATATCAGTCTTATTATGGAGCTTTTATGCCATTAGGTTTAGGACTTAAAGTGAATGTTTTTGATGAAACACATCTTTTCATAACATCAACTTATAGAGTTCCACTTACACTCGAAACTGCCAATTATCATTTACAACATAGTATTGGGATAGCTGGAAGTATTGGTAAGAAAAAAGAACCCGTTGTTATTGCGCCGCCTCCTCCTCCGCCACCAGTAGATACTGACGGTGACGGTATCATTGATACTGAAGATAAATGTCCAACTGTGAAAGGATTGGCAAAATATCAGGGTTGTCCTATTCCAGATACTGATAAAGATGGTATCAATGATGAAGAAGACAAATGTCCAACAGTTCCTGGTCTTGCCCGTTATCAGGGTTGCCCTATACCTGATACTGATGGTGATGGTATCAATGATGAAGAAGATAAGTGTCCTACTGTTCCTGGTCTTGCCCGTTATCAGGGCTGTCCTATACCGGATACTGATGGAGATGGAGTTAATGACGAAGAAGATAAGTGTCCAAAATTGAAAGGAACCGTTGCTAATTTCGGTTGCCCTGAAATTAAAGCAGAAGATAAAAAGAAAGTCGAAGTTGCTGCTAAGAATATCTTGTTTGTTACAGGAAGTGCAAAACTTCAGACAAAGTCATATAAAGGATTGAATGATGTTGTAGCAATTATGCAATCAAATCCTGAAATGTTACTTTATATCGAAGGACATACAGATAGCCAGGGTAGTGATGAATTGAATCAGACATTGAGTGAAAACCGTGCTGCTTCTGTTAAAAACTATATTGTAAGTAAAGGAATTGATGAAAGCCGCATTACTTCAAAAGGTTTTGGAGAAACTATGCCAATTGCAGACAATAAAACTGCAGCTGGTCGTCAGCAAAACCGTCGTTCAGAATTAACGTTGAGTTATTACAAATAATTTAAAAATTGATAATAATAATGAAATGTCCCGGAGCTATCCGGGACATTTTTTTTCATATCATATAAGCACAGTTTATTTTATCCACACAGACCCCAAAGAATTTGTAAGTCTAAAATAATCCATCAATATTCCCTACCTTTGCGCCTCCAAAACCGTTAGGTTTTATTATTAATTAGTATTAAACAACTGAAAATAAAGCAGTCATGGCAGACTTAAAATTTCAAAGAAACTTTGGTATTGCGGCTCATATCGATGCCGGAAAAACGACTACAACAGAACGTATCTTAAGGTATACAGGTATGATTCACCGTATTGGTGAAGTACATGATGGTGCCGCTACTACTGACTGGATGGAACAAGAGAAAGAAAGAGGTATTACAATTACTTCTGCTGCTGTAAGTTGTTTGTGGAATTTCCCAACAGATAAAGGCAAAGCAACTGCTGATACTAAACCTTACTCTTTTAATATCATTGATACTCCCGGTCACGTTGACTTTACCGTTGAGGTAGAACGTTCAATGAGGGTTTTAGATGGTTTGATTGCATTGTTTTCTGCTGTTGATGGTGTAGAGCCACAATCAGAAACAGTTTGGCGCCAGGCTAATCGTTATGGTGTTCCCCGTATTGGTTTTGTAAATAAAATGGACCGTGCCGGAGCTGACTTCCTGATGGTTGTTAAGCAGGTAAAAGATATGTTAGGAACTAAAGCTGTTCCGCTTCAATTACCAATTGGTGCTGAGGATGATTTTAAAGGGGTAGTTGACCTTATTAAAATGAAGGGGATCATCTGGCATATGGAAACAGAGGGTATGACTTTTGATGAAATTGAAATCCCTGCTGATATGTTGGAAGAGGCAAAAGAATGGAGAGCTAACCTGGTAGAAGCAGTAGCTGAATATGATGATAATTTAATGGAGAAATTCTTCGATAATCCTGATTCAATTTCTGAAGATGAGATTCACGAAGCTATCCGTAAAGCAACGGTTGATTTAAGTATTGTACCGATGATGTGTGGATCTTCATTTAAAAATAAAGGAGTTCAAACTGCTTTGGATGCAGTTTGTCGTTATTTACCTTCTCCGCTTGATATTCCGGATACAGTTGGTACTCATCCGGATTCCGGAGAACAGATCACTCGTAAACCAGATCCAAAAGCACCATTTGCTGCTTTGGCATTTAAGATCATGACAGATCCTTTTGTTGGAAGATTAGCATTCTTCAGGTGCTATTCTGGCCATCTTGATGCAGGTTCTTATGTATTGAATGTAAGAAGCGGTAAAAAAGAAAGGATCAGTCGTATCATGAAGATGTTTGCAAATAAGCAAAATCCTATTGATTTTATTGAAGCAGGTGATATTGGAGCTGCTGTTGGTTTTAAAGAGATTAAAACAGGAGATACTTTGTGTGATGAGAATCATCCGATCACATTAGAGAATATGTTTATTCCAGAACCGGTAATTGCTGTGGCTGTAGAACCAAAAACACAGGCTGACGTAGATAAAATGGGTATGGCAATCGCTAAACTTGTTGAAGAAGATCCTACACTTCGTGTTAATACCGATGAGGAAACTGGTCAAACCATTTTACGTGGAATGGGTGAATTACACCTGGAGATCATCATTGATCGTATGCGTCGTGAGTTTAAAGTTGAAGTTAATCAGGGTGCACCACAGGTTGCTTATAAAGAAGCTTTCCAGTCAACAATAGAACACCGTGAAACTTTGAAAAAGCAAACGGGTGGTCGTGGTAAGTTTGCGGATATACAATTTAGTCTTGGTCCTGTTGATGCAGATTGGAAAGCAGAAAACCCAGATAAGCATTATCAGTTTGTCAATGATCTTTTTGGAGGATCTATTCCCCGTGAATTTGTTCCTGCAATTCAAAAAGGTTTTGAACAATCAATGACAACAGGAGTATTGGCCAGCTATCCAGTAGACAATATGAAGATCCGTGTATTTGATGGTAGTTTCCACGCTGTTGACTCTGACTCAATGTCGTTTGAATTATGTGCTAAGCAAGGATTCCGTGAAGCCGCCAGAAAAGCTAAACCGGTTTTACTGGAGCCAATCATGCGGGTAGAAGTAATTACTCCTGCTTTGTATATGGGTGATGTTACCGGAGACCTTAACCGTCGTCGTGGTATGTTAGAAGGTATGGATACCCGTGCTGGTGCAGAAGTAATTAAAGCAAAAGTTCCATTGAGTGAAATGTTTGGTTATGTAACTCAACTACGTTCTTTGAGTTCGGGCCGTGCTTCATCTACAATGGAATTCTCTCATTATAACCCGGCACCAAACAATATTGCTGAGGAAGTTATTGCAAAGGTGAAAGGTAAAGTGAGTGCATAAAACATTATTGACTTAAATATAGAAATCCCATGAAGTTGTAAAATTCATGGGATTTTTTTTTTGGCAAAATAGTTTTTCTGGCATTTTATTTGTTCAATAATTGAGTTTTTAAAAAACTCGTTTTAGGAATCCTAAGCAACATTATGCATCAATGAAAAACAAAAGATTAAAAAAATAAGGACTCGATATAGAGTCCTTATTTTTAGATCCAGTTAAGTTTTATATTCTTAATACCTTTTTGCTTAATCAACTTTTTAATATTATCCAGTTCTTTAACATGTGAATGAATCTTTGTTTCATGTGTTTCCACATACATTCGATCAAATAAGTGCCAGCTTTCTGTTTCAAGGATCTTATAAAGGATTTCTATTTCTGCTCCTTCAATGTCCATTTTTACCAGATTTATTCTTTGTTTTTGTTCTTGCATAAAAAGTATCAGGTCAATTACTTCTGCTTTATGAACTTTATTAATATTCACATTTATCTTATCTGATTTAATGGAAGATCCAACTGTGTAACTTGAATCAGTTTCGGTTGCATCTATATGTGTATATAATTCAATAATTGCATTTTTATCCCAAACACCTTTTTGAATAAGGGTTATATTATTTTTTTGTCCACATCTTTTAGTTAAATATTTAAAAGCTAAAGGGTCAGGTTCAAACGAAATAATTTTTGCACCTGTAGATCCAAGGAGTTTTGATATGTGCCCAACGTTTGCACCACAATCAATAACTAATGAGTTTTTACCAAGTCTGAATAGATCTGGAATTAATTTTAAATAACTGATACATAACGCTCCGGTATTTAATACTTTCCTTTTTATAAGCGCATTTGTCATATAATGATTTAAGATGTTGTTTTTATTTTGAAAGGATCGTTGATCACAAAGATCACTCCTGCCAAAGAACAAATTACGGTTATTAGATAGAAAAGTAAGCTTAGAATAAGTGCATTATGTTGGCCTTGTAATCCCAATCCTGCAAACTTGGCGCCTTCAATGATAGCAAATTCTCTTACACCTAATCCTCCGCCTACTGAAATTGGTAAAACTGATACAATGACTGCAACAAGAAAAATGAAGACCAGAATTGCTATGTCTTCATTTATATTAAGTGATGCTATTATAAAATATACACAAATCAGAATAGTTAATTGTACTATAGCACCTAAAATAAAAGTTGGCCAAAAGCCGGGTAAAAAATCAGCGAATAAAAATTTGATGAAGTAATATAAAATTGGAATCGCAGCTAATGATCCAACTACTAAAATTGATATAATCCATGTTTCTTTTATAGCAAAAAAACTATACATAGCGACGAGTAAACCGAGGGCTAATAAACCACTGAATCGATCAAGTATAACGGCTGCAGTAGTTTTTTTATAGGAAGTTTTATATTTCCTGGAAAGCAGGATCACCTTATAAGCATCACCTGTTATTGCACCTGGTAGAAAAAGATTGTAAAACATTCCCAGCCAATACAGTTTTACATTTTGCTTTTGAGGTAAGTGAATACCTATATTATTAAAATTGATTGAAAGGCGCTGAGCTCCGATAAATTTTGAAACTGAATAAATTAACAAGGCTGCAATAAGCCAAAGTGGGTTAGCTTGTTTTATACTTTCTACTGCATCGGAGAAGTTTATTTTTGAGAAAACATACCATAAACAAGCCACAGAAACAGCAATTTTAAGCAGTAACTTTACCCAATTAGCCTTTGAAGTATTTTTCTTTTCTGAAGTATCCATTTGATATTGTAAAATAACGTTGAAAATCAATCTGATACATAAGAATTTTGAATTTAATAATTAGTTTGTCCACAGACTGAAAATTATTTGATAACTATTTGGACGGAATAGGTCACACACTTACCTTTGCACTCCCAAAAGAAAATTGGGTTTTCACACATGTCGCAAAGAATCAGAATAAAATTACAGTCATACGATCATAACCTGGTTGATAAATCAGCTGAAAAGATCGTCAAAACGGTACGTAGTACTGGTGCAGTAGTTACAGGTCCAATTCCTTTACCTACCCGCCGTAAGATTTTTACTGTATTACGTTCACCACACGTTAACAAGAAAAGCCGTGAGCAGTTTCAGCTTGCTACGCATAAGCGTTTGCTGGATATATACACGTCAAGTTCAAGAACGGTGGATGCTCTAAGTAAGTTAGATCTGCCTAGTGGCGTTGAGGTGGAAATCAAAGCGTAGAAAAAAGAAAGAGGCTCTGCCTCATTAGTTCTTATATATTGAATTTAAAAATTTAGCTAACTCTCAATCTGCCCTTGGTACGAAAAAAGAGCTCTGGCCGATAAACATAAAACAAGCCATTCAGGGTTTGTTTACTGCCGGTACTTCCCCATAAAGGAAAAGGTCGGTGGCAAACGGGGATTGAAGTCTCGCTTTAAGCGGGAATGTCCCAATAACCTTGCAGGCATAAATTGAACAACAATGAAAGGTATTATTGGGAAAAAAATTGGGATGACCAGTGTCTTCGATCCTTCGGGCAAACAAACCGCCTGTACGATAATTGAGGCTGGCCCATGTGTTGTTACCCAGGTTAAAACAACCGAATCTGATGGGTACAATGCTCTTTCGCTTTCTTTTGGTGATAAAAAAGAAAAGCACTCCACAAAAGCAGAAGTTAATCATTACGCTAAAGCACAAACTGCTCCAAAGAAATTCACAAAGGAATTCCGTAACTATTCCATTGAGAAAAATATTGGTGAAACTATTACTGTTGACATTTTCGCAGAAGGTGAATCTGTTGAAGTAGTTGGTACTACAAAAGGTAAAGGCTTTCAGGGTGTTGTAAAGCGTCATGGTTTCCATGGTGTAGGACAGCAGTCTCACGGTCAGCATGATCGTCAGAGAGCCCCGGGTTCTTTAGGTAACTCTTCAGATGCTGCAAGAGTTATGAAAGGAATGAAAATGGCCGGTCGTATGGGTAATGACCGTGTAAAAATGAAAGGATTAAGTGTTGTAAAGATTTTTGCTGAAAAGAACTATATCCTTGTTAGTGGTTCTGTACCAGGACATAACGGATCAATTGTATTAATTCAGAAATAGATTTCAAGTCATCCCGAGTATAACGAGGGATAAAAAGAAAATAAAATGCAAGTTCAAGTTTTAAATATAAAAGGAAAAGAAACCGGTAGATCGGTGGAATTGCCAGAAGATATATTCGGTGTAGAACCAAATAATCATGTGATTTATTTGGCAGTAAAGCAATACCTGGCTGCACAACGTCAGGGTACTCATAAAGTAAAGACCCGTGCAGAAGTTCAAGGTGCCAGCAGAAAGTTACATCGTCAAAAAGGTACTGGTGGTAGCCGTAAGGGTAATATCCGTAATCCTTTATATAAGGGTGGTGGTACGATCTTCGGTCCAAAGCCTCACGGTTATGACATTAAGTTGAATCGTAAGGTAAAAGACCTTGCAAAAATTTCAGCGCTTAGCTATAAAGCAAAAGACAATGCTATTGTTGTTGTTGAAGACATTTCTATGGATTCGCCAAAAACAAAAAGCTTCATGGATATCATGAGCAGTTTGAAAATTGCTGATAAAAAAGCAATGTACATCATGCCCGAGAATAATGAGAATGTACAATTGTCAATGCGTAATATTCCTTCAGTATTGAGTGTATTGCTTAGCGATATTAATACATACGATATTGTAAATTCTGAGGTGTTGGTATTAACTGAGAGTGCTGCAAAGATTTTTTCTGAAGAAGAAAAAGCAGAAGCATAATTAAAAATATTTTAAAGTAAAGAAAATGAATCCTTCTGACGTTTTAATAAAACCAATTTTGACTGAAAAGGCGAATGCTCAACAAGATACTTTGCGTCGCTATGCTTTCAAAGTTGCCAGAAAAGCAAACAAACTGGAAATTAAAAAAGCGATTGAAAGCTTTTACGGTGTAACTGTTACTAATGTAAATACATCAGTTTCTCCAGGAAAAAATAAAAGCCGTTTTACAAAAGCCGGCGTATTATCAGGTCGCAAACCTGCTTATAAAAAAGCTTATGTAACCGTAGCTGAAGGTGAGAATATTGATTTGTATTCAAGTTTATAAATCCTTTAGTTAAGTATGGCAATCAACCGCCGCGAAGTGTTGGAATTTTCCCTTAAAACGGGATAAGAATTAGAAAAAGAAAATTAAAATGGCATTAAGAAAATTTAAACCTGTTACAGCCGGAACTCGTTGGAGAATCGGAAATGCTTACGCTGAAGTAACAACTAATGTTCCGGAAAAAAGCCTGGTTGAAGCGAAACCAAGAACTGGTGGACGTACTTCTACAGGTCGAATGGCAATGCGTTACAGAGGTGGTGGACACAAAAAGAAGTATCGTATAATTGACTTTAAAAGAAATAAGGAAGGTGTTGCAACAGTTGAATCAATACAATATGATCCAAACCGTACTGCTTTCATTGCATTAGTAGTATATGCTGATGGTGAGAAACGTTACATCCTGGCTCCTCAAGGTCTTCAGGTTGGAGCTACTGTCGAAAGTGGAACTAATGTGGCACCTGAGGTTGGTAATACTTTACCAATGAAGAATATGCCTTTGGGTACTAATATTCATAACATTGAAATGCAGCCTGGACAGGGTGGAAAATTAGCCCGTAGTGCCGGATCTTCTGCTCAGTTAACAAACAAAGAAGAAAAGTTTGCTGTATTGAAAATGCCATCTGGTGAGTTAAGGAAAGTTTTGGTTAACTGTTGTGCTACTGTAGGTGTTGTAAGTAATAGTGATCATTTCTTACAGAGTATGGGTAAAGCCGGACGTAACAGATGGAAGGGTATCAAACCAAGAACTCGTGGTGTAGCTATGAACCCGGTAGATCACCCGATGGGTGGTGGTGAAGGAAGAGCTTCAGGTGGACAACCTCGTAGCAGAAACGGTCAATACTCAAGAGGTTTGAAGACAAGAACAAAAGGTAAAGCAAGCGATAAAATGATTATCCAGCGCAAAGACGGAAAAAAGCTGGCGAAATAAATTAATTACTAATACAACGACTTAAACATGGCTCGTTCGATTAAAAAAGGACCTTATATAGCATCTAATCTTGAAAACAAGGTATTGGCTATAAATGAGGGTAAAAGTAAGAAAGGTGTAATAAAGACCTGGAGCCGCCGCTCTACTATTTCACCAGACTTCGTGGGACACACTTTTGCTGTTCATAATGGTAATAAGTTCATCCCGGTGTATGTAACTGAATTTATGGTAGGGCATAAATTAGGTGAATTTGCACCAACCCGTCATTTCAAAGGACACTCTAAAAAAGAAGGTTAATAAAGAAATTAATAACAATGGAAGCAGTAGCTAAACTGAGAAATCATCCGACATCACCCCGTAAAATGCGGTTACTAGTTGACCTTATCCGTGGTATGAAAGTGGATAAAGCATTGGCAGAATTGGAACATAATCCTAAAGATTCAGCAGTTCCACTTCGCAAGCTGGTATTAAGTGCTATCAACAACTGGAAGCAGAAGAACGAAGGTGGTGACGAAAGTCAACTTGTTGTAAAAACTATCATGGTTGATGGTGGTAGAACTTTAAAACGTATGCGTCCGGCTCCACAAGGTCGTGGATACAGAGTACGTAAACGCAGTAATCATGTAACAGTGATTGTAGATACTAAAGAAGAAATTAAAAACTAAACGAATTAATAAACCAATAACATGGGTCAAAAAGCAAATCCGATTGGTAACAGACTAGGTATCATCCGTGGATGGGAATCTAACTGGTACGCAGACAAAAAGAACTATGCTACAAGACTGATCGAAGATCATAAGATCAGAACATACCTGAATGCCCGTATCAATAAAGGCGGTATCTCAAAGATCGTTATTGAGAGAACTTTAGGTAAACTGATCATTACGATTCATACATCAAAGCCTGGTATCATCATTGGTAAAGGTGGCGGTGAAGTAGATCGTATCAAGGAAGAGTTAAAGAAATTAACAGGTAAAGAAGATGTACAGATCAACATTCTGGAAATCCGCAGACCTGAATTAGATGCGATGATCGTTGGTGATACAATTGCCCGTCAGATCGAAAATCGTATCAATTTCAAAAGAGCTACTAAAATGGCTATCGCTTCTTCTTTGCGCATGGGTGCAGAAGGAATTAAGGTAAAGCTTAGCGGTCGTCTTGGTGGTTCTGAGATTGCCCGTAGCGAAGAGTTCAAACAAGGACGTATACCACTTCATACATTCCGTATGGATATTGATTATGCTAACGTTTTTGCTCAGACTGTTTATGGTAAAATCGGAATTAAGGTTTGGATCTGTAAAGGTGAAGTATTAGCAAAGAGAGATCTTAATCCAAATATCATTGCAGGTGGTAAGAATGATGGTCCTGGTGGAGATAGAAGAGAAAGAAGAGATGATCGTCGTGATGACAGAAGAGGTGGTGGTGACAGAAGAGGTGGTGGAAGAAGAAATTAATTGAAATAAACAAGTTTACAGTAACTAGAAATTATATACAATGTTACAACCGAAAAGAGCGAAACACAGGAAGATGCAGAAAGGTCGCATGAAAGGCGAAGCTAAAAGAGGTACTACTATTGCTTTTGGTACTTATGCATTAAAAGCACTGGATCAGCATTGGATTACTGACCGCCAGATTGAAGCAGCCCGTCAGGCATTGACCCGTGAAATGAAAAGAGAAGGTAATGTATGGATCAGAATATTTCCAGACAAGCCAATTACAAAAAAGCCGGCTGAAGTGAGAATGGGTAAAGGTAAAGGTAGCCTTGAATATTGGGCTGCTGTGGTAAGACCAGGTCGTATCATTTTTGAAGTAGATGGAGTTGATGAGAAAGTTGCCCGTGCTTCTTTAGCATTAGCTGCTGGTAAATTACCTATCAAAACAAAGTTTATGGTACGCCGTGATTTAGTTAAAGCGTAATAATTTATAAATCGAATAACGATGTCAAAAAAAGCTGATTTTGTAAAAAGCATCAGGGTGATGAATGAGCAGGATCTTAAAGCAAAGATCGAAGAAGATAAATTACGGTTGAAAAAACTGGAATTTGCTCAGGCTATTTCTCCTTTGGAGAACCCGATGGTAATCCGTGCTGTTCGCCGTGATATTGCACGACTTAAAACTGAATTGAAGTTAAAGCAACAACAAGCATAATAAAGCTAGTAAAATGGAAGCAAGAAATTTAAGAAAGACCAGGATTGGTGTTGTAACCAGCAACAAGATGACAAAAACCATCACTGTTGAGGTTGAAAGAAAAGTAAAGCACCCGATCTATGGTAAGTTCGTTAAGAAGTCAACAAGATTCCATGCGCATGATGATAAGAATGAATGCAGCATCGGGGATGTAGTTAGAATTATGGAAACCCGTCCACTTAGTAAAACTAAGCGTTGGAGACTGGTAGAAGTAGTTGAGAAAGTTAAGTAATTGAATATTGAGAATTGAATAAAGCAGCATTGCAAATCGTTCAATTATCAATCATAAATATTAAATAATAAAAGATGATTCAGCAAGAAAGCCGGTTAAAAGTTGCGGACAACAGTGGTGCCAAAGAGGTGCTTTGTATCCGTGTACTTGGCAATAGCGGTCAGCGTTATGCAAGAATAGGCGATAAGATTGTAGTAACTGTAAAAGATGCAATGCCTGCAGGCGGTATTAAGAAAGGTACAGTAGCAAAAGCTGTTATCGTTCGTACTACTAATAAGTTACGTCGTAAGGATGGATCTTACATCCGTTTTGATGACAATGCAGTAGTTATCTTGAACCAGTCAGACGAACCTAGAGGTACCCGTATTTTCGGGCCTGTAGCAAGAGAACTTCGTGATAAAGGGTATATGAAAATTGTTTCATTAGCTCCTGAAGTATTATAATTGATTAAAAGGGTTAAAACCCATAATGATAGACAACATGAAAGCAAGATTTAAACCAAAGTACAATATCCGTAAAGGAGACAATGTAGTGGTTATTACTGGAAATGATAAGGATTTATCAAAACCCCGTGCAGTTAAAGAAGTATTGGTTGATGAGGCAAAAGTAATTGTAGAAGGTGTAAACATTAAGACCAAGCACACCAAACCTTCGGCACAAAATACACAGGGTGGTATTATTAAAGTTGAAGCTCCGATTCATATCAGTAATGTAATGCTATGGGATGCAGCTCAAAAAGCTGGTGCCAGGGTTACAAGAGTAAGAAAAGACGGGAAAACAGAAAGAGTTTTCAAAACAAAAAAAGACCAGGGAGGTAAAAAATAATGAGTACAAAAAATTATAGCCCAAGATTGGCTGAAAAGTACACTAAAGAAGTTGTACCTGCTCTCGTAAAGAAATTCAGTTACGAGTCTGTAATGCAAGCACCAAAGCTTGAAAAAATTTGCCTGAACCGTGGAGTTAATGGTGCAGTTACAGATAAGAAATTAGTTGATATTGCTCTTGAAGAGTTAACTACAATTTCTGGTCAAAAAGCTGTAGCAACAATGTCAAAGAAAGACATATCAAATTTTAAACTGCGTAAGAACATGCCAATTGGTGCAAGAGTTACTTTGCGTGGGGTTAAAATGTTTGAATTCCTAGATCGTTTAATTGCTGTTGCTCTACCCCGTGTTAGAGATTTTAAAGGGATTAGCGAAAAATCATTTGATGGTCGTGGTAATTATACAATGGGTGTTACTGAGCAGATCATATTTCCGGAAATTGATATTGACAAAGTAAATAAGATTACCGGACTGGATATCACTTTTGTAACAACAGCTAATACAGATGAAGAAGCATATGAGTTGTTAAAGGAGTTGGGTTTACCATTTAAGAATGCAAAAAATACTTCAAACTAAAAAAGTTTAAATAAACATGGCAAAAACATCAATATCTGCAAGGCAGAGAAAAAGAGAGAAGATGGTTGCACAGTATGCTGAAAAAAGAGCTGAGCTTAAAAAAGCTGGTGACTGGAAGGCTTTGGATGAATTGCCAAAGAATTCATCTCAGGTGCGTTTGAAAAATCGTTGTCAGATTACTGGTAGGCCAAGAGGTTATGTAAGATATTTTGGAATTTCAAGGATTATGCTGAGAGATATGGCATTAAACGGAAAGATTCCTGGATTGAAAAAAGCAAGCTGGTAAGCAGCATGAAAGTTTAAGATTGAATAATTTTTATTGAATCTTAAAGAAGAAAAAATAAATATTTATAAGTCAATATTAAATTATTATGGTAACAGATCCTATAGCAGATTTCCTTACAAGAATACGTAATGCACAGATGGCAGGCCATCGTGTAGTAGATATTCCTGCTTCTAATTTAAAGAAGCGTATGACTGAAATCTTATATGCTCAGGGTTATATTCTGAAGTATAAGTTTGAAGACGATAACAAGCAAGGTATAATCAAAATTGCCTTGAAGTATGATCCAACTTCAAAAGTTCCTGCAATACAAAGTATGGAAAGAGTAAGCCGTCCGGGTTTACGTCAATATGCTTCGCCTTCTGAATTTCGCAGAGTGAAGAATGGATTGGGAGTGGCAATTCTGTCTACTTCAAAAGGAGTAATGACAGATAAAGATGCAAAAGTGCAGAATGTAGGCGGTGAAGTACTTTGTTATATATATTAATTGAAAATGTTGCTGATACATTAAGCTGAAACTATACTAAGCTGACCGGTCAGTAATTAAACTAAATAAAAAAAGAAAATTATGTCTCGTATAGGTAAACAACCAATTGTCGCTCCTGCTGGTGTTACAATTACAGTAGGAAAAGATAATGTGGTTACTGTTAAAGGACCAAAGGGTGAATTAAAACAATCAATTGACCGTGATATTACTGTTGAAGTAAATGATGGAACAATAACATTTGCCCGTCCTACTGACCAGATTCGTCACCGTGCTATGCATGGGTTATACAGATCACTTGTTTCAAACCTTGTAAAAGGAGTTACAGATGGTTATGAGAGAAAACTTGAATTGGTTGGTGTAGGTTTTAAAGCAGCTAACCAGGGAAATGTTCTGGATCTTGCTTTAGGATATTCACATAATATCATTTTTGAAGTTCCTAAAGAAATTAAGGTAGCAACAGCACAGGAAAAAGGTCAAAACCCTACTATTACTTTAGAGGGAATTGATAAGCAATTGATCGGTCAGGTAGCGGCAAAGATTCGTGGCTTACGTAAGCCTGAGCCGTACAAAGGAAAAGGTGTACGTTATGTGGGTGAGGTTGTTCGTAAGAAAGCAGGTAAAGCGGCTGGTAAATAATTAAATAAAAAATGAATCCTGGCAGCTTCAGGATGAAAAATAAAAAAAGATGAATCCAAAAATTAAATCACAAAGAAGAGTAAATATCCGTTACCGAATTCGCAGAAAGATCGGTGAAGGAACAGCTCAAAAGCCAAGATTGTCTGTATTCAGAAGTAATACCGATATCTATGTTCAATTGATTGATGATCTGAGTGGAGTTACATTGGCTTCTGCTTCTTCTAAGGATAAAGAAATAAAAGCGCAGAAAGCTAATAAAGTTGATAAGAGCAAAATGGTAGGTGAGGCAATTGCAAAAAAAGCAGTTGAGTTGGGTATCAATGATGTTACATTTGATCGTGGTGGTTATCTATATCATGGCCGTGTGAAATCTGTAGCAGATGGAGCAAGAGAAGGCGGACTTAAATTTTAAGCAAACAACTTTCAAACTTTTAATTACAAGAATAAATGTCAAAGTTTAACGTAAACAAGGTGAAAGCCGGAGACCTGGAACTGAAAGATAAAGTGGTAGCCATTAACCGTGTAGTAAAAACTACAAAGGGTGGCCGTGCATTTAGTTTCTCAGCACTGGTTGTTGTAGGAAATGAAAATGGTATTGTAGGTCATGGCTTGGGTAAAGCAAAAGAAGTACAGGAAGCTATTGCAAAAGGAATTGATGATGCAAAGAAGAACCTGATCAAAGTTCCGGTAATGAAGGGTACGATCCCTCATGATCAGTGGGCTAAAGAAGGTGCAGCTAAAGTATTGATCAAACCTGCTGCTCATGGTACAGGTGTGATCGCCGGAGGTTCTATGCGTGCCGTTTTGGAAAGCGCAGGAATAACTGACGTTTTAGCTAAATCTTTAGGATCTGCTAATCCTCATAACGTTGTAAAAGCAACTTTTAAAGCTCTGGCTTTACTTCGTGAACCTATTGCTGTTGCGAAAACCCGTACAATGGGATTGAAGAAAG
>JAHEMN010000062.1 GCA_024643645.1 Chitinophagaceae bacterium | reverse complement strand
CGTATCGGCGGTGTATTGCAATCTACTAATGTATTTGTATGGATGGTTAGTGCAATTGACTTTACCGGAAAAACTATTTTTCTGAAAGGGACGTCGACGTTGATCAGGTGATTGCTCGAAAAGACGCAAGTTTTTTTTCGAAAAATTATAAGCCATTGTCAATTCATTTTATCCCTTTTTTAATTAATAATACATTAACAACAATCTTTGCTATCTTATTTTCACCCATCTTTCATCCATTAACAATTTTAAAAGTATCAATAAAATAACTCAAATTGATTCTTTGCGGCTTGGCAAGAAAAAATAACTTCTATCTTAGCAAGCAAAAGCACTTTTCACTTTATGCCAAAAATCGCATTCATTACAGGAGCCACTGCGGGATTCGGAAAAGCTTGTTCAACTATTTTCGCTTCCAATGGCTATGACCTTATCATCAATGGAAGAAGAACTGACAGGTTGCAAATACTAGCTGATGAAATTGAACAGAGATACAATGTGGCAGTACTACAACTACCTTTTGATGTACAGATAGAAAAAGATGTTTTTTCTTCTATTGACAGTATTCCGCCAGACTGGAAATCAATTGATGTTCTTATTAACAATGCAGGTCTTGCTTTAGGCAGAGATTATTTTGACGAAGCGGATGTTAATGACTGGAATATTATGATCGATACGAATGTAAAAGGTTTTCTATATGTAGGTAAAGCAGTATCTCAATTAATGGCTGTGAGGAAACAAGGTCATATAATCAACCTGGGATCGGTTGCTGGCAAACAGGTTTATGAAAAAGGAAATGTGTATTGTGCAACAAAATATGCTGTAGATTCTATCAGCCAATCAATGCGTATCGATCTGTTAAGACATAATATAAAGGTTACATCTATTAACCCGGGAGCTGCTGATACGGAGTTTTCCATTGTACGTTTTAAGGGAGATGAACCAACAGCCAAAGGAATATATAATGGGCTGAAGCCATTAACTGCTGAAGATGTGGCAGAAGTAATTTATTACTGTACTACCCTTCCAGCTCATGTGTGTATCAATGATCTCACATTAAGTTGTTTACAACAAGCCAATGCTATTTACTTTAACCGGGATAAGAATTGATTATGGTCAAAAAATTTTTCTCGTTCTGTAATTCGTCTTATCTTTCGTAACCAAAAAATCCCCTCCCTTTTATTGGCTCGAAAATTGCCGTTATTTATCTTAGTAAAATTACTTTTTGAAGGCAATTTCAAATCAAACTATTATTAAGAATTAGCATCTTAGAAATGCAATTATTACTTTTATGAAGTTAGTCCAATATCATATATATTCTGTTATGAAAAACCCGTACTCACTTCTTATTATTGTATTTTTCATTATTACTATTTCTTCCTATTCACAAAATGTTATTCGCCTGGAATCATGTGAAAATGGTATGATGGATAAACAAGTAGACAGCCTTAAAAACTTATATGCTTTGGATGGATATGAATTGCTGAAAGAAGCTTCTATTAAAATGGAAAGTGAATTTGAAATGCCGGTTATCGTTCCATTAACAGAAGGCAGTTGGTATCAATTTGTATTTATCGGAGATTACTCTTCCCGTTTATACGAAGTAAGAATGTACGATTGGAATGAAAGAATGGTGATATTCCGCCAGAAAAAGTGGGGTGATATAGATGGTAATGTGATCAGTTACACATACATTCCTAAAATCTCAGAGTTCCACATGATGAAACCAGTTCAGGTAAATAAACAGAAGAAGAAAAATTTATGTGGTTATGTAATGCTATTCAAAAGAAAAACTGAACAATCAATCGGCGCTGCTGCTCCTGCTTCTGCACATGATGCTTATTTAAAATAAGCTTTAAAAAACTTACCTTTTGCTTTCTATACTTAAGGATAATTCAATATGTTATAAAGGGTATTAAAAAATACCTTGATCAATATAATTAGAATTATAGTTTGGTTGCTTAAAAAAACCTCTACTTACACAGTTATTTCGCATACCAGATTTTTACTTTAATCAAATAATGCCCTTTAGTTGATCTTTAATAACTGATTTAAATCTAAATTAAAGAGTGTATTTATGCGGTTTATTGTGTCAGTGAAACTCTAACTTGTAATCCTGCTCTTGTATTAGTGATCGGGAAGGCATTACTGATCTTTGGAATATTGCGGTTTTGCTCAAAATACAATTTCATACTTACCCGGTTATTCAGCACATAGTCAATAGAAGGTGCTATACGAATTACTTTTTGCCCTGCAGTACCAAACGATGTACCCTGATCTAATTTACTGTTGGCAGTAGCATCGTCTCTCAGGCTAAAGTCAAACCGGAAAGTAACATCATTATCCAATTTCATCTTACCGATCTTCTTTATCAATGGCATACCCTTCTTACGCCAGTTAAACCCGAAAGTAACCTCAGTACTCCTGTTCTCTGCCAACTGATAGTCAATCAAACTTAAACTCAACTGACGACTTTTTCTGAATTCAATTCTTGTAGTCAATTGATTTGTGAAGGTCATATCAATTTCAATCAATGGATCAAATGCTTCCTGTATAGTAATATTTGGTACAAGGAAGTAAGGAACATAATTGCCGGTTAATGTATCACGGAATGATGGATAACTGATTCGTAATGGATCTGCAAATAGTAATGCTGTATTAAAGCTGTTCATGCTAAAAGTACTGTGATAGCCATGACGAATAGTAACATTTGTAAATATCTTATCTAATCCTTTTAACCGTGACAAGCCAGTATAAGTAACTGTCCAGTTTGGTTTAGGTATAATACCGGAGAATGGATTTGACCGGAGATTTGGATTATTATTCTTAATAAGGCTTACAGAATTCGGATCTTTATTTGTATAGGCAGCCAGGAATGCAGGTATCACCACATCCTGCGAATAGCGGCCATAGCCAAGAAAGTACTTTGGATCATTTGGATCAATTACACCACCCTGGTAATCATTTAATCCTGCTAATCTTTTTGAAAGTATGACCCTGTTACTCTGAAAAGTTTTAAATGTTTCCGATAACTGATTAGGATCGAATTTTTTGAATAATGTCTGATAAGAAATATAACTAACATTGAAACTTCCTAATGCATATGGATTCAATCTTGTCAACCCTACATTATCAAACTTACTGGTGTCCTTATACAACTCAGAATATTGTTTATCATATGTCTTATCCAGGTTGATATCAATATTAAAATCTCTGAAAGGACTAACCTGTGCTGTTATATTTAACCGCTGATTATAACGCTGCTGGATCATTGCAGAAACCAATGTATCAGTTGACAATAATCCTTTTGCTCCAAACCGGTTGATCCAGCTTGTATCGGGCTGATAACCGAATATATAACCGAAGCCTGGTTGTCCGCTCTTTAAATTATATCCAAGAACTTGTGTACTATCCATATATCCCGGCAACATCGTTCCAAAATCTTCTGTATATTGAATACCAACTCTTTTCAAAGAAGTAGCTAATTGCAAAAGGAATTTCGGCACTTTGGCAATTTCCGGTAACGGCCTGTTCGGATCTTTTTTCTCTTTTACTTTTTTCTCTTTTACTTTCTTTACTTTTTTCTTTTTCACTTTTCCATTCTTACCTATCACAGTTTTTGTAGAATCCTGTACATTTTTATCAGGTGTAACCTGCTTATCTTTTTGTACACCTTTTTTATCATCCCCTCCTGCATCATTTCCACTCTTTCTATCTTTTTTATTCTTTTTATCATCATTTCCCTGAGTACCGGGTGCACCTTTAGGTGATGGTGGAGGTTTTGGAGCATTCGTATTTACTGCTCGCAGAAATCTCCACTTATTATACAACTCTTCAAACTTCAATTCTCCGTTAATAGTTCTAGTTTGTGTATTTGATAAGGAATTACCAAGATCGATTTCGGGTGTTCTTGCCAATAATGAACCGGCCAGCCAGTTATATTTTGTATTATAACTTGCTCTTATAGAAGTCCAGTTCAATAATGGAATTTTTTGTGTAGGCACATTATAAGAAACAGTTACCTCCTGGCGATAGCTGGTGTTTCTTCCTCCTTTAAATAAATTGGTACGAACTGAATCTTTTTTCAATTTAGTATCAATCCTTCCATAAGGTTCGTCTATTCTTGCATTATTTATGGCATTAAAATCAATGGAAATAGATCTTGTTAGATTCCACTGTAATATATAATACCTGTCAAAAGTGAAATACTTATTATAAGTCTCTGGTATCTGATAGGGACCACCACCAACATTTCTTGGCCTTACTGCACCAAACTGGCGAAATACGTCGGCCTTAAATGAAATCTGTGAAGGTGCATAATTGAAATTGACATCCTTGATAAGTGCCAACCAGGGTGATTTCGATTTGATCAGGTTTTTAAATGGTTCAAATGGTTTGGACTGTGGTGCATATGTATAGCCGACAGCACCCCTTGTTCTTCTCATTTCATCTCTTTCAATCAAAGGATTATGACTGATCGTTTGTATATAAGAATAATTGAAATCAAAATTTGTTACACTCCAGAATTTTGGCCGCTTGCCATCCGTTTTCAGTTTCCTTGCATTGGTAACATTAAAAGTTTTGATAGTTGTAATATCTACTGATTCATTACGAATTGAATCTCTTTCTTTTCCACTTACATCTCTCAACTTTTCCTGAAGCTCAATGTCTAGATCGTATGGATCATATTCCGGACTACTACTTCTATGGCTAATACCCATATATACCGGCAATTGCAATCCAAGGCTTTTCGGTAATAATTTGGCTGCTTCTATTGTTGCTGCAGCATCAATCGTATAAACATCTTCCCTGCTTCTTTCATTAACTCTTTGCTCCAACGTACCAAACCCTCTTGTTCTGGCAGTAGCAGAAAGCGATAAGCTACCAAGGTCAGCTAACTTAACATCTGCCCTTGCCAAAGCAGCCCATCCCCCTTTTTCATCTAAGTTGGAAAGTCTTAGTTCATTAAACCAGACTTCAGTGCAAATAGATTCCTGGTTTACATTTTCTACACCCAAAAGCATACCTCTCACTTCACCAAGATTAGGATTTCCTAATAATGCATAGGTTCTGCCATCTGGTGTTGTTTCACTATAATAAATAGATGGTGAAGCTCCACTTCTGTTTCTTTTAGATTTTAACCTTGATAATATTTCGAGATCAAAATCCAGGTTATTTTCTGATGGCCAAATTTCTGTCGAATCGGTTGCACCAAAAGGTGTAATCTTTAATGGAATTTTTACTTCATAATAATTACCGGCAAAATCATTTCCAATTCTCACTACTGCCCGCATATCTCCCGGTTCAATAGGCTGTGAATTTTTAACTGACTCAGCATGGATAAACATTTTTAGTCTTCCGTACTGACGCATATCAAGATTCAAAGTTTTAAAAACTCCCCTTGCCTGATTTTGCTGTAAACCACATACCTGAACACTCAATGATTGCTCATTCAGAAATAAGGCTACATTATTATTACTTAATTGCTGTTGTCTTTCAATTCCCGGAGGGATCCTGTAAATGATCGGATCCCTTTGATCATTCTCTTCCACATTTACAGCCAGTGTATTAACTGTGGTTGGATCATTTGTTGGAAGATTTACATAATTACCTGTTGTGTCTATTTTAAACTGGTACTTCCTCCACTGATTACGAACCAATTCCAATTTTCCAAAACGCATAACAACTGAATCATCAAATCCTGTAACAAACATCCGCATAAAACGAATTGATTTAAAATCAGGAATGTTTCCGATCTTCTGCTGATATTGCTTAATAGGAATACGGAACAGATACCATCTTTCAGTTCTGCTGGAACCATCTGCTAATGTTACTACTGGTGTTCTTACATCTGTAATAAAATTAGTACCGGTTAACATGTTTGGTTTAATATCAACTTTATACTGGAAGTATTCTTCCACTTCATTCATTGTGTTATCCCTGTTCAATTCTTCTGCATCAGGATATTGAGTGAATGCATTTACAAACTGTGTATTATTATCTGCTATCGGTGAGTTACCATGTGGGTTGTTGATATTCTTATATCTTTCCAATATACCTGCAGGTGTAGCTCCATCAAATGATGCATCTCTATATGGCTTGAAATTATCAGCAGATGGATCGATTAAAGCTCTTTGATAAACCAATGAACCCGGACCAAAATTTGTTTGCAGATTATTTAGATATGAATTAAATCTTCTTACTTCATCTACATCCTGCAAACCGTCATATCCAACATCCTGATACTGACGATCTGTTGGTTGAATACTAAAAGCATTGGTTACCTGTAATGGATTTGAAGGCACCTGACCCCAAACGGTATTGGAATCAATCGCCGCATTATTAGTAGGTGTACGCAAACCATTTTCATAACCTCTTTTACCATCTCTTAATATATCTTCTGAAATATTTCCAAGATTGAAATAAAGCTGACCGCCATTCGGATTCGCTGAATTGGTAATATATGGATCCTGTAACCAGAATTCTATAAACTCAATATTATTCGTCTCGAAATCAGTCTGGTCAATATTCCGCATTAAACCACCCCAAGCCTGTTTTGGATTCAACAGTTTGCCATTTGCATTCATCCTAGTGTTTCTATCTTCAAAATTATAAGGCCCTTTATCTTTTGGATAGAATGCAAGATCGAATGTGGTTAATAATCCTTCTCCAAACTGTGTGCTTCTTTTTGGAAATAATTCTCTTAAAAGAACTTGTCTTGTTTCTGGTTTAGATAACTCCGCCAGATTATTCCTTAAAGGATTATTCGAACTTCTTTTTTCCTGCAAAATCGGTTCAATATTATACCAGGCTAATTTTCCCCTGTTAAAACCACTTTGTAAATTATTGATCAATCCTGATTCAGGAAACAATCCATTGTTCTGTGGAATTGATGCTAATGTCCAACTTATCAGCGGGAACCTAAGATCAATGTTGGCACGGGTACCTTCGAAGTCGTCAATATAAACCTGGCCGCCGTTTTCTGTACTTCCTTCTGTATCGGTACCGTTTATTTGTTTTGCATGTCCGGGTTGCAATAACGCAGCTTCAGCATATGCAGTGATCGAAGACATTTCTTTTGTTGAATAAAATGGTAATTTGTCCAACCATTTGCTGAGGCGTGGTATATTATTTCTGTAATCAATATCAAACCCATACATCGTATTCTTGATCGGATCTTCACCGTATGATTGTTTAATAAAGAATGGCCTTTCTCCCAATCTTACAATGGTACCGCCCATTGTCAATTTCTTATTGGCGATGTAATCAAGTCTTAGACCCAGAAAATTCTTTTGTTGAAATCCGAATGCCTGGTTATTCTCATAAGATATATTGACCGGCACACCTGAATTTACAATAGCTGCATTCGTTACTCTTAAAGTTCCAAGATCATAATTGATCTCATAATCCACATTTTCTTGCAGTACTTGTCCGCTGGCTGTAACAGTAACACTTCCTCTCGGTATATTATACCCCAGTTGGTATTCGCCAGATGCCTGATTATTACTTCCGGCCAACCCGCCCCCAAAACCAGGAGCAACACCAGATGATTTAGAACGACCTACGATCTTATACCTGTTCAGATTGGCAAAAGTTTGTGCAATTGCTTTGATCGTATCATATAGTGGGTAGAAAAGATATTGATCCCTTAAAGCCTGTGTTGAATAAACATAATCAAGGTCATGACCAAAAGGCTCTAATACAGGAAATATAATTCTGCTTTGTGATGATATCACAGTAAAGCCTTCTACAAAATCAAAAACACCGTCAGGCTGCGGATCATTTTGATTATTAAGCCTGTCAAGATTTGTTAATGAAAGAATAGGCTGGCCCTGGTAATTTGAAATAACATCTGCTGGCGGTAAATACCTTTTCTCTCCTAAACTTGGCTCCTCGTATGTAAGGTCCAATTTGAAATCTTGCCTTTCCAATTGACCATATCCAACTGAATAAACATTTTTCATCATCAGATCCCATATAGGAAGATTCGTTCTTTGTGAAGTTGCTTTTAATAATTTCAGGAATAAAACTCTTTGTGATGAACCGGTAGTATCCGGCGGCACATCCTGAGAAAATTCTCCTACCTGGAAAACCCTTCCATTATAAGTATACTGATAAGAAACGCCTAATACTTCGTCTGGCTGTAATGGTTGGTTCAAAGAAAGGAATCCGATCTGTGGATTAAAGTAATAATCAGATGACTGAAGTTTACGGGCAAATGTCTTTTCAAAATCCTGTACCGGTAATAACCCTAAAGCAGTTAACTGACTCTGCACTTGTGAAGAATTTCTATAAGCAGGATTTGAAGTGATAGTAGAATATAAATTATTGGCACTATTAACCGGTAATTGCTCTCCAGTACCGGTAATAACAGCT
This sequence comes from Chitinophagaceae bacterium, assembly GCA_024643645.1. GTDB lineage: Bacteria > Bacteroidota > Bacteroidia > Chitinophagales > Chitinophagaceae > JJ008. The sequence continues at coordinate 7,585 of JAHEMN010000062.1, read as the reverse complement.
GTGTTATAAGGACTGCCTTCACCCAAATCCATAAAACCAACGATATCTCTTGTATCAGTCGTAGCACCATTTCTATTAGTAACCCATACTTCTAATCGCAATAATTGCACCCGTGAATTAACGACCGGTAATTGCTTCATTGCAGTATTATAGTTGTTGCGGAAATACTGCCCCATCAAAAAGTGACGGTTCTCATCATATTCATCTGCTTTTACAGAAAAACTTTGTGCTGTTGCTCCACCTTGTGCTGTTTGCGATTGCCTTTGTGACTGCTGATTAGCCAACACGGTTGTTACATATAATTTTCCAAATTGGAGTTGAGTCTTAATACCGAATAATGATTGAGCTCCCGGGATCAAAGTTCCTTTAGATGCAAAATTTGTATTACCTGCCTGAAATACTTTTAAAATATCATCATCCTTTCCTTGAAAATCCAGTTTCAGTTGATTTTCAAAATTGAAATTGGCTAACGTATTATAATTAATAGGAAGTTTTAATTTTTCACCGATACTGGCATCCATCTGTAATTGAGAGTTCATATTAAAATCAAACCCACCATTATTTCTTGCTCTCTCAGGTAATGTAGGATTTTTAATATTCTGACCCTGGTAACCAGCAAGGAAATCAACATACCCCGAAGGACGAATATCGATTTTTACTTTACCATCAGGACCTACACCCATAATCCGGTTAAACCAATCATTTGATACTTTGAATTTAGGTTTGAATAACCTGCGGTTCATATTCGACAATAATGCTGATCTTTTTCTGAAATAATCTTCTTCATCTTGTTTTCCCTGTAAACGGATAAACTCTTCCATCGAAAAAGAAGTAGGTGTACGATAATAGGTATTCCCTATTTTTTCAACGATGTAATATTGCTTTGTTTTTGGATCATACTCTATCGTTCTTTTTAAAAAAGCAGTATCTCTGAAATCGAAAGTATTGTTGCTTTGATAAGTGTAAGGATCTCCTCTCCGATCAGCTAATGGATAGCGGGTAGTATCAGATTTATATAAAAATCTGGCAGGGCCGAAAAAATCGTAGCGGGCATTTGCTTCTGTAAAAGAAACAAATAACATGGCTAAGATTACCAGCGTACGGTGGATATGCGCAGTTTTAAGGTTCAATGTTTTTACTCCATCAGTTAGTTTCCTAAAAAATTAGATTAAAGGGTACGAAGTGCTAACTTAATCAACTCCTCAACAGAAAGATCCGGATTGTTTGCAATCGTTTTTTCGAGAGCCTTTCCAGCCACCTGTCTACTGATACCTAAAGCGGTTAAAGCATTTAACGCATCCTGCTGCAAAGTATTGTTTTTCAATGGCGAAATATTTGAATCTATAGGCTGTTTTGCCAATTTATCCCTCAATTCCACGATCATTCTTTCAGCTGTTTTTCGTCCAATTCCTTTTATTCCTTCCAAAGTCCTTGTTTCTCCATGAATTATAGCACTTGCCAATTCGTCAGGCTTCATATATGACAACATTACCCGGGCTGTTGATGCTCCAATACCCGAAACACTTAATAAGTGCAAAAACATTTCTTTTTCAGCCAAATCAAAAAAACCGTATAAAATATGAGCATCTTCCCTGATCAATAAGGCTGTTTGTAAAATGCCTTTTTCAAGGTGTTGAATTTTTGAAAAAGTGTGCAGACTGATCTGCACTTCATATCCAACACCATTTACCTCAACTTGAACCATTGCGGGACTTTTATGTACAAATTCTCCTTTAAGGTATGCAATCATAGGTTGCGAAAATAGTGAAATCGGGTTGAAGACTGACAGCAATCAGCAGGAGATAAAATGAATATTTCCTTTCTGATTTCTTCTTCGTCTATCTTACCTTAACTTTATCGGCAATATTAAATATCTAATAAAGGATGATAACAAAAAAAATTACAGCGGCAATCACAGCTATCGGTGGATATGTTCCGGAAGATAAATTGACTAATGCAGATCTTGAAAAAATGGTTGATACGAATGATGAATGGATTCGTACCCGTACAGGCATATCAGAAAGAAGAATATTAAGAGGTGAGGGACTGGCAACATCTGATATGGTAGTACCTGCTGTAAAACAATTATGCGAAAAAAGAGGTATCAGCCCGGAAGAAATAGATTGTTTGATCGTTGGCACAGTTACTCCGGATATGGTTTTTCCATCAACAGCGAATATTGCCTGTGCTAAATTAGGTGCGAAGAATGCCTGGGGTTTTGATGTTTCAGCAGCATGCTCAGGATTTCTTTTTTCATTGACTCAGGGTGCAGCATTAATAGAAAGTGGACGTTATAAAAAAGTTGTCGTTTGTGGAGCGGATAAAATGAGTGCAATTGTTGACTATGAAGACAGGACAACTTGTATAATTTTTGGTGATGGAGCAGGAGCAGTTTTACTGGAACCAAATTATGAAGGATATGGTGTATTGGATAGTATTCTCAGAAGTGATGGAAATGGAAGTCAATTTTTACATATGAAAGCAGGAGGTTCATTAAAGCCGGCAAGTATAGAAACTGTTATGGCGAAAGAACATTATGCCTATCAGGAAGGCCAATCGGTTTTCAAATTTGCAGTAAAAGGAATGGCGGATGTAAGTGCAGAATTATTAGAAAGAAATAAATTAACTGGTGATGATATTGCCTGGCTTGTTCCCCATCAGGCCAACCTCAGAATCATTGATGCTACTGCTAACAGAATGGGTTTACCAAAAGAAAAAGTAATGATCAATATTCAAAAATATGGCAACACTACTGCTGCTACTATTCCATTATGCTTATGGGAATGGAAAAACGAATTGAACAAAGGTGATAATATTGTATTGGCAGCTTTTGGTGGTGGATTTACCTGGGGAGCTACATTGGTTAAGTGGGAGTATTAATTTATTTTTTACTTCTGCCCCACAACATAAAATCAGTTTGTGGAATTTTTTCAACCCCTAATTGCCGCAACATATTAACCAATTGACCTCTATGATATGTGCTGTGATTAAAAACATGCATGACCATTTGATAAATTGGTTGTTTGAATTGTTCCCGCTTTGAATTCTGGTATTGAAAAACATGATCAATTGCCAGATCAGAAGCATTTTTTATCCATTCTTCCCATTGTTTTGACTGTTGTAATAATCCATCTGCAGCATCTTTCATATTTCCTTTAAATATCTCACTCGGAATTATTAACCTGTCCTGCAATTTCATGCGTTGCCACCATACACTTTCAGCATCCCACATATGTAAAACAGTTTTCATTAAACTATTGAAGCTGCTGGGCACTTCGGCAATATGTTTTTCTTCCGGCAATGATCTTATTACATCTAAAATCTTTTGTGAGGCCCAGATATTGTAAGCAGCATACTGTTTTAGTAATTCCTTCATTTTCATTTAGCTTTGGAATAAATGTATAATTAATCAAATTTCACCATTACAAAAGTTTTTTATGGATAAAAGTTTTCCCCGTTCTTCTGAACCATCTGAAAAAACATTGACGGGTTGGAGTTCTGTTGCAGTACATGCAGGGCATATAAAAGATCCGATGTATGCACACCAGGTTCCTATTTATGCAAGCAGCACATATGTTTTTGATGATGCAGAACAAGGTATGCGACGGTTTAGTGGTTTGGAAGAAGGATTCATTTATAGTCGCTGGGGAAATCCTACAATTGCTGAAGCAGAAAACAAGATCACTGCGTTGGAAACTTTTGGCCTGGCAACAGAAGCAAAAGGAATATTACATGCCTCTGGTATGGCTGCTATATCTACATTAATGCTTGCAACTTTAAAACCAGGTGATAAGATCCTTACTCATTATTCACTTTATGGTGGCACCAATGAACTGGTGAATAACATTTTACCATCTTTTAAAATTGATGCTGTAATTGCCGATCTGAGAGATATGAATGTTGCATCAGAGATATTAAAAAATGATCCGGCCATAAAAATGTTGTACCTGGAAACACCAGCAAATCCAACGATACAATGTGTGGATATAGAAGAACTTACTAAACTGGCTAAGCAATATAATTGCATAACAGCATGTGACAATACATTTGCCACTCCTTATTTACAACAACCCTTTCAGTTTGATGTTGATTTTATCGTTCATTCAACCACCAAATTTTTAAACGGACATGGAACTGCCATTGGCGGCATTTTAATAGGCAAGGATGTAGAGTTCATGAATACAAAAGCGACAAAAACACATCGCTTATTGGGTGGCAATTCCAACCCTTTTGACACTTTTTTATTAATTCAAGGAATAAAAACATTAGAATTAAGGATGGAACGACATTGCCACAATGCTTTAGAAGTAGCAAATTTCTTAGAAACAAATGATGCCGTTGCAAACGTTAATTATACCGGGCTTTCTTCGCACCCTGATCATTACGTAGCGATGAAACAAATGCGGCATCCCGGTGCAATGCTGAGTTTCGAATTAAAGAATGGATTACAAGGCGGCATTAATTTTATGAATAAACTTAAAATGTGTACCAGAACAGTTTCTTTAGGCACATGCGATACTTTACTATCACATCCGGCATCAATGACTCATTTTGGTATACCAAAAGAAGAAAAAGAAAAATATGGTATCACTGATGGATTAATTAGAATGAATGTTGGCATTGAAAATTTGCAGGATATATTCAGTGATCTGCATCAGGCACTTACATAAAAAATAAAAATTGCTTACATTTAAAATCTTCTATTAATAATATTCTTCACTCAAAAAATAATATTATGAAAAAAAGAGCTCTCTTATTTTTTCTGCTGATCCCATTTTTAATAATTGGTCAAAAACCTACTGATAAACGCCTGGCAGGCTTAGACACTTTTGTGACTAAAGTTTTAAAAGACTGGAATGCTGCAGGAGTAACTATAGCAGTAGTTGAAAAAGGAAAAGTAGTTTATACCGGGGGTTTTGGTTACCGTGATGTAGAAAAAAAATTACCCGTTACTGAAAATACACAGTTTGCAATTGGTTCATGTAGTAAGGCTTTCACTGCTTCAATAATAGGTATGTTGGAAAAAGAAGGCAAACTGGATATAGATAAACCAGTTAGAAACTACCTTCCAGAATTAAAATTTAAAAATGAATATACAAATACTCATGCCACTCTCCGTGATATGATGTGCCATAGAACCGGATTGCCCCGCCATGATATGTCATGGTATGGATCATGGGCATCAAGAGATGAATTATTAAAAAGGATCCAATACCAGGAGCCATCAGCAGAACTGAGAGAAAGATGGCAGTATAATAACTTCATGTTTCTTGCACAGGGTGTAGTAATAGAGAAAATAACGGGAAAAAGCTGGGAAGAAAATATGAAGGAAAGAATTTTCACACCACTTGGAATGAGTAATACAAATCTTTCAGTAAGTGATATGGAAAAATCTAATGACCATTCATTGGCATACTCTACAAAAGATTCAATATTAAAAGCTATTCCTTATCGTAATATTGATGCAATGGGACCGGCTGGCTCCGTGAACAGTTCTGCAAAAGATATGGCCAAATGGCTTATTACCTGGATCAATAATGGCAAGTATAATGATAAAGAAATATTTTCTTCTGCATACCGTAATGCTGCAATAACAGTACAAATGGCAACAGGTGGCGGAACTCCCGGTTCCGATCAACCGGATATTCATTTTTCAGGTTATGGACTTGCATGGGGATTAAGTAGTTACAGAGGCCATTACAGAGTAGAACATGGCGGTGGTATTGATGGCTTTATTACTACCACTGGTTTTTATCCGAGTGACAGTATCGGCATTTTTGTTTCTTCCAATCAGGGCGGTGTAACTTCCAGTATCAGAAATTTTATAGCAGATCGTATGTTGAAACTGCGATATGAGAATTGGAATAAATTTTTGTTGGATAATGCCAATAAAGCAAAAGAAGCAGCAAAGACAATATTAAAGAATGACAGTATTGGCCATGTATTCAATACTAAACCATCACACAACTTAAAAGACTATACAGGAACTTACACTAATCCTGGATATGGTTCTCTTGAAATTATACTGAAAGATGGAGGATTGATGTCTAAATTCAATAACATAGATGTACGTCTGGATCATTTTCATTACGATCAGTTCAATGCCGTCATTCTCGATCCTGCCTTAGAAGGTGGTGAGCCAATCCGTTTTAGTTTTGAAATAAACTCGAAAGGAGATATTGATAAAATAATTATTCCATTTGAGCAGGGCGTTGATGACATCGAATTTAAGAAGGAAGTAAAAGAGATCAGTTTAAAGAAAGGAGAACTGGAAAAATATGCCGGAGAATATTCATTGGGACCTCAAACAATAAAATTTGAAGTACGAGGTGAAAATACTTTATGGGGAATTATCAGCGGTCAGCCGGAATATGAATTGGTAGCCATTGGTAAGAATGAATTCAAAATAAAAATACTGGACGGTTATAGTATATTATTCGATGTAAATGAAAAAGGAGTTGTTGAAGGTGCTTCTTTTATTCAACCGAACGGAACATTTAAAGCAACCAAAAAGTAGTAATATATGAAACAAGTCATCAGTTTGCTGATTATTGTATTTTTATTTTCATGCAATTCAAAAAAACAATATGATACCATTATACGAAATGGAATGATCTACGATGGCAATGGAAACGAACCTTTTAAAGCGGATATTGGAATAAAAAATGATACCATTGCTTTTATTGGAGATCTATCTGCAGCAACCGCTTCAAATGAAATTGATGCAAAAGGAAATGCAGTAGCACCTGGCTTCATCAATATGCTGAGTTGGGCAACCGAATCTTTGATCGAAGATGGTAATAGCCAGAGTGACATCAGACAAGGAGTAACACTTGAAGTGATGGGCGAAGGCTGGAGTATGGGACCACTAAATGAAAAATTAAAAAAACAACAGCAAGAAGCACAAACAGATATTAAGTATAAAGTTGAATGGAATACATTAGGCCAATACCTGGATTATCTTGAAAAAAAAGGAATCAGTTGTAATGTGGCTTCATTTGTTGGTGCTACTACTATCCGGATGAATGTAATTGGTGAGGAGAACAGGGATCCAACATCTACTGAATTGGATTCTATGAAGCAATTAGTGAAACAAGCAATGGAAGAAGGAGCTATGGGTGTTGGCACTTCTTTAATTTACCCTCCTGCATTTTTTGCAAAAACAAACGAATTAGTAGAATTATGTAAAGTAGCTTCTCAATACGGAGGAATGTATATCAGTCACATGAGAAGTGAAGGTGACAAATTATATGAAGCAGTAGAGGAACTAATTACGATATCGAAAGAAGCAAATATTCCTGCAGAAATATATCACCTGAAAGCTGCTGGAAAAGATAATTGGCCAAAAATGGACAGTGTCATAAAAAGAGTTGAAAGAGCAAGATCTGAAGGTCAAGATATCACTGCAGATATGTATACTTATTTAGCAGGGGGTACAGGGCTTACAGCAACTTTACCACCCACATTACAAGATGGAGGATTTGGTAAACTCAGGGAAAGGTTACAAGATCCGGTTATCAGAAAGCATCTTGTTACGGAAATGAATTCCAAAACTGATAACTGGGAAAATTTCTATTACGCAGTG
>JAHEMN010000202.1 GCA_024643645.1 Chitinophagaceae bacterium | reverse complement strand
CGTTTATGAAATACAAATGCTTCTGAAATTAATTTAGTTTTAAAGCCACTTCGCCATATTCTAAAAGTAAGATCTGGATCTTCCCCTGGATGCAGACGACCAAAGCCCCCAGTAGCGTCGAATGCTGCTTTGGAAATACCCATATTAAAACTTCGAGGCTGAAACCTATCTACCGCAGTTTTACCTCCTCTTATTCCGCCTGTTGTTAAAAAAGAAGTCATAGCATAGTTGATAGCCTTCTGAACAAGTGTAAAACTTTCGTGAGCTGCATCTGGTCCGCCAAAACAATCTACATAATGCTCTTGTAATGATTCGCTTACCTTAGTTAAATATGGAGCTGGTACAATACAATCTGAATCTAATATTATAAAATAATTTCCTTTGGCGTTTTTCATTCCATAATTACGGGAATCCCCAGGACCACTATTCCATTTCTTAAGATACGTTATATTTAATTTAGACTCGTATGCCTCTACAATAGCTTCTGAGCTCAAAGATGACCCATCTTCAACGATGACAATCTCAAAAAGTTTCGTATAGGTCTGAAGCAAAAGACTATCTAATAATTCTTTAATCTCATTAGGTCTATTATATACGGGAACTATAAAAGAAAAATCTAAATTCATTTGTAGTTGCTATAAACATAAAAGCCATTCGGAGTCTCGAATGGCTTTGGGTTTTTTATGTGATTTTTTACTTATTAAAGTACTCAATAACTTCTTGACTAACACCAGTATTAGAAAATCCTCCATCATGGAATAAATTCTGCATTGTTACCTTTTTAGTTAAGTCTGAAAACAAAGTAATGGTATAGCCTGCACAATCTTGTGCTGTAGCATTTCCTAATGGCGACATTTTTTCGGCGTAATTAATGAAACCATCAAAGCCTTTTACCCCTTGTCCAGCAGTGGTTGGTGTAGGTGACTGTGAAATGGTATTTACACGAACGTTTTTTTCTTTCCCGAAAAAATACCCAAAGCTACGCGCTACAGACTCTAGATAGGCTTTATTATCTGCCATATCATTATAATCAGGAAAGGTGCGCTGCGCAGCCATATAGGTTAAAGCCACTATACTTCCCCACTCATTCATTGCGCCAGCTTTATATAGCGCCTGCATTACTTTATGGAACGATAATGCAGAAACATCCCAGCCCTTTACTGTAAAATCATACTTTTCATCAGTGTAAGGCCTTCCTTTACGAACATTTACAGACATGCCTATGGAATGAAGAACAAAATCTAGTTTGCCCCCCAGAATTTCAGTAGCTTTTTCAACTAGCAAAGCTAAATCTTCTTCACTCGTTGCGTCGGCAGGAATAATTTGGGAGCCTGTTTTCTTTGCTAATTCATTTATTTGACCCATGCGCATGGCTATTGGAGCGTTGGTTAGCACAAAAGAACCTCCCTCTTCATGAACGCGTTCAGCTGTTTTCCATGCAATAGAATTTTCATCTAAAGCCCCGAAAATTATTCCTCTTTTTCCTTTTAATAGGTTGTATGACATTTTATTAGTTTTTTGTATTTTTTTTATTCAATCAAAGATATTAAAAATTGGATTGTTACTTATTTGAAAGTTAGATTTTTGATAAATAGTTTAGCCTTATGTGATAAAACTAGCCTAACAATTGGCGAGCATGTGCTAGTGCAGAATCAGACAGTGTTTTACCTCCCAACATTTCAGCTAGTTCTACTATACGTTCTTCGCTAGTTAGCTTTTTCATTTTAGTATTCGTTATAGCCTCCTCTTCTACCTTATAAACCTTATAATGATGCGTACCTTTTGAGGCCACTTGTGGCAGGTGCGTAATCGAAAATACCTGCATGGTTTTACTCATTGCTTGCATAATATCTCCCATCTTATTAGAAATTTCACCAGAAACTCCTGTATCTATCTCATCAAACATCATCGTAGGCAACTGCTCGTACTTAGCTAAAATAGATTTGATTGTCAACATTATTCTAGATAATTCACCTCCAGAGGCCACTTTCTTTAAGTCTCCATAATTAGAACCCTTATTGGCTGCGAAAAGGAACACGAGCTCATCTTTGCCATTATTGTTAAAGATTTGGGAACGTTGAATCTCAATTTGAAAAGAAGCACTAGGCATGCCTAACTGCGATAGGCTTTCTGCCAATTGCTTCTTTAATTCTGGTATAATTTTTATGCGTCTATTGCTAATTTCTAGAGCTAATTTGTCTAATTCTTTTTCTTGAATAGATAGCTCTTGCTCCTTTTTACTTATCTCTAGTTCAACATTTTCTGTTGCGCTTACTTTTTCCGATAAAACGTCTCTAATTTCTATGAGCTCGGTAATATTTGTAGCATTATGTTTTTTTTGTAAATTGTATAGTACTTGAAGTTTAGCATTTACTTCTTCTAATAATTTGGGGTTGGCTTCTGCTTTCTCTTGCAGAGAATCGAATTCAGAAGAGATATCATCAATTTCAATAAAAACAGAAAGAATGCGCTCATGTAAACTTTCAAACTGATGGCCATAAGTGGCTAATTTGCCTGACGCCAATTTTAATTCGGTTATTAAATTAATAACTCCAACCTGCTCGTCATTCAACAGCTGATGCCCTTTTGAGAGCTGAGCTACGATAATTTCAAAATTATTTAGCTGCTCATATTGCTCTTCTAATTCCTCGAGTATTCCTTCTTTCAACGGAGCTACTTCTAACTCTTTTAATAGATGCTTGTTATAATCATGCTCTTTAACAGCATTTTCTTGAAACGACAGTAATGATTTAAGATTTCTCTGGTTTTTTTGATAGGCTGCTAATTTGGTTCTAAAAGGTAAAAGTATTTTTCTATTGTCTGCCAGAGCATCAATAACTTTCAGTTGAAAATCGTTCTCGGCTAATTGAAGGGTTTGGTGCTGCGAATGCACATCAATAAGACTAGTCCCTAAAGAAGATAAAACATCGAGTGTAACTGGAGAATCATTCACAAAGGCCCTTGACTTTCCGCTTGGCAATATTTCTCTTCGAATGATGGTTTTATTCTCATAATCTAAATCATTATCCTTGAAAAAATCTTTTAGATCATAATTGTCGATTTCGAAAGTGGCTTCAATGATGCATTTTTTTGTTTCATCGCGCAATGAACTTAAATCAGCTCTTTTTCCTAAAACCAAACCAAGACCGCCAAGTAATATGGACTTACCTGCTCCAGTTTCGCCCGTAATTATAGTGAAGCCAGTTTTAAATGAAACATTTAATTGATCTATTAAAGCGTAATTTTGTATGGATAGTGTGTTCAGCAAGTTTACAACGTATTTAGTGCTGTAAAGATAAATTATATTCCCTTAGTTGAAAATATTTAATGAGCTCATGTAAAGTTTTTGGATTGAACCAAAAATAAACTTTTCTGAGCCCCTTTGAAGTTATTTTGGGTCATGTTAAAATATAGGGGGAGTTATTTATCTTAGCAAAAAGAATAAGCCTTTGGATTCATTATTTTTAAAAGAAGTATTGCCACCTCTAATAAGTCATCATTTTGAATTGATTAACTATCATAAATTAGGTGATGTATCTACAAAGTCTATGGAATTAGAACTTCATTTAGATGAGAAAAATATATTACCCAAAGGTTATTGTTTATCTGAATATGAATCAAAAGGATTTTCACCTGGTTCTCGAGTCCAAGATTTTCCTATCCGTGGTCAAGCTGTTTATTTGGTGATTCGTTGTCGTAGATGGCGTCATAAAGTAACGGGTAAAGAAATAAGAAGTAATTACTCTTTTTTAAGCAAAGGATCTAGATTGACTAAAGAATTGTCAGCTTTTTTAAAAGGTACAGATTGACACTCGTGAAGATACCATTAGTAATATTGGAAGTTATTATCAGGTAAAAGCCACTAAGTTAAGACGACAATACAAACATTACAGTAGTGGTTTTAAAGATTGGAAACAAAGGCATCATGCGGAAGATTATATGTTGTTCCCAGACAATATAAGCCAACATTTAAGCATAGATGAAGTTAGTTTATCAAAAGGAGAACTCTACACCTTTGTAACCAATAAAAAGGGAAATCAAAAGAAGGCACTATGGTAGCATCTATCAAAGGTACACGTGCAGAAGATATTGTTAATGTTTTAGAAAAATTACGAGGGTGTAAACTGAACTCTGTCTGAAATAAATTTATTTATTAATTTTATTCAAACAGCATCATGAGAAAAGAAGAACAAACGAAATTCGAGAAAAAGGTGCTTGATCAATTCATGTCGGG
>JAHEMN010000061.1 GCA_024643645.1 Chitinophagaceae bacterium | reverse complement strand
TATTGATAAAGTGATTGAGATTGACCAATCGCCAATTGGCAGAACACCGAGGAGTAACCCTGCAACCTATTGTGGATTTTTTACTGAGATCAGAACATTATTTGCATCGTTACCGGAAGCAAAGATCAGAGGGTATAAACCAGGAAGGTTTTCTTTTAATGTTAAAAGTGGCCGGTGTGAAGTGTGTGAAGGTGGCGGTATGCGGGTAATTGAAATGAATTTTTTACCTAATGTATATGTGCATTGTGAAAAATGTAATGGTAAAAGATATAACCGTGAAACATTAGAGATCCGCTATAAGGGAAAATCTATTGCTGATGTTTTAGAAATGACCGTTGAAGAGGCTGTTGAGTTTTTTCAAAATGTACCTTATCTCTACAGAAAAATAAAAGTACTGGAAGAGGTTGGCTTAGGTTATATAACATTGGGACAATCATCTGTAACATTAAGCGGGGGAGAAGCACAGAGGGTAAAATTATCTACCGAGCTGGGAAAAAAAGATACAGGGAAAACATTTTACATCTTGGATGAACCAACTACCGGATTGCATTTTGAAGACATACAACATTTGTTGGATGTATTGAACAGGTTAGTCGACAGGGGAAATACTGTTTTGGTAATTGAACATAATATGGATGTAATAAAAGTTGCAGATCATATTATTGATCTTGGTCCGGAAGGTGGTGATGGTGGAGGAAGAATTTTATTTGAAGGAACTCCGGAAGATTTGACAAAGAATAAAGAAAGTTTTACAGCTGATTTTTTAAAACTGGAGTTAGCTTAATGTAAAAAAAGTCCCGTCAGAGTGTTTGACGGGACTTTCAGATATTTTTTCAATTATCAGAAGTTAAAATTTCCTGTGGCAAAATTCGTTTTTGGTATAAGAATAGCTGCCAGAATTAAACCAATAACAAATGAAGCTACTATCATCGCAACAAGACTTGCTATAAAATATCCTGTTGTTTGTTCTTGAGGAGTCTTTTTTAATTTGGGTAATCCAAGATATAAAAGGTATAAACCATAGAGGCCTATCAGAGATCCTAAAAGTGCTATAGCAGGAAGAATGTTGAATAATGCGCCTACCCAACCTGCAGTCGATGAATATGCGGCAACTTGAAATGATCTTCCAAAGTTTTTTTCAGATTTGAATGTAGGAGCAAGAGCATCAATTACTGCAGCCAATAATAAACTTCCTCCAATACCTCCAATTAATGCAATAACTGCATATCTGATACCAAGGGAAATGCCGGATACTTTATAACTTCCAAAGCCATAGTTATAGCTTCTTCCAATTAATCCCCATCCAATAAATGAAGCAATAGCACCTATTGCAACAAGTGGGATGACATAATTTGTAATGATATTTTGTGTATTGGGAGTTTCGTTATTAATATTATCCCATTCTGTTTTTGGATTCAGCAAAATATTTTTTGCTCTTTCAACAATATTCATAATGGTAGTTTTGGTTAAACCTACTCGTATGGCTTTTCGGTATTCGCCCCTGAGTTGAAGGTTCAGGATACCCTGATAGAAAATTATATATCTAATATAACATTCTTTTTACAGAGGAATAAAAACAAAGTAGGATTTTTTTACACTGAGTTATAACAGTGAACTGGTATATAATGGATTATGGAGAAAAAAGTGAGGGTAGATGCACCCGTAAGTAAGGACAGGGAGTGATTGGAAAAATCTTTCGGTTCTCCAGGGTGCTGGGTTTTTCAACCGGATATTGATTAGAACAATTTCCCTGCCGTTACGGGTTTCTTAGTTATGACGAAAAAAAGAGCTCAATTTTAAAAAGAAAAGTTTCAAAGTAATATACAGTTCAACCTTTCTGCCCGCAAGCATTGCAGAGAGTGTTTAATAAAATTTATACAATAGAGAGTACCAATAGAGAACGGATCAGGTTATTTCAACCGGGTATTAGATTTTATTAAGCTCCCTGCTGCTTATCGGGACGACGTTTAGAAATTTTATTAACGGAATTCTATTTCACCAGCTGCCGTCTCTTCATCTCCAGTAAATACCCGGTAAATATATTTTCCTCTTTTAAAACTCTTCAGACACTCATGATCATCTGCTTTCATTTTTTTGTGAAACACCAATGTTTCCTGAGAGTCAAAAACAAAGAAATCAAGGATCTCTTTATTATTATCTTTTGCAATTACATGCATATCTCTTTTGATAAAATCAGGATAGATCTTAACTATACTGTTATTTCTCGAAGAAAATATTTTTGTTTTAAATTTCTTTTTTAACGGAATCTTTTCTCCGGTTTTGTATTCTCCTAAACTGATGTAGGGTTTGCTTTCTGCAAAAGCGGGACTAGAAAGTATTAAACCTGAACATACTAAACTGAGTGCCGTAATTGCTTTCAATCGATTTTCAAATAAATGTAGTTTCATATAGGTGGGGATTTTGATTTATTAATAGAAAACAGGACATTTTAATTGCCGTTTTGCTCTGCCAGTTGGTGAATTTGCTCCATTCAATCTCCATCCAAAACGAATGATACCTGAAAAGAATGCATCATTATCAGTTGGATCTCCTCTTTGTTCATCAATTGTTATTCTGCTGACAGCTGGGTTATATATATTTTCTCTGAAGTAAAGTTGTCTTGCCATAGCTGCATCTTCAGGAGATAAATAAGTATTGAATAAGGCAGGGTTTATATATTTTGTACTTACATCATCTATATAGTCAGTAAATGTTTTGCGATGTAATATTTCAAATCCTACATACATACTTTCTGACATGTAAAATTTAAATCCTCCACCTATTAATACTTCTTTTTGTGTTAAAGAATATTCTTTACGATCAGGATATTCAGCAAAGCCTTGTCCTTCCAGGCGAAGTGGTTTTAACGCTACCATTTTAGTAGTGCCACCTGGTTCAATAAATTCACCTTTAGGATTGAAATGAAAAATACCTGCCCCACCTAGTACATATGGTCTTAATTTACGAGCAAGGCCATCATATTGTTCAAAGAACACTGTTGGATATAACTCGATAGCGGCATATGCTTCAGTGATTTTTGATTCAAATTTCAAATTTCTTTTCAGCCTATATCTTTCAGCGCCACCTTTGTCCGGGGCCTGGGCATCATCTCCTTGCAGATAGCCAAGATTTCCGGCTATTCTTAATCCCACCCATTCTGTAGGATAGAGATTCAGATAGATGCCTTTGCTGATTTTTGTCATTGGAAGATCAACATCTTTTACAAAGTCTTTTCCTATTCCATAGCTTCCACCTAAATCACCCAGAAAAAACATAGGGCCTATGCCTAGTCCAACTTCCAGCTTACCATTTGGAGAGCTGATTGATTGTGCCTGGGAATAAAAGGAAAAAAATGTTAGTAAGATAATAAGTACGGTCAGCCGCACAGTGTGTACACTTGTTCTCATTGGTATCGGATTTCAGATTTTCGAATATTGGTTTCTCACTACTAAAGTAGATATTGAAACAAGTAGTGAAAGAATGTTTTCTTAACTATTTGTAAGAAAGAAGTTAAAAAAAGTCCAATTACGTAGTGATTTTACGAAAATCAGCTAGGGTTTGATCATTTCTATGTGTGGGATGTTGTCTTCAAGGTAGGTGTCGCCGGTAGTTATAAAGCCCAGAGAGTTGTAGAATTTTTTTAAGTAAAGTTGTGCTCCGATCTTAACCGGTAAATTGCCAAATAGATCTTTGATCTTAAATAATGAAACTTCCATTAATTCTTTACCAAGTCCTGTTTTTCTTTCTTTTGGAGATGTTACAACTCTGCCTATTGATGGCTCTGTATAAGAAATTCCCGGAGGAATGATCCTCGTATATGCAACTACTTTATTTTCTTTCAAACCCATTAAATGATAGGATAGGAGGTCTTTATTGTCAGCATCCTGGTACACACAATCCTGTTCTACTACAAACACTTCATTTCTTAGTTGCAGAATAGCATATAATTCATATGGAGTAAGCTCCTCAAATTTTTTCAGTATCCAGTTTATATCAGCCATATTGAAGATGCATATTAATAATTGTATTTTTCTTTCCACAGACTTTTAAGGAATTTTCTGATCTCTTCTTCTCTTGCATTTTTCCCGGGCTCATAGAATTTTGTACCTGAAATTTCTTTTGGTAAATATTCCTGTGCAGAGAAGTTGTTTTCATAGCTATGTGAATATTCATAATTCTTTCCATAGTCCATATTCTTCATCAATTTTGTTGGGGCATTTCTTATATGTAGTGGTACGGGCAGGTCACCATACTTTTTAACAGAAGAAAGAGCGGCACCGATGGCAGCTACAGCAGCATTGCTTTTCGGAGAAGCAGCGAGATAAGTTGTGCATTGGGAAAGAATGATATTCGCCTCTGGGTAACCTATTTTATTAACAGCTTCAAAACAGGCATTTGCCATTACCAGCGCTGTTGGATTGGCATTACCAATATCTTCACTTGCCAAAATGACCAATCTTCTGGCAATGAATTTTACATCTTCTCCACCTTCAATCATTCTGGCAAGCCAGTAAATAGCAGCATTAGGGTCACTACCTCTTATAGATTTTATAAAAGCAGATATTATATCATAATGCTGCTCACCACTTTTGTCATATAATGCAATTCTTTTTTGTGCAACTTCCATAACATACTCATCTGTAATGGATAATGTTTTCGAATCACTGTAACTATCGGTAACTATTTCGAGTAGGTTCAATATTTTTCGACCATCCCCACCAGATATATTTATCAATGCAGCAGTTTCTTTCAGGTCTATCTTTTTGTTCTTAAGAATCTCATCTTTCTCTATTGCTGTTTCAAGCAGTTTTATAAGATCTTTTTCATTTAATGACCTTAAAACATACACCTGGCATCTGCTAAGTAATGCACTGTTTACTTCGAATGATGGATTTTCAGTTGTTGCACCTATCAGAGTAATAATCCCTTTTTCAACTGCTCCAAGTAAGGCATCCTGTTGTCCTTTATTAAAACGATGGATCTCATCAATAAATAAAATAGCACCAGGTTGTGTTTTAGCCTGTTCGATCACTTCTCTTACATCTTTTACGCCGGCACTGATTGCACTTAATTGAAAGAATGGAACTTTTAAAGTATGTGCTATAATATTAGCAATTGTTGTTTTACCTGTACCAGGGGGTCCCCAAAAGATCATAGATGGCACTTTCCCACTTTCAATCGCTTTACGAAGTATGCTACCCTTACCAACAAGATGTTCTTGTCCCACCAATTCGTCCAGCGAGTTTGGTCGTATACGTTCAGCTAATGGGATGTTGGGATTCATAATTTGAAAATAGTTAAAAGGTGTGGTTAAACCAGCACCTATATAAACCAGAAAAAATTATATTTTGCGGTTAAAACTTTTTTTAATTTAGAATTGTAAATATTCGAAATTTTATTATTTTAGAAAATTCTAGTTTTAAAAAAATAGTTAGCATGGAAAAATACCCATAAATGGGTATAAAAAAGTTCATTTTTCATTTTAACTTAGCATTTTATAGTACAAAAACACGAAAACTATTTTTATATTTAATGCATCCATTTCAAAAACTTTTCAATCATTTAATAATTAAACAATAATAAGCAACTATTAAAAATTAGACATTATGAAAAAACAATTATTTCTTTTCTCTGCTCTTATGATCATCGGACTTGGTTTTACTGCAAATGCTCAAACAAAACCAAAATTAAAAAAGGAGACTATTGTATCAAGTCCTGTTTCAACAGCTGATGCAACAGTAGATGCATTACAAAAACCTATGAATGTAAAAGGAGAACCAGTGAAGGATGATTCCCGTGGAGATGTGTATGGACCTAGTTACAGCGATGTAGTGATTGATAACTGGACCGGTTATTACGTCGACATTTATGTAAATGGCAATTATCGTGGTACTGTTGCGCCTTGGGATAAAAAAGTAACATGGGCTATTCCTGGGTCAAATAGGCTATATGCTAAAGCTGTATTTAATGATGGCAGCTATTTGTATTGGGGACCTAAAGCAACTTATACAGGTTATCAATATTCCTGGAGATTGAATCCTTAAAATTAATACAAACAAAGAAAAGGCTACGAATTTTCGTAGCCTTTTTACTTTTATCATTTTCTTTTTAAATAATGAAACCCAGGTAGTGTTACCTGGGTTTCATTATTTAATAATTATATAAAATGCTATTAATAGGTAACTTTGACAGATAAACGATAAAGATTCCAGTTGGCTGGTGTATTAGCATTTACTCCCCTTGCTCCGGAAAGATTTCCCATTTTTAATAATTCTGCTAAAGGACCGCTGGAACCTCTTGGTGTCCCTCTTACGCCTTGTTGTGTAAACAAACTATAAGCATCTGGAATTGGGGTTTCAGAAGCAATCAAGAAATAGTTGTCTGTACCTGATGGTTCAGTAGCTTTAGCATTCTTATGAATTGTAAATTTTTCAACTGGATTTCCATTATTATAGCGACGTGGAAATTTTCCTTCACTCTGGCCGGCTCTTGATGGATATATTGGGGTCATAGTTCCATTTTTATCAATAGTAAAAAGATAAATATATTTTGGAAAAATATCTTGCTGTAATAAAGTGCTTTCATCTGCTTCAACACTTATGTCAAATCTTTGACCAATTTTAAGACCAGTAGTATCAATTATATTTTGTGTTTGATTGTCTCTTAAAACAATGCGATAAGGGAAAAAATCTTGTTCTTTTGGTGGACTTAACGTTAGCCACCCTCTGATTTTTGATAGTTTAACACTAGTCTCGAAAATGTAATTTACCAAAGCTTCATATGATTTTTCACTATTATCTGCAAGCGGAAAATAGCCAGCATCTACAGGCATGGAACCAAGACTATCTTTTAGTGAGTAATCGGATTTTATAAGGCCATAAGCAGTTTTATTTATTGAATCAATTGTTCCGTAAAGTATGTAGTTTGCATCTTCTGGTTTGTCAACAAGTTGAATAGTGTTATAATCAGCGAACTTATTTACAAGTAAATTTTGCAACTTTTTTGGTGGAGCCATATTAACAAACAAGCTTTTCCCTTTTGCTATTTTTTCTATCACTGTCACACTAAATTCTTTTAAAATAAGATCTTTTATATTGGCAGTAAAATCTCTGGCAGAAACAACTCTATCCTGGATATTTATAGTAACATCAGGTTCTGTATTTTCGATTTTGTTACTCCAGCTTACATTTGGCGACTCCTTAAGTTTTATATTAACTGCTGCCTGCTTTGAAATTTCATCGTATGTATAACTGCTTTTGGGAATATATATTCTTAATAATGGAGCTTTATTACTTACCCAATTTGTAATTTTAAATTTCATCCCTGCTTTTATATCGCTTGGGGTTCCATTAATTACAACAACTTCAGATTGATTAAGACTCATTACATTAACAACTTTTATTTTAAGTGTTGAATCAGTAATAGAAGTCAATTCATTATCAGGATTAATACCTGCAGCATAACCTGCCTGAATAATAATTTTATTTTCTCTCAACGACATAATTGGAAAGGATAGATCATCTGATATTAAAGATTTGTCAATGCCTAAAAGTGTTTCATTAAATCTTGTTGGATCTCCAGCCATTACAGGTTCCTGCGTTTTCCCAAAACTTTTAATGATAGCCCGAACTGCTGTGAAAATACTTTGAGCAGAAGCTTTTGCAGATTGCTGATCCAATACTTTCATAAGTGCAAGTGTAAATGCACCATGAGCTCTTTTATCAACAGGTACATTTGGATTATCATCCATATGTTCTTTTGCCACTTCATCTGCTTGTGATGCAGAAATTCTTAAATAGCCTGAATTTGACATTTCTTCTGGTGGAGTTGGATTACTCGGGTCTTTTAAATCATATTCATTTCTGTTAATATATCTTGATTTTCCTTCAAATAAACCCCTTGCCATAGAACCGCTCTGACAACAGTCAAAAATGGCAGTTAGCTTTATTTTTTTCTTTACAAATTCTCCAAATATTGCTGATACTTGCTTGTCAGTTATATCAAGTGTATCTTTTTTCCAAACATCAGCTGGTACTATAGTTTCATTATATCCATCATCGTCATTTTGTATCAGAGAGTTTCTTATTTGACTACCGTGACCTGCGTAATAAACAACTGCAATACCGTTTTTTGGGGTATTATTCAATAATTCTGTTAATGCTTTAAGAATAGCAGATCGGGTTGCATTGGTATTATACAATTCTTTAATATCAGTAAGTGAAAATCCAAATCTGGAAATAAGAATTTCACGCATTGACTCTGCATCATTTTTGCATCCACTGAGATTATTCCAGGATTCTGGTGGTCTGGTAGCTGATTTTGCTTCCTTGGTATTGGGAGGTGGTGAATAAGTATCAATTCCAATAACTAAGGCTTTTTTTACAGGGTTATTTTCCAGGGTTTGTGCTTCTACAGATATACCTGTTAATAATAAGAAGGAAAGTAAAAATTGTAATTGCTTCATATTAATTTTTGGTTTAAAGTCTAGATATGACAGATTATGTCTTGTAAATATAATATGACAAGTTAATATTTTTCTACCCAATTAAGGGTATTTTTATACAGAGGGATAACATACTTGATTAGTTGCTAATATTGTTATTTTTTTATTATTTAATTTATTTGTAAACTTTAGAATAATAAAAGGTTTAAATGAGAAAGATAGTTTTTATATTTATTTTTTTCATGATATCTGTGCCGGGTTTTGCACAGGATAAGATCGTTTTTCCTTCAGAAATTTTATCTTCTGTAAATAATTCAGCTGGTAGCCTTCTGGCACTTAATACTGTTGATAGCATATATATTATTGAGACCAGTAACCTGCAAATAAAGAAGCGGTGGGCTCACCATCAAAGAACGCCGGTTCTTTTAGGGTTTCATCCTTTATATGATAATGTTTTGTTGATGCAACGACAGCTTTTTAAATTGGCAGATCCGGTTTATGGACTTTCAGTTGGTTCAATGCTGGAGAATTATCAACGTTATGATCGAAAATACCAGGAACATCCTGAAGATAGTATAATCATGTGGGATATTGCTAAAAGCAAAATAGTTAATACAGTTAGTGGTTGTTTATATATGCAATTCGGTAATAAGCAAAATTGCTATGTGGCAGCTTATAATAATACGTTTCCATTTGAATCAGGAGGTAAAAAGTTGTACGGATCTTCAGGTGCTGAATTAGAAAGCAGGAATGGAGACTTCAACTTTAAATCTTATTTTAAAAAAGCATGCCGGAAATTGGTACTGAGCTCCGCAAGAAATTATTTTGCTGCCAGCTGGAGGGATGGATATATCAATGATACTTTATATTTTTCTTTTAGTATCAATGATTTTAATGATCATAGCACAATTTATTTAATGGATAAACTGTTGGGTTTACCAACAGACTTTTGTTTTTCTGAAAATGGTGATCTGCTGGCCATAACAATTTCTAAAGGTATTGGTAATGGATCTTTCATCAGGGTCATTGATATAAAAAGCAGAACAATTATCACAGAGATAAATGAAGACGAAGATGTTGAAAATCTGCAATTTTCCGAAAATTCAAAAGAGATTTATTATAAAAAGTCCAGGGGAATGTGGTTTGGATGGAGTTTGTCCGATTCCCGGATCATACAGAAAGTATGGGCAAATATTACAGACCTGTCCAGCATTAAGAATACTATTCTGTTAGGGGAAAAGCTGATTCTGATAGGGGAATACTGGCCGATGGAAGTTGGTGTTCCAATGGGATCAAATAAAAAATATGTGCTACAAGCTTTATCGCTTGATGATGTAAGCCTTTTCAGTAAAACCAAAACTGAGCAAACTGAAAGTTATGCCGATAGCACAGCTTATACAATGTTGTTAAATGATGTTACTGTTAACAATAGTGACCCGGTACTTCATTTTAGTCCTGATCGTACAATTTTTACCAGGGTAGATAATGGGTCGCAACTTCAAATCTGGCAATCACAGAAAAGAAAAAAAATTTTACAAAAAAGCTTCGAAAACAAGATCAATGCTTTTCCGGATAAAAGTGGCAACAATATTTTAATAATTGAAAAGGATCAGCAATCCTCTTTTAATGAATTTGTATTGCATATAATGACCTTAAGCAATTCTATTCTAAAGTCATCAGCAATTTTAAATGGAGATAATGAGATAATGAATGGTTCATATTATTTATTTGATTGTATTGCAGATCCTGTTTCATCAAGTTCATGGTTTTGTATTGATGGTAGTGAGCATATATGGAAAGTAAGTGGCGTTGATTTTTCTATGAAAAAAATTGCCAGTTTCCCGGATGCAAATCTTACTCATTTGCAGGCATCTTCAGATGGAAAATTATATGTATCCGGAAATAAGAAAAATGAAGGAACTGCTGTATGGGTAATTACTGCAGGGGATGTTCCAAGTAAAATTGTAGATGCTTCATCCAAAGTTAATTTTCAGGTGTTGAAAGATGCAGTATGGATGTGGAATTATAAATATGATGGAGATTCAACTATTGAAGTATGGAAAGATGGAAAACAGGAAAAATTAATAACTATAAATGGAAATATAGTACGGGTAGATGCATCTCCGGATCTGCATACAGCACTGGTTCAATACACTGTTAAATCATATAATTATATTCAGCAATTTATTGATGGCATTGCACAGTCTCCTCAGAATACAGAATTAATTTCAACAAAAATGTATATGCTGCAGGCGGACGAATTGCTTTCTGAAAAAGATGGCTTTACAACTTATCTCAAAAATGCCACCCGTAAATTACAATGGTCGGTTAAGACACCTCAGGTATTGGATATTACAAATTTCGATGTGTCGGTAAATGGACGTTTTATTTTATTCAGAAACAGGATTATTGATTTAAGGGAAATTGATCAGTGGGATATTTATAAATATAATACATCTGCATTGCTCGATGATTCTGCAAAACTTAGTTGGATCGAAATATATGAGGAGAGTATTTATAGTGATAAAAAAGCAGGATTTACTTTGCAAAAATTTATACAAGGTAAAAAGGATACCATTAAAAGTAAAACATGGATTTATAAGCCAGAGAAAGGATATGCCTCTTATTTTAATCATGATCAGCTAAAAACATCACCTGATAAAAAGTGGGCCATTAGTTATGTTAAAGTGGGTAGTCTTAATATTGATGAAGTAAAAGCACCCCCTATGCTTTGGAACCTTTCGAATTTGCATGGGGAAATTTTGCCATCTTTTGATAATTATTATGATCTTAATTTTTCTCCTGATGGTAAAAAAATTATTTATACTACCTGGAAAACAAGTGACAACATTTTCTTAACACCGGATTATGATGTTTATACTTATCAGTTAAATCCATTTAAATTACTTAAAACAAGAAAAGGTATAAAATGGAATAAGACTGATGAACCTTCATTCGGCGATCAATTTAAATTGGGATTCAGAAATGTTGAATGGCTGCAACCTGATTCCGATTCAATGAAATTGAAAAAAGTATTTTACAGTAAACAGCATCTTACAAAAGTAATTTACAACAAAGAAGTAAAGAAGGTTATTGCAGGCTCCTCCTCTGGTACTATTATTATATGGGAAGTTAATGGTAGTGCCTCTCCTGTTGTTTCTATATCCGTTCATACAGCGCCGCTAAAGCAAATGGTGATGAGAGGAAATCGTATTTACTCTTTAGCGGAAAATGGTGAGATTGCTATTACGAGTATTGATGAAAATAAATTAAAAGTACAGATAAAGACTTTGTTGAAAGATGATGAACTGAGGATTTCAATGAACACACCGGAAGGGTTTTTTCGGGTAGACCCTGATCTGATGAATGATATGCATTTTGTTAAGAATGGTGAAATATATCCGCTGAGTAGTTTTGAACTGCAGGGTAACCGGCCTGATAAAGTTTATGAAGCTATAGGTTTGGCTGACACTGCATTTATTGCTGCTTTGCGTGAAAGCTGGGAAACACGGATACGAAGAATTGGTCTGGATCCAAAAGTAAGAATGAAAGAAATTAACAGGCCTGTTGTGAAGTGGAACAGGGAAAACTTACCAGTTATTACTAGCGACACCGTTTTACAATTGAATTTGAAAATAAAAGATGACAAACAAGATCTGAAAACTTTATTCATAAAAGTGAACGGTGTGCCGGTATCAGGTAGAAAAGGAATTGCTTTTGAAAAAGGTAAAAGGCAGTTAGATATTAAACCGAAAATAGCTCTTGGCCAAGGGACTAATGCTATAAGCGTAATAGCCGTAAATGCTGAAGGTGCAGAGAGTATTGAAAGCACATATGATATTCAATGTGACAGGTCTGATATTAAGAAGCGACGGCTGATTTATATTGGTATTGGTGTTTCTGCTTATCAAGATACTTTGATGAATTTGCGTTATGCAGCGAAAGATGTGCGGGATATTGCCAAACAAATAAGTTATTATTTTGATTCTGTAGAAGTACATACTCTTGTGAATGAACAAGCAACAAAAGATAGAATTTTGAGTATTAAAAATTATTTACAACAATCAACTACTGATGATATTGTTATGATTTCTTTTTCCGGGCATGGGATGATTGCAAAGGGGAATGGCTTTTTCTTTGCCCCTTACAATATGAATTTTGAAAGACCTGATGAAAATGGAGTGTCAATGGAAATGATAGAGGATCTGCTGGATGATATTCCTGCACGGAGAAGATTATTATTACTTGATGCATGCCATAGTGGTGAAGAGTGGAATACAGGAGGCTCTTCTATTGCATTACCGGATGGAGTAGTAATGACAAAACCAAGGGGTATAATAATTGATGATGAAGAAACAATAAATTCAGGGAATAAACGAAACAGTTATTTACTGATGAAAGAACTTTTCAATGATTTCAGTCGTGGAAACGGAGCATTTATGATCTCTGCAGCAGCAAGTAATGAGTATGCATTTGAAGGAGAACAATGGAATAATGGGGTGTTTACAAAAAGTTTTTTAGAGGCGTTAAGTAGTCTGAAAAACAAGAGAAGTTATAGTAGTGAAAATGAAGCACAAATCAGAGTAAGAGATCTGAGAAAGTTGATATATAAGAAAGTATCAGAATTGACCAATGGTTTACAAAATCCTACAAGCCGCCAGGAAAATGGATGGTGGAACTGGAGTTTTTAATTCAAAAGATTTATCGGTATTTATTTTCCTTTATCAGGAAAATATTTTTTCATCATTGCCTGAAATTCAGAAGTCGTTCTGATAAAGTTTAGATCGTTATCATTTTTTAACATGAAGTAATCGCCAAATCCTAATTCCAGCGATTTTTTTAAACTTGTCAATGCTGTTGCTTTATCCTTTTTTAATGACTGCCAGCATGCATGATGATACCATGTCCAGACATCCTCCTGTTTATAATTAAATAACAGATCAAAAATGTAATTAATATTTGCAGTGCTGTCAATGAGGCCGGGAACCCTGATATAAGTATACATCATTGACAGGTAAGAGATATATTGCATATTTACGATATATACTTTCTTTTTAAAATCGTTATAAGCTTTTATATCATTTGTATTGTATGATTTACCAAAATAGAGTTGCATATTGGTGATAAACCCTTCCAACGATGCAGTTGCATAGTTAGTAGTTAGTATGAATTGATTCATTGCTTCCCTTAGATTTCCTTCTTCTGCTTCAATAACTCCTAAGTTAAAATGAGCATGGGCATAGGTGCTGTCTTCTTCTAAAATTTTTGAAAAATATTTTCTGGCAGAATCATTCTGGTTATTTACAAAAAATACATGGCCGATATTATTATCACAGATTGCACAATATTGACCATAATTCTCCTTTGCCTTTTTATAAAAATATACTGCGCTGTCTGGCATACTTAATCTTGCATAATATACTCCTTTGTCAAAATAACCATTCAGTTTTCCATCTTCAGAAGCTATCATTTCTTCAATTAATGCCAGCGCCTTTTCATTTTTGTTATTATCCGAGTAAATATTTACTAACTGTTCTTTAAAGTCAAGATTTTCCGGATCATCATTTAGTAGCTTTTGAAAGATATTCGCCGCTTTATCATACGATTTTAGTTTTATATAAATAAGACCTAGTGAATAATTTGCATAAAGATCTTTTGGCCTGAGAGCAAGATATTTTTGAAAAGCCTGGTCTGCTTTTTCATATTCATATATGAAAGTATAACTGATACCCAAAGCAGATAAAGTATATGCTGCGTTGGGTTCTAATGCTGTTGACTCTTCTAACAGTTTTATAGCTTTTAATACAGTTGGTTTCCAGCTTATATTATATTCATTTTCACTCATCGCCCAAATAGATGACATGGCATTCATATATAATTTTCTTGCCTTCAGATTACGATACATATAATGTTGTTCCCCCAATAAATTGATACAGCTGTCTAGTTCTGCAGCTGCATAGTAACATTCATCCCTGGTGGAATAACTCGTTTCTCCTTTTAATAATGGCCCAACAATTGTATTGAATCTTTCATTGAGGGCAGCCGCAAGATTGCGACGCATGGTAGAGGTAAGAGGATTGTCCTTATGCTTTTTTGTAAATGATTTATAGTCGGCTAATGCGTTTGTATCTCTGGGCCAGATCAATTTTTTTGTCTGTAAATTTTCTTTAAAAGAATAATATATTTTTTTACCGGCCGGATCCAATGAGTCGATATATTTTTCTTCACTGCCTTTTGTGTTGGCCATAGCCAGCATCGGATAGTTTTCTGCTTTTTGTTTTTTTAATGCTGCAAGTACAACCGGATTAACAGTAACAAATGGTTTACTGAGGTCACCACTTACAACAGGTATCTGTTTCTCTTCGCTAAATGTAGCTACCTGGTCTGTTATATAGCGTTGTAATTCTGAGAAACTTATTTTACCATCATTATTTTTATCAGCGAGGCCTTTCATGCCCTCCTCTAATTGTAAGGAAAATAATCCACGGCCGCCTCCCCATTCCTGGCTTTCAAGCGATAGCTGGTTTGGCTGGCAGGATAAGATCTTATATTCCTTTCCCCATGAAGAAGCCAAAGCTGCGGCTGTTTGTTGTACACCCTCAACACCTCCTTTAAGATTTCCGGAATGACAGGCATCAACAATAAATATCATTTCAGTTCCTCGTTGCGATAGCGGTGACAAATATCTTTTTAGATCCAGTATTTCCAATACATCATCTTTCATTCCGAAATAATTTCCATTCGGACTATTGTATAATAACAATAATCCGTTTTCAATCTGGGTCAGATCTTCCATATCGCCGTGGCCGGCGAAGAAAAAATAGACCCTGTCTCCTGGTTTTGCTTTTCTGGCTATAATAGAGATAGCATCTGCAACATTATTGCGGTTTGCATTTTCATTTAAGAAAGTTTCAATATTTTCTCTTGGCACATTCCCGCCAGCTTCACTCAATAAGAAATCTTCAAAAGCCTGGGCATCTTTATGTGCATATTGAAGAGATGGTACCACTTTGTATTCACTGATGCCAATTATAATAGCATACGTATTTCCTTTTGTAATTGTTGAATCTGTACCTAATTCAAGGCCTCGCTTACCTTGTTGTGAAAAGCAAGAACCTGTTAAAAGATGAAGTATTAAAATCAAAAAAAATAATCGGGATCTCATTTTTTTTTGCAAAAGGGTTGATTAATAAATGTCCCTCTAAATTACTACATTCTATGCTGTTAATATATACGTGGAGCAGGGTATAGGCTGAGATGCGATTTTAATATGATCAGTTGCAAATGAAAAAAACCGTTAAAGTAATTTCTTTAATGAAATTGCTTTAACGGTCAGCAGGCAAATAAATTATTGTGTGATGATTTGAGCTGAGCAAAAATGATTTTACTTATGCCATATTGTGAAATACCTTCTGTACATCTTCATCCTGTTCTAAACGGTCGATCAGCTTACTTACATCTTCTGCCTGTTCATCAGTAACAGGTACTGTAACAGTGGGTATCCATTCCAGTTCAGCACTGATTGGGTTCAAGTTTTTTTCTTCCAATGCACTTTGCATATTTCCAAAATCAGTAAAGCCACAACGAATCACTAATATATCTTCTCCGTTTTCACCGGTGCCTTCGCCTAATTCCTGTAAACCGAAATCAATAAGCTC
>JAHEMN010000201.1 GCA_024643645.1 Chitinophagaceae bacterium | reverse complement strand
TTTCTCTTTCTTTTTTGTTCCAGGTTTCTGCCATAAAGTTTTTAACTGTTTTTAATTAAAATAACCACTTTTTTCAAAATTTGTGCAGGAAATGGATTCGTTTATATAACCCAATTCCTAAAGAATCGTTTAAAGGTACGATTTTTTAAGCTCTTTTCCTTAATTAAAACTGGGACATTCAATTTAGAAGTGATTAGAAGGTTTCATTTTTTGGATGTTTTTAAGTTGACCAATCAATAGTTTTATAAAAAATTCAATATTTTTAATTTTTATGATTTTAAAAGCTATCATTCTTTTATGAAAATATTATTAATGTTATCTCTATTTTGTTTTATCATGGTAGAAGGTAATACACAACAAAACTCGTCAAAAACTAGTCAGCCTGACCCTAAAAAGAAAATTCAGCTCGTTGAAGCATCTTGCGGTGAATGTAATTTTAAACTAAAAGGCGGAGGCTGTAATCTTGCGGTAAAAATTGATGGTAAAGCATATTTTGTTGATGGCACTTCAATCGATGAACATGGAGATGCACATGCTGAGGATGGCTTTTGTAATGCTATAAGAAAAGCAGAAATACAAGGTGAAGTTGTCAATAATAAATTCAAAGCCACTTATTTCAAGTTATTAAAACCTGAAACCAAAAAAGAATAAATATTTTCAAATTACTAATAAAAAAATCCCACAAGGCTGTGTCTTGCGGGATTTTCATTTTATTATGCTTATATATCAAAATTGTTCAAGCATCGAGAACATAAAATCTCCTTCGATTTTTGCATTCTCATTGCTATCACTACCATGGATTGCATTCTCACCTACAGAGGCAGCATATAATTTTCTTATAGTATTATCTTCAGCTTTAGAAGGATCAGTAGCTCCGATCAACTTACGAAAATCTTCCACTGCATTTTCCTTCTCAAGGATTGCTGCGATAATTGGACCTTCGCACATAAATGAAACAAGCTCATTATAAAAAGGTCTCTCTTTATGAATTGCATAAAATTCTCCGGCTTTTTCTGGAGTCAGCTTCGTCATTTTCAACGCTTTTATGTTATAGCCTTCCCGTATAATTCGGTCTAAAATAGCACCGGCATGGCCATTTTTAAATGCATCCGGTTTGATCATTGTGAAAGTACGATTATTCATTTTTTATTTTTTTTCAGGCCGCAAAGGTATTGAAAGTTTCGGTTTTAGGATAAAGGAAACGAATTAATTATACAGGAAATCAGAACATAGTTAATAATTAACCAAAGCCAACTTTATGCAGCAATCTACAATCACCTATCTTCGCAGCCGTTTTTATGAAAGCTATACAAGAAATATTCTCTTTATTGACTAAACCACGAAAAGTGGTAATTACAACACATCAGAAACCTGATGCTGATGCAATGGGATCTTCGTTGGCTTTATATCATTTTCTAACCTTACTCGGGCATTCAGTAACTGTGATCTCTCCAACAAATTGGGCAGGATGGGTAGGTTGGATGCCAGGCACTGATAATGTTTTAGATTATGAAAAGAAAAAGGCTAAAGCAGATGCAATTTTGGATGAAGCTGACTGGCTCTTTTGTCTTGATTTTAATATTTTTCATCGTACAAAAACAATGACTGAAAAATTAAAAGAGCTTACTTGTGTCAAAATTCTGATCGATCATCACCAGGAACCCGATACTCCATCATTTGACTATGGAGTTAGTGATACATCAAAAAGTTCTACCTGTGAGATGATCTATGACTTTATTGTTGACTCAGGGAATGCGGATAAGATCAATAATGAAATAGGGGAGTGTATTTATGCAGGTGTTGTAGCTGATACCGGTTCGTTCCGTTTTTCATCAACACATTCCGGAGTTCATTTATTAGTGGCTGATCTGAAATCAAAAGGATTGGAACATGGAAAAGTGCATGATCTGCTTTTTGACAATTTTCTGGAAAACCGTCTGCGGTTCACAGGTAATGTATTATTAAACCGGATGGAAGTATTTTATGAGTATAATACTGCCTTAATTGCAATACCCAAAGAAGATTTGATCAAGTACCATATCAAAACCGGAGATACAGAAGGGTTGGTAAACTATCCTTTAAGTATTCAGGGAATAAAGTTAGTGGCTTTGGTTATTGACAGGGATGAGGAAAGAAAATGGAGTTTCAGAAGTAAGGGTGAATTTGATTGCAATACTTTTGCCCGCAAATATTTTGAAGGTGGAGGGCATTATAATGCATCAGGAGGAAGAAGCAGCGACTCTCTACAGGAAACTGTAGCCAGGTTTAAAAAATCAATGATGGAGAATAAAGATCTATTACAATAAAAATCAAAAAAATGAAAATTAAGAATTACTTGCTTATTCTTCTTGCAAGTGGTATTGTTGCAAGTTGCGGTAAAACAACTTATCGTAAAACACCGGGTGGTATGCCTTACAAAGTGTATAGCACAAGTGATACACAAAAAATATATCAAGGAGATTTTCTAAAAGTTCATTTTACCAGGAAGATAAAAGATAGTGTCGACTTTACTACTATGGAAAGTATGCCGGTTTATATACCTGTTCCGGCTGAAACTACACCATACGATTTGTCAGAGATCTGGACCAAACTGAAAAAAGGGGATAGTGTAATTGCTACTCAAATGATGGATACTTTTATTAAACGTAATCCTCAACATCCAAGTTTTGTAAGTGGACAATATAAAAAGGGAGATAAGATAACTGTTATTGTAAAGATCCTGGATGTATTTACAACTGACTCTGCTTTTACAGCTGATGAAATATTGGAAAGAAAATTATGGGAAGAAAGAGAAAGTGAAACCCTTGCTAAATACTTAAAGGATAATAATATCAATGCTCAAAAGACAGTTTCTGGTGCTTTTGTAGAAATAATTAATCCGGGTGTTGGTGATATCATTGATTCCGGAAAATATATATATGTTAATTACACCGGAACTTCATTCAGCGGTAAAAAATTTGATAGTAATACAGATAGTGCATTCCAGCATGTACAACCATTAACTTTTACTGTCGCCTCAGGAGAAATGATCAAAGGGTTTGATGAAGGTGTTCGTTTTTTACGAAAAGAAGGAAAAGCAAAATTTTATATTCCGTCTTCCTTAGGATATGGTGGACAGCCTAATCCAAATTCTGGTATAAAACCATATGAAAGTTTGATTTTTGATATTGAAATACTGGATGTTAAGGATAAAGCTCCTGCTTCACCGGAAGCGAATGATATGCAACGAAGAAAAAAAGTTGAATAAAAAATTTGCATTAAATACCCGTCTTTCAGGCGGGTATTTTTTTGATCTTGATCACTTTATTGTTTCTTATAACTTTAGCCAAAGTTTTTAATTGTGATATAAAGATTTTCGTAATTTTAATTACCTGACTGTTTTTACAGTGATTAAGGTAACGATTACAATGTCATAAAGAGAGGGTTTTGCAATTCAGCGAAACCCTCTCTTTTATTAAAAGTGATTATACTTTTCAACCAGATCAATAACTTCCATGGCTTCTTTTACATCGTGTACCCTCAATATCCCAGCCCCATTTAAAAGTCCAATTGCATGCATGGCAGTAGTACCATTCAGCGATTCCTCAATAGACTGATTTAATGTTTTATAAATAAAAGATTTTCTGGAAATGCCAAGAAGGATTGGATAAGGGAGGATATTAAATACTGAAAGGTTACGTAGAATTTCAAAATTCTGAGCTATTGTTTTTCCAAAACCAAATCCCGGATCGATGATAATATCATTTATTCCTTCCATTTTTAGTTTCTCTATTTTTTGGATAAAGAAATCAAGTAACTCCAGTGATACATTTTCATAATTAGCTTCATTTTGCATGGTTTGTGGAGTTCCTTTCATGTGCATCAAAACATATGGTGTTGAAAGTGTAGAGACGGTAGATAACATATCCTCATCAATACTACCAGCTGAAATGTCATTGATGATACATGCCCCTGCTAATACTGCTTCTTTTGCAACTTTTGAATAAAAGGTATCGATTGAAATAAATGTCTCGGGGAATTTAGCCTGAATGGCTTCTATTGGATCAATTACTCTTTTTAATTCTTCTTCAACAGATATCCTTTCACTGCCAGGTCTGGTACTTTGTCCACCAATATCTAAAATAGTAGCTCCTTCATTAAGCATGATTTCGGCTTGCTTTAAAACATCTTCTTTTGTCTGCTGACGACTTTTATTATAAAATGAATCTGGTGTAACGTTGATTATTCCCATTACAACCGGTTTTTCAATTACCAGTA
>JAHEMN010000200.1 GCA_024643645.1 Chitinophagaceae bacterium | reverse complement strand
TTTATGGAAATAAAAATATACTTCCCGATAATAATGGTTCCACTGAAAAAGTGGTTGTAAAGATATCTTCCGAAACGAATAGTGAAAAGAGGGATACAACTTTTAGATATGGACTGGGTGGATGGGACAAAAAATACCAGATTCCGGAGCTTGCTGCTAATATAGATTCAATAATTATAGTAAACAGCACAGGTACTTTACTTTTAAAAAATAAAAAGGAACTGACTTCTTATTTACTTACACATAGATCTGGACAATCGGGATGTGTTATTACTATTGAAGCAAAATAATTAATAATGATTAACTGAACCATTTATCTACTTCTATTTTTTCTTTTTGGGTTTGATCTGGAAATAAACATTAAATGCAGATCCGTCATTCGTACTAATGTTTTCATTCCCAATATCTCTTGTTGCAATAGAAAAAGATTTTTTTACAAGCTTTGCTAATACTGTAAAATTTCCTCTGGATTTTATACCCTTGGTATCTGCAATTTGTTCCATGTCTATCAAATTTGTTGAAACAAAAATTTTAAAGATCTCTTTACCATAAGGAGGACCTAAAGTGATCGGGTAATTTGAAAAAAGACGGGATGCATTGGAGTCAATTAATAAATCATCAGGATAAATAGGAATGGTTTTCCCATTTGAATCAGTTACCGTCTTGTTTGGGAAAATCGGGTTGATGATACCATCAGGTTGAAGGTCAAGTATATTGATATAAACCGGGCTTGTTCCTTTGTTTCTTATCCAAACAGCAAACTGATCGCCTTCATTAAATTCATAATTTCCATTTATTATTTTACTATCAATTTTAGAAGTGTCAAACTTTTTATTAATAAATGGAACCAGATTAACTTCAACAGTTGCCTCAGGATCTTTAACCTCAAAATTCTTAAGAAATTTATATTGGGAGTATCTCTTTAATACTTCTTTCAGGTTATTGACAACTAAACCTGTATCACTTATTGCTTTGAACAAATAACCGTCTGAAGCGGTCTTTATACTAATAGAATTTTTTATTTCACCTTTTACAATCTTTATTTCCGGGGGGCTGATAAATACAAACCCAGGAAGATCATCAAAGCTTTTTTTGATACCTGTGCTCTCATTTTCGGAAAAGCCGTTTAAATTTTTCTTGTCTTTTAAAACAATTTCAATACTGACCGGATTTGTCTTATATACAGTTTCGGTAACAAATACCCATGCTTCTGTTGGTTTTTTAATAGGAAGTTTCTTGTCAAGCTTAACAGTTGCTTTATAATTCTCGGCTTTAATTACAGTTCCGGTAGCAAATGGAATACTTTTCTTGTGATCACTTGTTCCAGAGGGGTATAGTGAAACTTTTGCACCAATATTCATTCCGGAAAGTATACCTGCTTTAATCTCGATCATAGTGCCCTTGATTGTTTCAATTTCCAGATAAGGGTTCTGCGAAATATATCTTCCTCCAAATAATTCACGGTCTAACCCATTACCTTCCATAATCGGTGTTTGATAATGTACCACTTTGCTCATCTCTGTACTGACCTTTGCAAAAAAAGATCTGTAGGTTATTCCGGAATCAAGACTTGCAAAAACTTGCCGGATAGCATAAGTTAATGATCCCAAATCTTTTCCCGGAGCTTCAGAATTAGTTTCATTTGCTTTGGCAGCAGAAATAACTACAAAGCTTGCTAGATTACTTTCATTTTTTATCAGCAATTTATTTTTTATAAATCCTTCTTTATTGCTAACGTCTATAGTTTCATATTGATTTGAATTAAAATTTTCTGAAACCAAAGGGTTAGAACCACCTCTAACCTTAGTGATTCCCCGGGTACCACTACCCGAATGGCATGCATCTATGAAAATAATAACATCACCTTCATTTCCAAGTTTAGATCTTAATTGGTCGATATAGTCTCCAAACGCATCATCCCTGAAATACTCAGATTGATTTTTTTTAAAATCTTTTTTATCGGCTTTTTCAGGGGATAAAGCGTTGTAGGTAACTATAGTTTCATCTAGTCTGTCAACTTCATCATTATTATCATCTTCCACCTGAACACCATGTGCTGAAAAGTGTATCACAACAATATCCCCTTTTTGTAATTTAGGATCATTAATTAATTTAATAAATGCACTATCAATTCCACTGCGGGTAACTTTTTCATTCTGGTAAATGCGTATATCTGTAAATCCTTGTTTACTTAGTGTTTTATTAAGTTCTTTTGCATCATTGATACTTGAAAGATTTGACCACCCCTTATCTTTAGGGTAATTGCCAATAGCGAAGATCAACGCATGCTTAGACTGTGCTTTTAAAACTGTAAAAGCCGAAATTAAAAAGGAGAAGCTCAATAGAATGATTTTATTTCTCATAAGTTTATTTTAACTGTATGCTTTTTTAATTCAGTTATTCTTTTGATCTATTTGCTAATTCCAACTATTAGTAAGATAAGGTTTCAATTTAATGAGAAATATAGGTAATATCTCCTACGATCTTATAAATAGTTGGAACTATGATAGTAGTTATATATTCTGTTGGCAGTAATAAAGTCCAAAAAATATATAACTTTTTTGTTGCAATTAATATAAATGTATTTTTCAAAAAGCACTCGAGTTATTCTGGTTTTAAAAATCGTTGTATAGTATTTTAAAAAGCATATATTCATAAAATGAAATATTCAATTATAACATGGAGGGCAGTAAAACTGTTGATTTTATTTTTCTTGCTTTCACAAGAAGTCAAGGCCCAGTACTATGAAATTGTGCATGATATACAAAAAGACACCACAATTTTTTATAAGACCAATTTGAATAAAAATAATAAAACTAAAAATAGGGTTAGTATTTCAAAGATCCGTTCCCGAAAACACAGTGATATACATTTATCTGTTGAAAATATAAACCCATTTACATGGAAAGCAAGCATAACACCAGTTAAAAGGGCTGTTTCAGAAGAGTCGGAAAATTCAGGACTCATTTTTACCAATATAATTGCAGGTTTAGGGGGGAGTAATTTTAAAGAGTTAACCAAATTGAGAGCTTCAGAAAGTACAGAAATTGCAGCAAAAAAAGCCATTCTGGAAAGAAAATATATTTATTTACAGCAATCTGTTTTTGAACTCAAGGAATTAAAATATGATAAACTAAAATCAGAAGCTACGATCAAATCAAAAGCAGAAGAGATAAAGAAAAATGTTGCTGAAAGTTTAAATATTGAGGTTGGTAAAGACAATATTGACTTTAATAGTGCGATGCGGATATCCGGATCTACATTGGATAAGCAAGCAACTGCATTAGAAATTAATATGGAAGAAGAAAACACATTTTCAGATTTTCATTCAAACATTTCTAAAACTTATAACGAGATAGTATCAGCTAAATTTACATTTGAAAAAAACTTTAATCGAAGTCAGGTTGATTCCATTGAAGGATTTATTCTAGAGATCAAACCAGTTGATACTACTTTAAGTGCTCAAATCGATCCAGTCGTCAGGTATTTTCCATTGCGTACTAAGCCCCGTTTGAAGTTGGGAAATTCAACAGGTATTACGTTTACCTATTTTGAGGATAATAACCGTTCCTACTATGTAAAAAGCGATTCTACAATCGGCAGTGGTAGCAATGATCTTTTTACACCAGTCTTAAGTGCTTTTATAAATTTTTACAGCAACAGAATTTATGGCTTTAAATGGGGTGGCACATTTGGCGTTGGGTTGCCTATTTTTCAGGAAAGTGATGGCAAAAATTATCTGAATTTTATGTTGGGAATGTGTACTGTATTGGGTAGAAATGACCCGGTTATTATTTCTGCTGGTATTGCAGGGACTAAAGTAAACCGATTGTCAAATGGATTGAAAGTGGGTAGTATTGTGTCAGATCCCACAGAAGATCTCAAGTATCAAGGTCAGTTTCGAGTAGGTGGATTTGTCAGTATCTCATTTAATATTTCCAATCTTACGAAAAAAAGCGTTGCTGATTAATTATTACTGAAGAATTAGTAAGAGTATACTTAAATATTTCATTTTCCGTAATCATTAATTTATTTTTTTGAAAAGGTTATTTTTCTTTTCTTTTCTTTTTTTTCTGGCATTAAATTTAATTTTTGCACAGCAGCCTAAACTCATGCTGCCAATTGCGCATACAAATGAAGTGTCAACTGCTGTTTTTAGCCCTGACGGAAAAAAAATCGTTACTGCTTCTAGGGATCATACATCAAATATTTGGGATGTAGAAACTGGAAAAGTACTTGCAAATTTGAAAGGGCATACAGGTTCTGTTTCTTCCGCTA
>JAHEMN010000199.1 GCA_024643645.1 Chitinophagaceae bacterium | reverse complement strand
TTTGCATTGGAAAGAGGTGACCTGAAGAATGGAGTATTTACTTACAGTATTTTGGAAGCCATGGAAAAGAACCCGACGATGAAGATCAGCGAACTGAAAAAGATTGTTGGTGAAAGAGTGGGACAGTTGACAAATGGATTGCAGAAACCTACTAGCAGAAATGAGAATATTGCTGTAGATTGGAATTTGTAGTAGAAAGAATATGGCATTTCGGCCCTTATTTTCTTGTTTGTACTGAAATGATCTGTAATCAGACTGATCGAAAAAAATCAACTACAGGATTTAATAACATTTTAAGTTATGCTATCAGATATACCACCAACAAGGTATTATGATTATCTTTCTTATGATAAATTTTCTAAATTATTTTAGACCCTGTACTTTAATTGGGTTGAGAGTTATGAAAAAAGGGTTTTCTAAAACAAAAACTTTCCGGCAAATAAGGATCAGTGTAAATACATACATGAGGATATTTTTCTTTCTACTGCTTTTATGTCGATCTTTCCAATCTCATAGTCAGGAGCTCATGATTAATTATGGCCATACCGATGCCATTTATGACCCTGTTTTCAGTAATGATGGAAAACTGATTCTCACTTTTTCAGATGATGCAACAGTAAAAGTATGGGATCGCAGATCCGGGCGGTTGCTTCGATTCTATGAATCCCCATCTGGAGGCAGAATTACCAATGCCGCCCTTTCGGACGATAACCAAATTCTTGCTTTCCGTGATTTTGATTATAATAAAATATACTGGTATACTATCGGTAATGGACAACTTATCCATTCGATAGAAAACTACAACAGTAACGACAATCATTTCTTTGGTGTAGCTGCACGGATAAATCGGGACAATAATTCACAAAAAATTGAAGTGTATGATGCCATGAGCGACTCTGTGCAAAAAACAATTCAAGGGAATTATTTTTATGTGGCCACAGACTTACAGAAAGGGCTAATGTATGCATTGGAACGTTCCAGCCAACAAACTATAACAGTTAAATGTTTCAGCTTTCCTGCCGGGATACCATTAGACCGGGAGTTTGTTTTCTCTGTTAATAACAAAAATATCAGTTTTGATTTTTTTAAACGGGAGTTATTGGCATTTTGTGATGGCAATACTATTCAGCTGGTTGATCTCAATACTTTTAAGCGGTATAAAACGATTAGTACGGGCAGCTATACTATAAGGGATATAATGTTTAGCAGTAATGATGCCACTCTTATCGCCTGTTACGGAGCCGACAGTTCAGCCAGCATTTTGCAGACAACTACAAACCGTTTAACGCCTGCCATTAAATATAAAGGAGAGGAAATAAAAAGTGATTCTTATTTTTCACCACAAAACGACCTGTTCATTATAAAAGGGGCAAGGAAATCTAAGCTGACTGCAATAGATACCCGAACCGGAAAAGAAGTAAATTATTTTCTTCATACTGATAGTGTACACCTTGGCAACTATTCCTTTCTGCCAACCCTCACACAACTTATTTTTTTACCCGGAAGCAATGAAGTGGCAGCCAACTATGATGGTGCTGTTTTGAAAATATTTTCAGGAGACAATTACCAAATCAAGCAAGAAAAATCTTTTGTTAATAACTGGCTGGGTGATATAGTAATTAGTCCTGACCAGACCGATTTTTTAAGCTACTATTCATCTGGTAGTAGCCGTTTTGTCAGCTTGTTAAGCT
Organism: Chitinophagaceae bacterium; assembly: GCA_024643645.1. Classification (GTDB taxonomy): domain Bacteria; phylum Bacteroidota; class Bacteroidia; order Chitinophagales; family Chitinophagaceae; genus JJ008. Next base: position 2,601 of record JAHEMN010000199.1, on the reverse strand, counting down.
TGCAGTCACTTGAAAAAAAATATGACTTTTTCCGTGATGAAACTTATACAACTACTGGCTATTACGATCCTCAGGAAGCTCTTTTCTTTTATGGTCAATACAAGGATACCGCCGTATGCACTTTCGATTTTAGCACCATGGAATATAAAAGGTATGCTTATTCCAACAGCCGCGGACTAGAAGAACTCGGGGTTTTACTTGCAACTGATGAGAAGAAACTAATCGGTATTTCTAAAAATAATGATGTATTTATCTGGCAACGTCCTTCTATGGCAATTACTGGTAAATTTAAAGCTCATAATGGAGATATTACCACCGCACAGGCACTTTGCCCCAACGGTAAATATTTGGCTATTGGCACAAGAGATAAACAAGTAAGCATTTGGAATACCGACTCCTTGAGCTTGTATAAAAACTTTGGCCAATCTGATAAAGAATTTATAGATGAGTACGGAAACACTAACACTTTTTTTAATCCTGAGTCAGTCAATTTTGATCAATGGCCGTCACAACTACTATTTAGTCCGGAAGGAAAATACCTTCTTTCTGTCGGCAGGTCTAAATCTGCTTACAACGAGTTGGTTCTTGTAGATGTAAATAAAAAGAAAGCAATACTACAAAAAGATATCAGCCAGGGTACTTACAATTTGGCTTTTAGCCCCTCTTGTCGTCATTTCCTGGCGGGAAGTGACCGGGTGGTTCAGCTTTACAGCACCGACTCGCTAAAAGCTGTTTTTAATCTCATTGATACTTCTTATGCTTATTACCGGCGGCATTACTCCACAAAAACAGGAGTAACAGAATTTACCCGGCTGGCAAATATTAGCGGAACCGGTTTTTTGCCTGACGGTGATTTTTTTATTTGTTTTAGTAATGGTTACCTGAGCATCCGTGATATTGTAACATTCCGTGAAAAAGCAAGTTGCTTCTTCAAAGGCGACAAGGCAGAGTATGATACCTCAACAGGAAACGTACTAATATTCCAAAACGGCATACTGCAATATGCTTTGGCGCCCGATTTGCAAACTGTCATTCCTGCGGGCAAATTGCTTTTCGGTAATGACCTGGTTAACGGCGATATTCAACTTTTTCCCGGCTATTTATCAAAGGAAGTTCCTTATTTCCGTAATGGTAAAAAAGCAGCCTCCTTGTATATAATCGGTAATGATGCATGGATAATTGTTGACAGTAACCGTTATTATTTATCCTCAAAGAATACGGTACAGCAACTGAATTATGTTACCAGCGATTTAAAAGTAATCACCTTTGAACAGCTCGATGTTAAATACAACCGCCCTGATAAAGTATTAGAAGTTATTGGGAATACCGATACTACTTTAATTAATTTGTATCGAAGAGCCTACGAAAAACGGATTAAAAAACTTGGTATTGATACCACTCAATTTAGAGATGGATATAGTGTGCCCGAAGCCGATTTTAAAAATAGAGCAGTAATAGATTTTGAACAAACTGCTGATAAGCTTACGCTTAAACTAAGGGGGAATGATAACACTTACAAACTCGATCGATTTAATATCTGGGTAAACGAAGCGCCGCTATATGGACAAAGAGGTATTAGCTTAAAAAAGAAAAAGGCAAACAGTATTGATACCACAATCACCATCACCTTATCACAAGGAGAGAACAGGATAGAAACATCTATAACGAATGTAAACGGTACAGAAAGCTACCGCATGCCATTGTATGTAAACTATACACCGGTCGAAAAGCAAAAAGAGATGACCCGGTTTATCGGTATTGGTATCGACAAATTCAGCGAAAGTAAGTACGATCTTCAATACAGCAGTAAAGACATAAGAGATCTTGCAAAAAAATTAAAAGAAAAATATAAAGATGAGATTACCATTGACACTCTATTCAATGAGAATGTAACTGTAAGCAATGTAAAAGCACTTAAACAAAAATTACAACAGGCATCAGTAAATGACAAAGTAATCATTTCTTATTCTGGTCATGGTCTGTTAAGTAAGGACTATGACTATTATCTCTCTACTTATAATGTCAACTTTAATAAACCAGAAGAGAACGGATTGGCTTATGACGAACTGGAGAATTTATTAGACAGTATACCAGCCAGAAAAAAACTGATGCTGATAGATGCCTGTCATAGTGGTGAAGTGGACAAAGACGAAAGAATGGCAATGCAAAAAATGGCTGATTCGTTGGGGTTAAGTAAAGGGATCATATTGGATGACAGTACAACACAAACACAACAGGTGGGATTAAAGAACAGTTTTGAATTGATGCAAAGCCTGTTTGTAAATGTTGGTAAAAGCACTGGTGCCACCATTATCTCCGCAGCAGCAGGTAACCAGTTTGCATTGGAAAGAGGTGATCTGAAAAATGGCGTATTTACCTACAGCATTCTGGAAGCAATGGAAATGAACCCGACGATGAAGATCAGTGAACTGAAAAAGATTGTTGGTGAAAGAGTGGAGCAGTTAACAAATGGAATGCAAAAACCTACTAGCCGGAATGAGAATATTGCAGTAGATTGGAATATATGGTGAGCAAATCCATGGTTTTTTACCTCCTCAATCTTAAACTTTTATATACTATCATTGTTATTGGTAAAAAGTT
>JAHEMN010000004.1:56209-60567 GCA_024643645.1 Chitinophagaceae bacterium | reverse complement strand
GTTTTTTATGCAAAAGATAATTACTGCTCTTACTTTTTTGTTTTTAATTGTAAGCAACTCTCATAGCCAATCTGCTTATTTTCTTTCAAATCCATGTTTAACACCTGATGGAGAAACGGTCATTTTCAGTTTTGAAGGCGATCTGTGGAAGGCTTCAGTAAGTAGTGGTCAGGCATCCCGTCTTACAGCTATGCAGGGATATGAAACTTCTCCGAGAGTTTCTCCTGATGGTAAATGGATTGCTTTTACTGGCCGACAATATGGTAACGCTGATATATTCGTTATTCCTGTTAATGGAGGAGAAGTAAAACAAATTACTTATCACAGTGGTAATGATGTAATGGATAGCTGGAGTTGGGATAGTAAGAGTATTTACTTTACCAGCACAAGGTATAGTAGATCCAGCGGTTACAAAGTTTCAATGAACGGTGGAACACCGGTAAGGGTTTTCGGGAATTATTTTTTTCAATATGATCATAACCTGGTGGAGCATCCAGCCAGCGGGGAAATATTTTTTAATGACACCTGGGAAAGCAGCAACCAGGTTGCAAGGAAAAGATACAAAGGAGCGTTTAATCCGGATATACAATCATACAACCCAATAACAAAGCAATATAAAAAGTACACCAATTGGGAAGGCAAGGATTTTGGCGCAACAATAGATAAGCAAGGAAATATCTATTTTATTTCTGATGAAGCAAATGGGGAATACAATTTGTATACAATCGCAAATGGTAAAAAAACTGCTTTGACCCGTTTTTCAACTTCTATAAAAGATCCATATGTAAATGCAAATGGTGGTAAAGTTGTTTTTGAAAAAGATTACCAGTTGTGGATGCATGATGTACGATCCGGCAAAGAATCAAAATTGGATATAGCCATAATTCGTAATAATACATTATCAAAAGAAAAAGATTTTGAAGTAAAGGGAAAATTTTCTGCATATGATGTTTCTCCTGATGGAAAGAAACTGGCATTGGTTTCCCGTGGCGAATTATTTGTAAGTGATATCGAAGGAAAATTCATTCAGCAGATAAACCGAAATACTACTGAGAGAGTGAAAGAAGTAAAATGGATGAGTGATAATAAAACATTGTTGTTTAATCAGACACTCGATGGTTATACCAACTGGTACACAATTTCTGCAGAAGGCAATAGTGCGATAAAGCAATTGACCAGTGATAAAAGGAATAATCAATCGATGACGATGAATAAAAAAAGAACAAAGGCAGTTTACATCAGCGGAAGAGATGAAATACGAATGATGGACCTGAAGTCGATGGTAAGTAAAACGATCATAAAAGATGAGTTGTGGGGATTCAGGGCAAATGCTCCTCAATTTTCTCCGAATGATGAATATGTTTTATTTACTGCTTACAGAAATTTTGAGCAAGATCTTCTGGTGTATAATGTAAAAGAAAATAAAACTACTAATCTGACAAATACGGGTATTACAGAAACCGGAGCTAAATGGTCGCCTGATTCAAAATATATTTATTTCACTTCTCAACGGCTAAGACCTTCTTATCCTTTTGGAATGGAAGATGCTAAAGTGTATCGAATGGCATTGGAAAAAATAGATGAACCCTTTCGGATAGATAAGTACAATGAGTTGTTTAAGGAAGAGAAAAAGGATACATCCAAAAAAGATAAATCTGCAAAAGAAGATTCATTTAAAACAATTGTAATAGATACAGACCTGATCATGGAGAGGCTGGAGCAGATCAGCCCTTCATTTGGCGCCCAGTTCTTACAGGATGTTTACCAGAAGGAAGATAAAACAACAGTGCTTTATACAAGTAATCATGGAGAAGGAAAGAATGCATTGTGGAAAACAGTGATTGAACCTTTTGAAAGTAATAAAACCGAAAAGATTGCTGGAACAGATAATAGTGGTGGATTTGATATAGTAGAAGTGAGTGATAAATTATATGCATTGTTCAGAGGAACTGTTAACAAGCTAAACCTGGAGGGAAATAAAGTGGAACCTATTAATATCAGTTATACTTTCCGCAGGAATCTTTCAGAAGAATTCGATCAGATGTTTTATGAAGCCTGGGCGCAGATGGAAGAAAGCTATTATGATGAAAAATTCCATGGTCTGGATTGGAAGAAAACAAAAACATATTACAGCCAGTTTGTTCCTTATTTGAATAACAGAGCAGATTTACGAACAATGTTGAATGATATGCTGGGAGAATTGAATTCATCACACCAGGGTTTTGGAACATTTGGTGATGATGAAAAGATCGAATTACAAAATCAAACCATGGAAACAGGGGTCATGTTCGAAGATTCAAATCCATATAAAGTAAAATATACTGTAAGAAGATCTGCATCAGATAAAAAATCAGTTGATATAAAGGCAGGCGATGTGCTGGTAAAGGTGAATGATGAAAAAGTTGATATCAATAAAGACCGTAACTATTATTTTACTCAACCTTCAGCGGATAAAGAATTGCTGTTGACATTTAATCGTAATGGTCAAATGATAAATGTAAAAGTGCATCCACAAAATAGTTTGTTGGGAAATCTATATGATGAATGGATTGATGATAACCAGAAAAGGGTAGATGAAAAAAGTAAAGGAAGGATTGCTTACGGTTATATGAAAAATATGGGACAGGGAGAATTAGAGAGTTTTATTATTGATATGACCCAGGAACTAAATAAAAAAGAGGCATTGATTTTTGATCTTCGATATAATACAGGTGGAAATGTGCATGATGAAGTATTGAAATTCCTGCAACAAAAAACATATTTGAATTGGAAATACAGGGAAGGTAAACTTTCACAACAGTCTAATTTTTCGCCTAGTGATAAACCAATTGTGTTGTTGGTCAATGAACAATCACTAAGTGATGCGGAAATGACATCGGCTGGATTTAAAGCATTAAAACTTGGAAAAATAATTGGTAATGAAACATACAGATGGATCATTTTTACAAGTGGAGTTGGTTTAGTGGATGGATCAAATGTAAGGATGCCTGCCTGGGGATGCTACACCTTAGATGGGATTGATCTTGAAAAAAGTGGTGTACAGCCCGATATTTTGGTTATTAATTCGTTTGAAGATAAATTAACCGGAAAAGACCCACAATTGGATAAAGCAATTGAAGAGATACTGAAACAGTTGAAATAGTATTTCAGATTATTTGCTTTTTACTAATCGGATCATGGCACTTTCACCCTCTGTACTTGCCAGATAAGCATCATAGCGTTGCTCATTTATCATGGCGATCATGTAAGAAGTATTTGGAGGAATAGTGCCAAGATTTTCTGCAACCATTATTAATTCATTGGTATCGTTCAGATCACTAACGGCCAGTTTGATAATATATGGATTGGCAGTAAGCCTGATATGTTCAAATATCAATTTGTCATTTAAAAAAAGTGAGATAGAATCACCGTCTATTTCAGCATTATCATAAAACCGAAGTTCGACTGAGTCTCCGCTGATCGGAATTTCTTTAATGAAAGTTTTAGTACGGGTAACGAACTTTTCTTCGATAGTAGGAGTTTTAATTACAGGGATTGTTTTTGCAACAGGTTTAGCTTCTTCTTTCTTGACAACTGGTTTATTTTCTTTTTTTATTACAGTTTTTGTTTCAGGCTTTGTTGTTTTTACAATCGGTGGTGACGGTTTATTGGCAATAGGTTTCTCAACAGGGATAGTGTTGATTGGTTTTTCAACTACTGGTTTTGGTTGGAATGCAATACTTCTTACACTGTCAATGATATCCGGATCATTTGTGCCAGTTGTAAAATTATCAATTACAAAATCCCATTCATCTTCAAAGGTTGTTTTATATGTTTTATCCATATGCACTTCGCCTTTGATGTCCTTTTCGTTTTCTTTGGTTGCCACCTTACCATCCAGCATCATACGGCTGCCGCCCGGGCAATTAAAATCTGCTCTTGAAAGCATTGGTATCTTACCAGGGGTTGAAATATTGAAACGGGTAGATCTTTCTTCAAGTAGTTGATCATCCCACCAAACAGCTTCATTAGTGGTAGCATCAAAATAGCCTGCAATGCTATAACGGCGAAAGTTATTGGCAGATTCGTAATAATAAGAGGTGCCGGTAAGGCTATCCCCCTTTTGAATGAGCTTCACTTCCACTTTTTGCCGGTTGATCTTTCCTTTCCATGTACCGGTTATCATCTGGGCTTTTGCCTCTCCCATGGAAGAATATCCGATTATTATTAAAAAAAATACAAAACGCAATGAAAAAAAATCCGACATGAAGGTTATTTGACTATAAACGAACGGGTTGGAATAATATTTTCTTTTAAAATGTGTTAAAACTTCAAAAAAATCCTAACTTTCATTTATTAATTCTCTTAAAAGAGTAATA
>JAHEMN010000004.1:0-56109 GCA_024643645.1 Chitinophagaceae bacterium | reverse complement strand
GGTGCTACCCTTGATGCTGTAGGAACTTGTGGTACTTCTTTGGGTACAGCACCAAGTGTCTGGTACACTTTTGTTGGAGATGGTAATTCAAATACATTAAGCCTTTGTGGTTCTTCCTATGATACTAAAATTGGAGTATTCTCAGGAACATGTGCAGCGTTGGTTTGTGTAGGTGGTAATGATGATGCCTGTGGCTTACAATCATCAGTTACGGTGCCCACAACCCTTGGTGTTACATATTATGTTATTGTAACAGGTTTTGGAACTAACTCGGGTGCCTTTACACTTACCAGAACATGTTTACCTCCTGTTCCTAATGATGATTGTTCTGGAGCTATCAATATAAACTGTGGCCAAACAATTGCTGGAACTACAGCAGGAGCAACATCAGATCCTGTTGCAGGAACTTGTACAACAAATTTAACAACAGCACCGGGTGTTTGGTATAAATTTACAGGTACAGGTGCTACAACAACTTTAAGCCTTTGCGGTTCTGGTTATGATACTAAGATTGGTGTTTTCAGTGGAACATGTGCAGCATTAACATGTGTAGCTGGTAATGACGATGCTTGTGGTTTGCAATCTTCAGTTACAGTACCAACTACTTTCGGAACTACCTATTATGTTTTGGTTACGGGTTTCGGTACAGCTTCAGGTAGTTTTAACTTAGCAATGACATGTGTCTATCCTAATGAAGATTGTTCCGGAGCAATTAATATTAACTGTGGCCAAACAATTAATGGTACAACAGCTGGGGCTACCGCGGATGCAGTAGGAACTTGTTCTACTTCTTTGGGTACTGCACCAGGAGTATGGTATAAGTTTACAGGTGATGGTGCGGCAAATACATTAAGTCTTTGTGGTTCTGGATTTGATACTAAGATTGGAATTTTCAGTGGAACTTGTGGTGCATTAGTTTGTGTTGGAGGTAATGATGACTTTGCTGGTTGCGGATTACAATCACAGATAACTGTTCCAACATCATTTGGCACTACCTATTATGTTTTGGTTACTGGTTTTGGAACTGCTTCCGGAAACTATACTTTGACAAGAACTTGTTTGCCACAATGTACAGGTGTTCCTTCACCTGGATTTATTACGGGCCCAACTGCAATTGTGTGTACAAATACATCGCAAATGCTAACATTAAGTGGTTACACAACTGGTGTATCAGGGGTTACTTTCCAATGGAAACAATCGGCAACATCTGGTGGGCCTTATACTTCTATTTCTGGGGCAACCAATAATACTTACACTTTTACTACCAATGCAACAGCCTATTTCGTTTGTACAGTTACCTGTCAGTATAGTAGTATGTCGTCAACAACCAGCGAATTTGTAGTTAATGTAGATAAGCCTATACATACATCTATTACTGCAATACCTTCAACATTCTGTACACCTGGACCCACAGCTATCAGTGCAACTGTTGCGAATGGTATTACAGTAGGTGGTATTGGTGTAATAGGTACAAACACAACTTCAGTAGCTATTCCCGATAATAATCCGGCAGGAGTGAATAGTGCTATTACATTATCTGCAGTTAATATTCCGAATGCTGCAAGTCTGAAAGTAAGAATCAATGCTAATCATAGCTGGGTTGGTGACTTAGTCTTTAAACTAACAAGCCCATGTGGTGTAACTTATTTATTTGACAGACCAGGAGTACCTGCAAGTACATTTGGTAATAGCGATAATCTCGGTACAAGTAGTGCATCTACACCTCCTCCCGCAGTTTATACTTTTGATGTAGGAGGTGCAACTGTTCTTCCGGAAACAACAGGAGGTAGTGGATTTATTGCATCAGGGGTTTATAAACCTTCTGATGCGGCTGGAAATGCGCATAATTGGGCAGGCATTACATTCCCTTGTGCAGCCGCAGGAACCTGGACTCTTAATGTTTCTGATAATGGTGGTGGAGATCTTGGAACCCTTGTAGATTGGCAGATTCTTGGACCAGTTTCAGGTAACTATACACATACTTTGACAGGGCCAGGAACAATTACTCAAAATGCTTCCACCGGTACAAATAATAGCACCGGTAATTTTAGCGTAACTAACTTGCCAGCTGGTACACATACTTTCTCGTTTACTTCTACAGATGTAATGGGTTGTTCTGTAACAAGTCCGATCAGTGTTACTGTAAACCAAACACCTGTTGGTTCAGCATCGCCTCAAACAATTTGTAGTGGTCAAACAACAAATATTCCTTTGAGTTCTACTGTAGCTGGTTCTACTTTTAGTTGGACTGCAGCTATACAAACAGCACCTTCAGGGGGTACAATCACAGGTTTCAGTAATTGTTCAACAGGATGTGGAAGTTCAATTGCTCATACTTTAACCAATACAGGTACCAATACAGGAGTTGTAAGATATACTGTTACAAATACAACAGCTTCTGGCTGTACAAATACTTTCACAGTTGATGTAACAGTCAATGCTCTTCCATCTATATTAGTACAACCTGTAGCTGCTGCATCACCAATATGCCCTGGTTTTAATGCAAATTATTCGGTTACAGCAGGGGGAACTGGCATTACCTATCAATGGCAATTAAGTACTGCAGGTACCGGTGGACCTTGGAATAATATTGCAAATGGTCCGCAGTATAGCGGTGTTACAACAAATGCTTTAACTGTATTAAGTGTAACAGCTGCACAAAATGGAAATTTATTCCGTTGTGTGGTTACAGGTACTTGTACTCCATCTGCAACTTCAAATGCTGTTACTTTAGTTGTTGCTACAGCGCCAACTATAACAACACAGCCTACAAGCCGTACAGTTTGTTCTGGTACAAATACAAGTTTCACAGTAGTTGCCAGCGGAGTGCCATCGCCTACTATTTATCAATGGCAGGTAAGTACAAATGCAGGAAGTACATGGACAAACCTTACAACCGGTGGTTCTTATACAACAACATTTACAATTACAGGAACTACTACTACTCAAAGTGGAAACTGGTATCGTTGTGTTGTTACCAACATTTGTGGTCAGACAGTAAACTCTGCTAATGCCATATTAACAGTAAATCCGACACCAGTTGTAACAACTACTCCTTTTGCAGGTAAGATCTGCCTGAGTGATGGTCCGATTGCTTTAAGTGGTTCGCCTGTTGGTGGTTCATGGAGTGGCATTGGAGTATCGGGATTTAATTTCGTTCCTGCTTCAACAGCTGTGGGTACTTACGCATTGACCTATACATATACAAATACATTTGGATGTACTGCCACAGCAACACTTAATGCTAAAGTGGAAGAATGCCAGGAAAGGGTTAGGTTATTGAGAGATAATGCGATAATCCTATATCCGAATCCAAATAATGGTAATTTCAATATACGCATCAACAGTGTCTTGTATAATTATATGGGTATGTATGTTTATTCAACATCGGGTCAATTAGTTAAATCTCAGATCTTTAAAGGCCTGACTTATGGCACCGTTTTACCAATTGATTTGACATTCCTGCCTTCTGGCACTTATATGGTTAAATTCTTCTATGACGATGGTATAAGGACTTCTGAGAAGACCTTCCCTGTTGTGATAGGAAGAAATTAGATTTATAATTATTAATTGCAAAGCATCCCATCTCGTTTAAAGTGAGATGGGATGCTTTTTTATTTTTCCTACTTAACTTTAAGAAGTATGGATATTCAGAAATCAATAGTAGAAGTCATTAAAAAATATCAAAAAGAATTTCACCAGGTAGTACCCTTTGACCCAACTACTGAAAAGCTATTACCGCTGGATTTTACTGATAATAATAAAGCAATAAGTCCGGAAATATTAAATGATACCACTCTTTTCAATAACTACTTAGACGATCTGCTTCATGCAAATAATGCCCGATATGGAATCGGAGGTTATGGCGAACATCGTAATATTTATAAAGTAAGTAAAGTGTTTGATGGCAGGGATGTGGATGATGAACCGAGAAGGCTTCATTTGGGAATAGATATTTGGGGTAAGCCGAATACAGCTGTAATGGCACCTTTGGAAGGTCGTATACACAGTTTTGCTTTTAATAATGATTTTGGTGATTATGGGGCTACAATAATTCTTGTACATCCTTTAGAAGAAATACACTTCTATACTTTATATGGTCATTTAAGTTTAGCCTCGATTAAAAATTTACATGAAGGTCAGTATGTCGAAAAAGGGGAAGTATTTACCGATTTTGGTATTCCGATCGAAAATGGACATTGGCCCCCACATTTACATTTTCAAATAATACTTGATATTGGCGATCTTAAAGGAGATTACCCAGGTGTTTGTAAATTTTCAGAAAAAGATAAATGGCTTGACAACAGCCCGGATCCTGATATTATTTTGCAAATGAATAAGTTTATTTCATAAGTAAATATTAAGTTACAATTAACTTCTCTTGATTAATAATTAGCTTTACAATTATTCAATTTTTACAAATTCATGTCCAATCCTAATCTAAGTAGTGATAAAGAGAATTTGACAGCAGCTGATGCAGCTTTCGAAAATACGATTCGTCCCGGGCAAATTGATGATTTTGCTGGGCAGGATCAGATAATAGAAAACCTTCGCATTTTTATAAAAGCGGCAAAGATCCGTGGTGAAGCTCTCGATCATGTTTTATTTCATGGTCCTCCGGGATTAGGCAAAACAACTTTATCAAGAATTGTTTCAAACGAATTAGGAGTAAATATTAAAGAAACATCAGGTCCGGTTATAGAAAAGCCGGGAGATCTGGCAGGGTTACTGACCAGCCTTGAAGCAAATGATGTTTTATTTATTGACGAAATACATCGTTTAAGTACTGTAGTAGAAGAGTATCTATATGCTGCAATGGAAGATTACCGGATTGACATAATGATTGATAGTGGTCCCAATGCAAGAAGTATTCAGATCAATCTTAATCCCTTTACATTGATCGGTGCAACAACCAGAAGTGGTTTACTTTCAGCACCATTATTATCAAGATTTGCCATAAAATCAAGGCTTGAGTATTACACTTCATCAATATTGAATAAAATCATTCTACGTTCTGCAAATATTCTGGGTACCAATATTTCTACCGATGCTGTTGGTGAGATCGGCAGAAGAAGCCGGGGCACTCCGAGAATCGCCAATGGCTTATTAAGAAGGGTGAGAGATTTTGCACAGGTATTGAATGATGGTCAAATAGATTTTGGTATTACACAACATGCTTTAAAAGCATTAAATGTAGATGAGCATGGCCTTGATGATATGGACAATAGAATTCTATCAACGATCATTGAAAAATTCAAAGGAGGCCCGGTTGGTATCACAACTATTGCAACAGCAGTAGGTGAAGAGGCCGGCACACTGGAAGAAGTGTATGAGCCTTTTTTGATACAGGAAGGATTTATGCAACGTACTCCAAGAGGAAGAGAAGTTACTGCAAAAGCATATGAGCACTTAGGAAAGACAAGACCATCATCAACCGGAAATTTATTCTCATAAAAAAAATGGTATTCAGACTATGAACACCATTTAGAAGTTATAAAAGTATTTTTCTCCCGATTAGGGGCCAGGGGTTTATTCCTGAACTACCAACCTGAATCCATTACCATGGATATTCACAATCTCAATCTTTTCATCGTCTTTTAAATACTTTCTGAGTTTAGCGATATATACATCCATGCTTCTTCCATTAAAATAAGTATCACTGCCCCATATTTTTTTCAAAGCCTGATCTCTTGGTAACAGGTCATTTAAATGTTCGGCAAGCATTTTAAGTAACTCATTTTCTTTGGGAGACAATGTTTGAGTGATGTCTTTATGAATTAACTGACGCAATTTTGGATTGAAATGATAAGTGGAAAGGTCATACTCTTTGTTCTCACTTTCTTTATTCTGTTCTTCATTTCTTTTTAAAATTGCTTTTATTTTCAATAGCAAAACTTCACTATCAAAAGGTTTGGTAATGTAATCATCAGCACCCAGTTTGTAACCTTGTATTACATCTTCTTTCATTGTTTTTGCACTCAGAAAGAATAAAGGGATATCAGGATCTACATCTCTTATTTCTTCAGCGAGTGTAAATCCGTCCATATTCGGCATCATTACATCTAAGAGGCATAGATCAAATTTTTCCCGTTGAAAAGCAGCAAGGCCAAGGCGACCATCTCTTTCAAGGGTTACATCATAATCATTTAATTCTAGATAGTTCTTAAGAACACTTCCGAGATTAGGGTCATCTTCGCACAATAATAATTTAGATTTCTTTGCTTCCATTTTCTGGTGGTTTTATATTGGTGACAAATAAAGTTAAAGCATTTCAGGGGTTCAAGTATATGACATGAATATTTTGTTAAAACACCTCATTTTCAAACCTTTTGCTCTCAACTTTTGCTTAATTCTACTTACTACGTAGCTTTAGCAATCTAATATAGTAAAAACTGTGCCATGCATATAACGAATGACAACAGGCTAAAGAAATTAATTGTAATTGGTGACCGATTATTAATAAAACCCACCCGGCCGGATGAACGAACTGCCAGTGGATTATACCTGCCACCGGGTGTGCAGGAAAAGGAAAAAGTGCAACAAGGGTATGTAATTAAAACAGGCCCAGGTTATGTAATTCCTTTGCCTGTAGAAGAGGAAAGCTGGAAAAGTGAAGAGGAGCAAGTTAAATATGTGCCATTACAGGCTAAAGAAGGCGATTTAGCTATCTTTATTATGAGTGGTGCCACTGAAGTGATTTATGAAGAAGAAAAATATTACATCGTACCACAAAGTGCAGTATTGATGTTGGAAAGGGAAGAAGATTTATAACAAAAATTTAATAAGTTTAAAATAGAATAAAATAAAAAAAATGGCAGATAAAAAAGTATTTCTTGAAAAAGTAAATAGTGGATACACATTTAAAGGAGAATCTTATAAAATTGGTTGTGCAATGCTTGATGGTGAAGTTGTAAGTGGTGCTGATGTATTTATTCCGTTCAAAACATTGAGTCGACATGGTTTGATAGCGGGTGCAACAGGAACAGGTAAAACAAAAACATTGCAAGTATTGGCAGAGGGATTTAGTGAAGCAAGTATTCCCGTATTGCTTATGGATATTAAAGGTGATCTGAGTGGAATTGCAGCAGCCGGAACTATTAATGATAAGATAGCAGATCGTTGTCAGAAACTAAATATTGAATTCAAGCCGGAGGCTTATCCGGTTGATCTGCTCACACTGAGTAACCAGAAAGGGGCAAGATTAAGGGCAACCGTTAGTGAATTTGGCCCGGTATTATTATCAAAGATCCTGGGATTGAATGATACGCAAGGTGGGTTTGTAGCTATGATATTTAAATATTGTGATGATAACAAATTGCCATTATTAGATCTGAAAGATTTTATTAAAGTTTTGCAATTTGTCAGCGACGAAGGAAAAGCTGATATGGAGAAAGATTATGGAAAGATATCAACTACATCAACTGGAACTATTTTAAGAAAAGTGATCGAATTACAACAGCAGGGTGCCGATCAGTTTTTTGGTGAAAGAAGTTTTGATGTAGATGACCTTATGCGAATCAATAATGATGGAAAAGGAATGATCTCAATTGTTCGGGTTACTGATCTGCAAGACAGGCCAAAATTATTCTCCACTTTTATGTTGCAGTTACTGGCCGAATTATATGCTACTTGTCCGGAAGAAGGTGATTTGGATAAGCCTAAACTGGTAATGATTATAGATGAAGCTCATCTTATTTTTCAGGAAGCAAACACAGCTTTATTACAACAAATTGAAACGATCATTAAACTGATTCGTTCTAAAGGAATTGGTATTTTCTTTTGTACGCAAAATCCAATGGATGTGCCAGCTTCAGTTTTGGCGCAATTGGGATTGAAAGTACAACATGCATTGCGAGCATTTACTGCTGCAGACAGAAAAGTGATAAAGCAAACTGCAGAAAATTATCCGGAAACAGAATTTTATAAAACAGAAGATCTGATAACTCAATTAGGTACAGGTGAAGCATTGGTAACAATTCTTAATGAAAAAGGAATTCCAACACCTTTAGTTCATTGTATGTTAAGGGCACCACAAAGCAGGATGGATATATTGACAGAGTCAGAAATAGATGTATTGGTAAGTAAGTCTAAAATTGCAAATAAGTACAATGAGGTTGTTGATAATAAAAGTGCTTATGAGATTTTAACAGAAAAGCTAGAAGAGGCGGCTAAAAGGGATGAAAAAGAAAAGCAAGAGGAAGAGAGATCAAAAGAGGAAAAAAAGTCTCCGGCAAAAAAAGAAAAAGGATTTTTTGATGACCCTACTGTCAGAAGTATGACCAGGACAGCTGGAAATCAAATTGTTCGTTCATTACTTGGGGTGTTGGGTTTGGGGGGTAGAAGTAGAAAAAAGTTGTTCTGATTTTTAAAAGTCAATATTTTTTTTTATTTTGTGTACTAAAGTCACCACTCCGACTTTTAAAAAATCCTATAACTATAAAGGCAAAGGTTAAGAAAATGATTATTATCTGATAGGTTATCAGTTAATATCGTAGCAACAATTTAATGACAGTCGTTAAATGTTTTTATTTTTTTTAAAACCTTAAAGGATGAAAAAGTTTGTATTCTGGACACTGCTAAGTATAGTTTTTCTTGTCATTATTATCATTAAAACATTTTAATTCTTTTTAGTTTAGTGTAACAACTCCTGATTTATTTACACTTATTTTATTTTCAGCCTGAAGGAATTCTATTACTTTCCAGGCTTTTTCTTTTTTTATACTATTTAGTTTTAATAACAGGTCTTTGGTATGTAATGGTTCGTATTTTACAATATTTATGATACGATGATGTAATGATTCAAATTCTTCCTTACTCATCATTGATGCTTTTTCTCTCAAACAGTTATCGCAAATGCCACATGCTTTTATTTTATTATCTCCGAAATAAGTGCCTATAATACGACTCCGGCATTCCCTTTTTTCATTGATAAAACTTATCATTTGTTTCATCCTTCGTAAAAACTGTTCTTTTCTGTGCTTATAGGCTGCCATATCGATAGTAAGATCTTCAGCTTTTATTCTGTTGTGAAGCAGGAAAAGAAGTGGTGTGTCTTTTTGAGGTTGATATTCTATTATTCCTAAATGGTGTAACTGAATTAATTGTTTTTTAATTTCTTCTGATTCTTTTTTCATTAAATAGGCAATCATTTTTTCTGAGATGGAAACAGGCTGGTCAAAAATACCTTCATATGCTCTTAATAAAGTTTTGATAAGTTCATCAAATCCAGGTTCACCCTTTTCAAATGAGTTAAGAATATTTTTATCAGTAGTAAATACGATAGTAGATGAAAGAAAAACCTGCTGATTAAAAGCCAGCCAGCTTTCCTGCTCTAATGCTTTTAATGAATACAAGGCTGTATGACTCGTAAGTTTAAATTTTTTCAGAAAATCGGCCAGATCAAAATCAAAATATTGTCCTTCTCCTGTTCCGGTTGGGATTTGTAAATAATTCGCAACGCATTGATAAATATTTCGAATCTCTTCCAGCGTTGGGAATCTTAGCGTTGATAGTTTTTCCAGTTCAAGTAAATCCCTGTCATCGTATAAAAGAACAGCATATGCAGTTTTTCCATCTCTGCCAGCCCGGCCAGCTTCCTGGTAATAATTTTCTAGACAATCAGGAACATCTGCATGAATAACAGACCTAACATCCGGTTTGTCGATACCCATTCCAAAAGCATTGGTACACACAATTACTCTTGTTTGATTCCTTATCCAGGCTTCCTGTTTTTTATTTCGATCTTCTTGCGGAAGCCCGGCATGATAGTAATCTGCAGAAATTTTTTGCAATTTCAATAATTCGCTTAGTTCTCTGGTTCTTTTTCTGCTTTTGCAATAGACTATTGAAGATCCATTTACTTTTTGTAAAACTTCAATAATCTTATTGATCTTGGAATCTACTTTGAAAATACTGTAAGAAAGATTTGCTCTTTCAAATGATTGGCGAAAAATATGTTCATGTGTAAAATCAAGTTTTTCGCAAATATCTTTTTGTACTTCAGGTGTTGCAGATGCTGTTAATGCAAGTATGGGGATATCTGGCAGCTCATCCCTGATCGCTGTAATACGTAAATAAGAAGGACGAAAGTCATATCCCCATTGAGAGATGCAATGTGCTTCATCTACAGCAATTAAACTAATACCAAGGCCCGGAAGAAATTCTTTAAATAATTTTGATTCCAATCGTTCTGGGGAAACATATAGAAATTTACAGTTGCTTTCACTTGCCACTTTAAAAGTATTGATAACTTCTTTGCGGCTCATTCCTGAATAAATTGCAAAGGCAGTTATACTTTTTCTTCTTAGGTTTTCTACCTGGTCTTTCATTAATGCTATCAATGGAGATATTACCAGGCAGAGCCCATCTGTTGACATTGCCGGTACCTGGTAGCACAATGATTTACCACCACCTGTAGGCATAAGTGCTAAAGTATCTTTTCCCTTCAATATGGAATTGATGATCTCTTCCTGTAATGGCCGAAAAGCATCATATCCCCAGTATTGTTTTAATATTTGATGGATGTCATTCAATGAAGCAAAACATTTTCAATTGAAGTTAGTAAAGATTAGATGCTTTTAAAACTCAGGAGTTAAATATCCTGCTAAGTAGTGACTGGTTAGACTACTTTTTTTATAAATAATCTTACCGAATTGATTGCCAGTACAACATCGCTAAATGCCATTACCAGGGCACCGAAAGCCGGAGTAAGAAAACCAAATGCAGCCACAGGAATTGCAACAATATTATATGCAAAAGCCCAGAAAAGATTTTGCTTTATGGTGATATATGTATGTTTACCCAACCCCAATGCAGTTGGTAAGTTTTTTAATCCATGGTTCATTAATACCACCTGGGCCGATTCTAAAGCAATTTGAGAAGCATCATTCATAGATACTCCTACAGTGGCTTTTGCAAGGGCAGGGGCATCATTGATCCCGTCTCCAACCATTGCTGTTGGCATCATTTTATTTAATGCTGCAACTTTTGCAAGTTTTTCTTCAGGGGTTTGTTCTGCAATTACAGTATCAATTCCTAGCTCAGCTGCTATCTGATTGCATTTATCAATTCGATCACCGCTTAATAATATTGTAATTATGTTTTTACTGTGTAAATAATTGATCACTGCTTTTGCTTCTGGTCTAATTTCATCATGCAGATCGATCCAGCCGATCAACTCATCATTTTTTGTAATGTATATATTATGCTCATCAACCACAGTTTGTTTATTTATAGTTTTCATAGATCCGGCCCACCAGGTATTGTTTTCCTTATCTATTGCCTTCATCCCTAAACCTTTTACTTCTTCTATTTTATCCCAGCGAATTTCATCTTTTGACTTCCATTTTTCCGTAATGGATTTTGCTATCGGGTGATTGGAATATTTTTCAAGACTATAAACGATTTTTTTAAACTCAACTTCATCCCCTGCTGAAAAGCCGAAATCTGAAATAATAAAATTACCGGTTGTCAATGTGCCGGTTTTATCAAAAACAACTTGTCTGATATCTTTAAAAGTTTCAAGACTGGTTGCATTTCTGAACAGAATACCATTCTTTGCTGCACGACCTAATCCTACTGCTATAGCTGCAGGAGTTGCTAAACCCATTGCACAAGGGCAGGCAATCACCAGTACTGCGATGCTTCGCATTAATGCCGGAGTAAAATCTTTCAATACCAACCAACTGATAGTTAATGTTAAAGCGGCAATTACCAAAACAACCGGTATGAATACAGCACTAATTTTATCTGCAAGATGTTGAATCGGTGGCTTTTCACCCTGTGCCTGTTTCACCATATTGATTATTCCGGATAGTACTGTATCATTTCCAACAGCCGTAACCTGGGCTTTTACAGATCCATCACTTATGACACTGCCACCTATTAATTTGTCTTTTTTTGATTTATGAACAGGGGCACTTTCTCCGGTTATTATTGCTTCATTTACATGTACATCACCCCACAGTATCTTACAATCTATAGGAACCTGTTCGCCACTTTTTATAAGTATCAGGTCACCTACTCTTAATTGAGAATTTTCAATCGGGAATATCTGTTCTTTATGTTCGTCATCAAATGCGATCATATTGGCCATCACTTTTTGTGATTTTGCCATTTTATTCAATTCTCTTTGGGTAGATGCAACAGAAGCATCCTCCAGGTAATTACCCAGAAAGACCAAGGTAATGATAGCTGCCGCTGTTTCATAAAACATATACTGCTCAGCTTGCCCGGTTAGGGAGCCGTATAAGCTATATATAAATGCAGCAGTTGAGCCAATGGCAATCAACACATTCATATTGGGCATGCCATTTCGAATACTTTTCCAGGCACTTCTTCCATAGAAATTCATTCCAACTATATAAACGGGAATGGTTAGACCTAATTGAACCCAATGATTCATTAACCAATGTAAATGAACTCCCGGTATCATAGGAAGTATCAATAAAAAAGTAAATGGTAAACAAAACCAGAAACGCCGTAAATGAGTTGAAAGGAAATTTTTAAAAATTGATGATTTAGTATTGTTGGTATCTGTTAATTCATCATTTAAAACAACATATCCAAGGCCATTTATTCCAGAGCTTATTTTTTCTTTTTCAAATCCTTCTGAAGCATCGAAAATAACATCACCCGTTGCAAAGTTCACCTTCACATTCTTCATCCCTTTTTTTTCAAGGTATTTATGAATATTTAATGCACAGGTTGTACAATCCATCCCTTCAACTTTCCATTGAACTTTTTCCATACTACAAATTTATCTCAAGAAAACGAGTACTGTTTTTAACAAACGGAAAATGTTTACAACATGGTTGCTATAACAATGTAATTTTGAATGATGGAATGGATATTTACATTAAATGAGATAAAAGCAATAGCGGCTGAATTTTGGAAAAATGCCGGTAATAAAAAAGTATTTGCTTTTCATGGGGCTATGGGTGCCGGCAAAACCACATTTATACAGGCATTATGTGAAGTAAAGGGAGTAATTGATGTAGTAGGTAGTCCGACTTTCCCGATTATTAATGAATATCAATATGATTGTGATGGAACAATGCGAATATTATTTCACATTGATCTTTATAGACTTAAAGATGAAGAGGAAGCACTCAAGGCTGGTGTGGAAGATTGTCTCCATAGTGGTTTTATTTGTTTGGTAGAGTGGCCTGAAAAGGCTCCCGGCTTGTTTCCTGATGATACAATTCATGCTTATCTGGAGCTGGTAAATGATACGACAAGGCGATTAAAAGTCGCCATTATTTGAGTACATTTGAATAGCGATTATAATTGAGAGTATATAAATTGCTTTCAGAAACCATCATCAAGAAAAATGAGCCAACAAAAGCCTAAAATAAGTACTTCATTTAGTTACGAAACACTGGAAGAAACACTGGATATAAAGCCAAAAGTACAAGGAATGATGATTGGCATACCCAAAGAAATTGCTTTCCAGGAAAATAGAATTGCCTTAACGCCGGATGCTGTCAGTGTCTTAATCAGCAACGGACACCAGGTAGTAATTGAACATAATGCAGGTGAGGCTTCCCATTTCAGAGATAAAGATTATAGTGAGGCAGGTGCCAAGATCGTTTATGATCGGGAAACAGTTTTTAAAGCTCCGATTCTGGTTAAAAGTGCTCCTATAATAGATGAAGATCTGCCACTGTTACAATTAAACCAGATCGTAATTTCTCCCATTCATCTTTCTGTAATGAAAGCTGAAATTCTTTCAACGATGATGCAGAAACGGGTTACTGCGATTTCCTTTGAAAACCTGAAGGATGATAGTGATTCTTATCCGATTGTTCGTAGCATGAGTGAAATTGCTGGAAGTGCAGTTATGTTGATTGCAGCTCAATATCTTGGATCTGCCAATCATGGAAAGGGGGTTTTATTGGGTGGTATTTCGGGTATAGCACCTACAAAAGTGATAATAATCGGAGCAGGGATAGTGGGAGAGTATGCCGCAAGGGCAGCACTAGCACTAGGGGCTTCAGTAAAAGTATTTGACAATAGTGTTTATCGATTAAAGCGATTACAGAATAATATTGGACAACGTTTATGGACATCTGTTATCGAACCACGGATGCTTTCAAAACAATTAAAAACATGTGAAGTGGCGGTAGGTGCATTGAGTTCACAAACAGGAAGAACCCCAATGGTAGTGACTGAGGAAATGGTCAGCAATATGCGGCCTGGTTCTGTTGTGATAGATGTAAGTATAGACAGAGGCGGATGTTTTGAAACGTCAGAGATCACTTCTCATGAGCATCCGATCTTTATGAAGTATGGTGTGATTCATTATTGTGTTCCTAATATTCCTTCTGGATTTTCCCGTACGGCGTCTCAAGCCATTAGTAATGTATTAATGCCATTATTGCTGGAAGCAGGTGAAGAGGGAGGATTTGAGAATTTGTTATGGCATCAGATCCATTTAAGAAATGGCATCTACCTTTTTAAAGGATCTCTTACAAATTTTTATCTCAGCCAGCGGTTCGATCTGAAATATACAGATCTGAATTTATTGATTGCAAGTCAACGTTAGAATATAAATCATTTTAAAAAGTAAAAACCCCGTTTACTAATAAGTTAAACGGGGTTTTTGATATAATGAATTTTTCTATTTATTCATTGTTTGCTTTGCTTCGATGCTAAGTGTAGCATGAGGTACTGCTCTTAATCTTGCTTTATCGATCAACTGACCAGTAACACGACAAATGCCATATGTTTTGTTTTCAATACGCATCATCGCTTTTTCAAGATGATCAATAAAAGTGATCTGACGGCTTGCCATTTGGCTCAATTGCTCTCTTTCCATACTTACACTGCCATCTTCCATCGTCATATAACGAGCCTCATCCATATCGCCACCCTCATCTTTGCGGGTAATTAATCCTTGCAGATAAGTAAGTTCTTTTTTAGCTGCATCCAGCTTCCTGGTAATGATCTCTCTGAATTCGACAAGGTCATTATCTGAATAACGCATAGAAGGTCCGGTATACAGTGGAATTTTCTGGTCTAATACTGATTTTGTAAAATCAGGCTCATATTTTACTGAACTCTTAGTGGTCGTTTTTGGGATTACTACTTTTGTTGCTTTAGGCGGTTCTTTCTTTATCACAGGTTTTACTTTTTGTTTTATTGATACTAATGATTTAGGATCAACCTTTCCGGATTTCTTTGATGCAGTTTTTGGTGCCGGAGCTTCTGTTTTTACCACAGGTTTTGCTGCTGGTTTGGCTACAGGTTTGGCTGCTTTTTTTGCAACAGGCTTAACCTTAGCTTTTGCTACTGGCTTAGCGGCTTTTTTAGGAGCCGGTTTTTTTGCTACGGGTTTTGCCGCTTTTTTAGGAGCTGGTTTTGCCGCTTTTTTGGGTGCAGATTTTTTCACAGTTTTCTTTGCTGCCGGTTTTTTTGCAGCAGCTTTAGGACTAGTTTTGGCGGCTTTTTTCGCTGCCTTTTTATTTTTTGTAGCCATAAATTACCCTTTTTTTGAAACAATCACATTTAGAGAAACTTCGTTAATATCGATACTAATTCCTTGGTTTAATGAGTTGGAAAATTCCAGCTCATCAGCCAGAATTTCGGCGCAAATATAGTCTTTATACTTTGTCAATGATTCTTTTAATCCATCAGCTTCAGATAGCTCTACTTTTACCCTGTCTGTTAACTCAAAACCACTGTCTTTTCTGATTTTTTGTATTCTGTTAACAAATTCTCTGGCATTACCTT
The DNA here is from genome assembly GCA_024643645.1 of Chitinophagaceae bacterium. Classification (GTDB taxonomy): domain Bacteria; phylum Bacteroidota; class Bacteroidia; order Chitinophagales; family Chitinophagaceae; genus JJ008. Next base: position 40,377 of record JAHEMN010000004.1, on the reverse strand, counting down.
CAGCTTCCAGTTCCGGAGTGATCGTAATATCTAAAGCAACCGTTAAATTGCCTTTATTAGCTACCGTCCACCCGGGAATATCTTCACTGCTAATATCAACTTCTGAAAGTTGTAATATTACTGGTTCGCCATCAATTGACAAATTAAATTCACCATCCTTTTCAAATTGAGCAATATCTTCTTGTGCGAATTTTGTTAAAGCTGCTGTAACCAGCTTCATCTTTGGCCCCAGTTTTTTACCCAATGCAACGAAGTTGGGTTTAATTTTTTTACTGATAAAAGTATTGTCCGGGTTCAGGTACTCAATTTCTTTCACATTCACTTCCGCTTTTATAAGGTCTTCTACTTTTTGTAACTGGGCTTTCATTGAAGTACTCATAACCGGTATAAGCACCTTCTGTAAAGGTTGACGAACCTTGATATTTACTTTTTTACGAAGAGATAATATTAATGAAGAAGCGTCTTGTGCTAATTGCATTCTTTCTTCCAGCAATACATCTATTACAGACTCATCTGCAACCGGGTAATCTACATGGTGTACAGAAGTTGCCTTGAAACGATTCGTAACAGCATTCAGATTCTGGAATACAGTATCGCTAAAGAAGGGTGATATAGGTGCAATTAATCTGGTTATTGTTTCCAGACTTTCATATAAAGTCTGATAAGCACAGATTTTATCCTGCTCATATTCTCCCTTCCAGAACCGGCGACGGCATAGTCGTACATACCAGTTGCTGAGATGTTCATCAACAAAATCTTCAATTACACGGCCGGCTTGTGTAGGTTCAAAATCATCCATATACACATTGGCTTTCTTTATTACTGTATTTAATGAAGAAAGGATCCAGCGGTCTATTTCAGGACGTTCCGCTAAAGGAATATATTTTTCTTTGAAAGCAAATCCATCCACATTGGAATACAGTGCAAAGAATTGATAGGTATTATAAAGTGTACCAAAGAATTTTCGTTGTACTTCTTTGATTCCGTCCAGGTCAAATTTCATATTATCCCAGGGCGATGCATTAGTAACCAGGTACCATCTTGTTGCATCAGCTCCAAAGGTTTGAATTGTATCGAACGGATCTACCACATTGCCTAAACGCTTACTCATTTTATTGCCGTTCTTATCCAGCACTAAGCCATTTGAAACACATGTCTTGTAAGCTACACTATCGAACAACATTACAGCAATAGCATGCAAAGTATAGAACCAACCTCTTGTTTGATCCACACCTTCTGCGATATAATCTGCAGGAAAACTTTTTTCAAATGTTTCTTTATTCTCAAACGGGAAATGCCATTGAGCATAAGGCATGGCACCACTGTCAAACCATACATCAATCAGATCAGGAACCCTTTTCATTGGTTTACCTGATTTGCTGACTAGTATAATGTCATCTACATAAGGTTTATGCAGATCAAGAATACCTTCATGCAGGTAATTTTTATTGACATCGCCACCCAACACTTCATTTGCTTTACGGATAGCTGTATTTAATTCTGCAATAGATCCAATGCAAATCTCTTCGTCACCCTCTTCAGTTTTCCAGATCGGTAATGGAGTACCCCAAAATCTTGAACGGCTGAGGTTCCAGTCCACCATATTTTCCAGCCAGTTACCAAATCTTCCTTCACCGGTTGATTTTGGCTTCCAGTTAATGGTCTTATTCAATTCCACCATTCTTTCTTTAACTGCAGTGGTTTTAATGAACCATGCATCTAAAGGGTAATAAAGTATTGGTTTATCTGTTCTCCAGCAATGCGGATAATTGTGTTCGTATTTTTCTACCTTAAATGCCCTGTTTTCTTTTTTCAATTTCACTGCGATGTCAACATTTACATCTTCATAATCCGGAGCATCTTTATAATTCTTGACATAGCGGTTGCTGAATTCTCCCAGGCCATCTACAAACTTACCTTGCCTGTCCACCATTGTAAGGATTCCGATATTATATTTTTTACCCACCTTAAAGTCATCAGCACCAAATGCAGGAGCAGTATGAACGATACCGGTACCATCTTCAATTGTTACAAATGAATCTACCATTACCTGGAATGGTTTAGCATCAGAGGTGATCTCTTTGATGGCTACTAAAGAATTGGCTTCGTAAGGAAGCAATTGCTCGTATTCACAACCTTCAATTTCTTTTCCTTTGAATTCTGCAAGTATTTTATAGGGGATGTTCTTACCGTCATTTTTATACTCAGCAAAATCCTGATCTTCATTTTCGGCTTTGAAATATTTTCCGATCAGTGCTTTTGCTAAAATAATATTGATTGGATTATGCAAATAAGGATTGATCGTCCTTACTAAAGCATAGTCAATATTTCCTCCAACTGTTAATCCAAGGTTACTGGGTAAGGTCCAGGGTGTTGTTGTCCATGCAAGAAAGAAAACTTCTTCATCTTTAGCTGCATCAAATAAGAATTTAGATTTCTCATTATTGATAGCTTTAAACATTGCTACCGCACTGGTATCTTTTACATCTTTATAGGTTCCTGGTTGATTCAACTCATGAGAGCTTAAACCAGTGCCGGCAGCTGGGGAATAGGGTTGAATACTTACGCTTTCATACAGCAACCCTTTCTTATATAATTCACTCAGTATCCACCAGAGTGTTTCTATATATTCATTCTTAAATGTGATATAAGGATCTTTCAAGTCAACCCAATACCCCATTTTGGTGGTGATCTCATCCCACTTGTCCTTATACCTTAATACCGCTTCACGGCATTTTTGATTATATTCTTCAACAGATATTTTTTTACCAATATCTTCTTTGGTAATTCCTAATTCTTTTTCAACTCCAAGTTCTATGGGTAAGCCATGTGTATCCCAGCCACCTTTGCGTTTTACCTGGAAACCTTTCATGGTTTTGTAACGGCATACCAGATCTTTCAAAGTTCTGGAGATCACATGGTGAATGCCGGGCATACCATTTGCACTGGGAGGGCCTTCATAAAATACAAAAGGGGTAGCCCCATCACGAAGTGACACACTTTTCTCAAAAGCCTGACTTTCAGCCCATTTAGCTAAAGTTTCCTGCTCAAAAGCAGGTAAATTCAGCCCAGTAAATTCTCTGTATTTAGCACTCATAGCCATTCAAAATGGGTGCAAAGTTAAGAAAAGTAAAGTCTGTAAAAAAACCACATCCAGAAGAATGTGGTTTCTTGAGATTAATTTGAATAAATATCAAAAAGTGGCGCTGCCATTTCCCTGAAATGCTACTCTGATTTTATACTTAATTTTCGTTGGCCTTGTTGGAGGTACTACCAGATTACCCGCATCATCTGTTGGATCTGCACTTAAAACTTCCAGTTTTGCATATTTACCAGTCGCTGTGCGGAAAATAAATGTTTTTCCGGCAATTGGTGAAAAGCTGCGTGTTGTTGGATTATAATTATACCAATCTGCACCTTTTATTGCTTTTTGTGAAACAGTGGTATCATATCTGTAACCTGTTGCAGGTGCAGATGTAACTGCATCAAACGCCTGGTTAACTATTTGTACACCTGCATTACCGGGCCCACTTGCATTGCTGTTAACAATGAAAGTTTCAAAACGCATTGCAAAATCCCATTTATTTGTAGCTGAATCAGCAGGAGTAATTTCTGTAGCAGTTTCAAAACTGAAAAAATTATAGTTACCTCCGGAAGGGTCGCCATTTACCAAAAAATCTTTTGTATTAACAGTTACCGGACTTGAATCAATATTATCTTTTTTACAGCTTGTAAAAAATAATATCATCATTATAGCAAAAATTCCATTTCTCTTGTTCATGTTTATTGTTTTTATTTTTTAAATGAATAATGTATTCCTGTAAACCAATTTGTACCGGGTAAGTTTGGTAAGTTTCGGGCATCAATCTGGTTTAATAAATTATTTATACCAACCTGAATCCGGAACGATTTGTTAATCCTATAACCAATTGTTGTATTTGCCTGTAACATGCCTTTTGCAAATTCTTCCTTCATATTGGCGAATCCGTTACCATCTTTATCAGTAACTCCAAAGCGGCTCCTGTAAATAAATCGAAGTGAAGCATCCAATTTATTATCATTTTTTTCCCAGAATATTCTGAAGTTTACCATGTGCTTACTTCTATTAAGTAGTCCACTATAATCAGATCGGTTCATTAATCGGGCAGGACCATTAACATTGTCTCTTCCATAAACCTCCTGATTTTTTATTTTTTCTAACAGGTCTTTATCAGCTGTAAGAAGGAATTGATAACCAGTGCTGATCTGCAGGTCTTTTACTTTATAACTGATATTTAATTCAGCACCTTGCGTGAAAGCTCTGTTTACATTGATATAACTGAAAACGGATGTACCATTTACATTAGTGGCGACGGGGATATAATTAATGAGATTATTTATATCATTTCTAAATACATTGATTTCAATATTTATGGGACTTAAAGGAATCATTTGTGCACCGACATTAAACCCTTGTGATGTTTCAGGACTTAATTCTGTTATAAGATTAGCAGCAGGTAATATTGTGGAAATGAAACCCAGGTTTTGTTGTTGTTGCAAAAATGGAAGTGAGAATTCATTACTGCCAAAAATGCTGTATCCTTCGGCTGCATTGTTGGTGAAGTTTAAATATAACTGACGAAAATCGGGAGCTTTAAAACCTGCGCCATACGAAGCAAGTAATTTTATTTTTGAATTCAATGAATATTTAGCGGCCAGTTTAGGACTTAGTCTTGATGCGAAAGCTGTATTATAATCGTATCGTAATCCGGAAATGAGTATTAAATTCTTTACTCCTCTCCATTCATGTTGTGCAAACGCATGCCACATTACCTGTTGTTGCTTTTTACTGTATCGGGTTGTATTTACAGTTTGGAGCGTAAATCCACCGCCTGTTGTAAGTGTATTGTTTGCATTCCATGAAAAATCTGTTTGATTTTCTACCCTATAAAAACTCTGTTTGAACCGGTCATAATAATATTCTTTTTTATTGCTGATGCTATCTAATTGCTGTGTAAAACTGTAACCGCTAGTGAGCAACCGGAGGCTTGTTTGAAAACTATTGTTAAACCGGTGTGTTATAACAGGGTTTACCAGATAATCATAGGTACGTCCATCACCACTTACATTTAATTCTCTACTATTGATAGCATAACGACTTTTTTGTAACCCGTAGAAAAGCCGACTGTTTGTTGTAATTTTCGTTCTTGGGTCGAGTTGGTAAACAAATTTTAATTGTCCTGTATTATTAGAAAATGATTCTTGTGTTTTTTCAGGAGAGGTTTTATCGAGTTCATAGCCATTGCTGCTGTTTCTATTAATAAAATAAAAAATTGAAAGTTTATCTCTTTTGCTATTACCTGATGTATAGAGATCGGAATTAAAAAAAGAGCCACTTCTGATTCCAGCTGTAAAACTTTTTCCTATTGCAGATTCTGTAATAATATTGATGACACCACCCATTGCATCGCTGCCATACAAGCTTGATGAAGGACCTTTTACAGTTTCTATTTTTCTGATATTACCTACAGCAAATCTTGATAAATCCATTACGCCACCTTGACGACCTATTAATGGTTCTCCATCTAATAAAATAAGCGTATGATCAGGTGACAGGCCTTGCAGTTGTATGCCATTTCCGAATATTCCTCCACCTACAGCATTACTTCCTGTACCACCTGTAATTAGGAAACCGGTTTGTTCTTGTAAAATATCATTAAGTCTAAGTGACCCGGAAAGTTGAATTGTTTTTTTATTAATTATGCTGACAGGTACAGCTACGTTTCCAATCTTTCTTTCAGTGCGGGTCGCAGTGATAAAGATTTCATCCATCGTTTTGTTGAATAGTGTATCGCTTTGTCCGAAAACTATATTTGTCAGTAAAAATGTAATAAAAATTGCAGTTGATTTTTTCATCTATTCAATAATTCATTACAAAGGTTCTTCAGGAATTATTGTTATTTATCACAGCATTGTCATGAAATAGAGGTAAAAAATTCTTTGACAAAAAAATGACTGAGTTTTGTTACACTATCAATTAACGTTATGATGTAGGTCATATAAATATTAAATTCTTTAAACAAAAAAACCGGTTGCTATTAACAACCGGCTTTTTTTAAAGTTTTGCACCTACGCTTAAAAAGAAAGTTCGTCCATCAGCCGGTAAGGCTCCGGGTCCCGGATAACCACCTGCCCTGCGTGTAAAATATATTTTGTTTGTAAGGTTATTGATCCCTACTTTAAGATTATATCTATTTGAAATTTTATAAGTGGCTGTCAGGTCAGCAATAGTATAAGAAGGAATTAGACCAGCTTGCCCATTTATAGTTGGTGTTAAAGTATTATTTGCATCACTGAATGTTTCACTAACATAATTTAGCTGTCCTGTTATTAAAAATGATTTATAACCTGCCGAAATACCACCACGAAAAATATGTTCAGGAGCATTTTCAACTTTTTTCCCCTTAGTACCTGCATCTTTATGATCATCACTGTATTTTGCATTTGTATATCCGTATGAGCCAAAAATTATTAGGTCCGTATTTTTCTTTTTAGAGAGCATTCTTGCAATATTGAATTCAGTATATCCTTCGAAACCTTTGCTATTACTGTTTCCTACATTCGTAACCAGTCTGTATGATGGAGATCCGGCAACTGTTATAGCTCCTATTCTGTTATTGTATTGTAAATAAAAAACACTGATATCAAACTGAAGAATATCTTTTACTTTTCCTCTATAACCCAAATCGAAATTATAACCTTTTGCATCTTTCAGGTTATCATCAATTACATCTGTTGTAGGTGGGGCCTGCAAATTTGCAAACTGAATTGGCCTGTATGCCTGTGAGATATTTGTATAAAATTCTGTCGAATTATTAATGTGGTATTCAGCACCAATACCCGCAAGTATAAAATTTCTATTTCTTTTAATGTTCTGTAATATAATGGATGAGCCACCTGATGAATATCCGTTTCTTCCGGAAGCTTCTCCTTCCAGCCATTCATAACGGATTCCCGGAATGATCAATATTTTTTCAGATATTCTGAATATGTTTTCAATAAATACTGCTGCATTATGTGATCTGAAATTAATATCTCTCGGGAACTCGCCTATTACTGTAGCATCATATTCAGTCCCCGTTGATCCTTTTCCATCTGCCATCCGATGTGTAGTCCCTGAATATAATCGTATTCCTCCGGAAACAGTATTATCCATTTTACCCAACCTATAGTCTGCTAAAAATTTACTTTCTAATCCATAGTTACGGTATTTGTCCTGTTGTAATGTTCTGTTATTGAATGTGCCTGTAATAGAATTAATAGTGTCATTAATATTAATATTTTGCAGAAAGCCAATGCTATTCCGGTTGCCAATAGTGGCAAACAGTTTTGTATTCCACCTTGCCTTTTCACTTAGTTTATAATTAAGAATTAAAGCTGGTGTAGTCCATTCTATATCGAACCAATTTCTGCTGCGAAAACTTTGTTGGGCATTTTCCTGTATCTGATCATCTGTTAATCCACCGGGTTGCTGGCTGCGGATATGTGAATGCATTATTTCTGCTGTCAGCGATAAGTTGGGGTTGAAATAATAAGTGGCTGTACCATAGCCGGCATTAGAAAAATAACGACTATTTTTTCTCCAGCCCTCACCATTGCGGTGATCAAGAAAGGTATAATAGTGAAACTTATCAGTTTTTCCGCCGAATGCATTATAACTGTTGAACAACGCATTGCTTCCAACAGTTTGCTGAGATTCAAACTCAAATTTCTTGTTGATCTCACTACCGTTTCTCAAAATATAATTTACGAGTCCTCCAAACTGAGGACCATATTGTAAAGCACCTTGTCCTCTTACCACTTCAATGCGTTGCACTGCCTGTAACTGAGGGTTGTAATAAGCTTCAGGATAGCCAAACGGATCTGCTGCAATATCATATCCATTTTGTCGGATATTAAACTCCCAGCTACGATTAGGACTTAATCCTCTTGCAGCAATACCGATCTGTATACCGCTTGGATCGCTTTCCCAAACATGTATACCCGGAACTTTTGCCATTACCTGGCGCATAGTGTTTGTTACTACATTGCCTTGAACATTATCTAAAACGATCAATGCATTTTTTTTACCTGCATAAATAGAAGTACCCACTACTTCTGGCATTTGTTGATAATCACTCTTACTTTTTTTCCCAACAACAGTTATATCTGGTAAATATTTGTGATGAGGTTTTGTAGAGTCGTCTGAAAATGGCTTTTTAATAACCTGTGCATTTGATAATAACGTAAATGTCAATGTGCTAAAAGCCAAAATATTTAATCTGAGCATAATTTTAGATTGGGTGCAAAACTCCGGATTGATCATTAATTATGCTTACGGAAAAAGAAATTCGATTTACGCAATAAGTAAACATTGTTAAAATAAAAAAGCTGCTCGTTGTTCGAACAGCTTTTTTTATAATTTGTAATGAATATTAATCTACTATTACTATTCCTTTTGCAGTAACCCTTACTTCTTTTTCTGGTTTTGTGATAGCTGCAATTTCTTCTTTAGATTTTTTTGCATCTTCTGCATAATGCTTTAATTCAGCAACAGAAGTTGTTTTTAATTTTACTTCACCATCAATCACTACATTTTTTCCTTTTGCAGCCAATGGAAGGAAAAATCCATAATCTTTCATCTTTACAGTAGCGTTTGATCCATCTTCTAATTCAAGCTTCAGCCAACATCCTTTATTAGGACAAACTTCTATGATCTTGGCTTTAATTTTTACTTCAGGAAATTCTGAACCGCCGTTTAGCTTGGCAACAACATCATTAACATTCAACGCTTCTGTAGTATTGGCAACTTTTTCGCCATACCATTCTCCCACTTTTGCATCTCCTTCAGGAGGTTGTGCATTTGAAATGAAAGCTAACACAATGATAGCGACGGTAAACAACAATTTTTTCATGATTATTTTTTTTATGTTTTTTTAATATTCGGTTTGTAAAGATAACTTTAAAGCTGCATTAGTTGCTTATTACTAAAAAGATGGTTTTTTAAACTCAACGGGTGGGGCAGAAATTGCTTTCAGGAATTCCCCAAGATCTTTTAATTCCCTTTTTGATAAATGCAAAACCCTGATCTTAGGATCTGCACTACTATTTTTATTTGCTCCTTTATTATAGTGATGTAGTACATCCTCAATGCTTTGCAGCTTTCCATTATGCATCCATGGTCCTGTTTTGGTTACATCCCTAAGTGATGGAGTTTTAAATTTTCCTACATCCTCATCTTTATGAGTAACAGTAAAAAGTCCTTTGTCGTTTTCAGGGTTGCCATTTAACTGAATTCCATTGTTGTGGAATTGATTGTCAGAAAATAATGACCCATTGTGGCAATTCATACATCTTGCTTTGGTACGGAATAGATGCAATCCTCTTAATTCGCTATTTGATAATGTTTCTCTTTCGCCAGCTAAAAAATGATCAAACTTTGATTTGTTACTTACTATTGTTCTTTCAAAAATTGCTATTGCTTCCGTCATTCGATTAGGATTAATGCCGGGGCTGCCAAAAGCTTTTGTAAATAAACCGGGATACTCTTTTGTATTTCTGAGTTTCATTATCAGATCAGGCATTTCGCTATGCATTTCAGATTCACTATTGATCGGAGCAAAAGCCTGATCTTCCAGGGTTTTACTTCTTCCATCCCAAAAAAGACTTTTAAAAAACCAGGTGTTTTGAATAGTAGGAGAGTTCCTTTTATTGATCGTTCCTTCGTGGCCGATGGATTTTTCTTTTCCGTCTGTCCAGTTCAATGCAGGGTCATGACAAGTAGCACATGATATCTTTCCGGAGCCACTTAACCTGGTATCAAAGAATAAAGACTTACCTAATTCAATAATATTTTTAAGTGAATCTTTACTGTTTTCTAAAGGACTTTCAGGAAGAATTCCCAATTCTTTCCATTCAATACCGTTATCAATGTTCGGTACTGGCCATTGAGAAGCAGGTCTGGAATATTTACTACGCAGACTTTCATTGCTGAAGGATACTGCTATCAATACAAATAAAGATAAACTTGTTATTACAAATACTTTTTGCATAGAAGGAGGCAAATAAACTCAATTTTTCAATATCAGTTGCTGATATTGATCAGTAGAACGTTTAGATGAATTCCCGGCAATTTTTTGCTCCGCATAGGCAAGGTAAGGTGCCTTCATGATGGGTTTCTCCATAATCACAACTTAGCTCTTCACCCTTTTTAATATTTTTCAATGCATAAAATTCTACCCTGTTCCTCAATACTCTCATATAAGTATTCGGATCGCAGGAGTGATTGATAAACCGCATTTCATTTGGATTGTCAGAAGCATTTAAAGCAAGATCATCTTCCAGCTCTACCAGATTGATCACTTTCAGATCTTTTATCAACTTCATAGCTTCCTTCATTGTGATGATAACACCACCAAGATCACCGATCTTTCTTTTTGCAGGGATTCGTTGTATTGCATATGCACCTTTACCTGCTATCTTGCTCTTAGCAATTTTAACAGGATAATGAATTTTATAGGTTGGAGTAAAAATTTCTTTTGCCATAATTAATGCTTGATCCAGGTTACTTTTTCTTCCAATGGTTTTCTGGTAGCTCCACTTGATGGTATTGCGATATGCCCTATGTAAAAAAATCCCATTAGTTTATCTTCTTCTGACAGACCAAAAAATTCTTTTGCTTTGTCTTTATAGGTTATGCCACCAGTCGTCCAGTATCCACCAAGGCCATAGGCAGTAACAGATAAATAAATATTCTCAACTGCACAGGCAACTGCAGCTATATCTTCAACTTCTGGAATATTTTTATTCGTTGTTTTCTTCATGGCAATAGCAATTATGTGAGAAGCCTTTAAAGGGTTTTGCTGTAACTTGGAATAAGTGATCTCTTTAAAGTTTTCCCCTGCCAACTCTTTATAAAGTTCACTTTGATAAGTCGCAAATTTTTGTAAGCCCTCATCAGTAAATACGGTAAAGTGCCACGGCTCTTGTTTGCCATGATTTGGTGCCCAACAGGCATTGGTAAGTATTTCCTTCACTATAGCATCATCCACTTTTTTCCCTGCTTCGAATTGATCAGGAAATGTAGAACGGCGACTCCTTACAAACTGGTTAAAAATTTCGGGTGTGATCATTTATTATATTTGAACAAAAGTAAACAGCTATTTTATTTTTTCAGGTAAATATTAATAACGTATTTATAATTACTATAAATTATTAAAATGAAATTATTCTTGTTGTCAATTGTCTTCTTCACCAATCAGTTTGTCATTGCACAATCAGGCATAGAGCAACACTTTAAGATATATAATACAAAGACCAAACAAATTGTAACGCCAGAACAAATAGCTATTGATTGCAACAATGCAGATGTTATTTTTTTTGGTGAAGAGCATAATGACAGTGCCGGACACTATTTGGAAACAGCAATATTCAAAGCATTGTTTGATCAATATGGTAGTAAACTTGCTTTAAGTATGGAAATGTTCGAGACGGACTGTCAATTAGTGTTGAATGAATACCTGGCAGGATTTATTGCTGAATCCCGATTTATAAAGGAGGCAAGAGCATGGAATAACTATAAGGATTATAAACCAACGGTGGAATTTGCGAAAGAAAATAAATTAGCTGTAATAGCGGCTAATACACCAAGAAGATATGTGAGCATGGTCAGTAGTACGGGTATGGAATCTTTGCAAGGGTTACCAAAGGCCTCCAAAAAATATCTTCCTCCTTTGCCTTATGATACCTTGGCAGGAAGATATTATGAAAAGTTTTCAGAATTTATGGGAGGAGGCAGCCCGGGTACAAACAATCCAAGGATCTATTATAGCCAGAGCTTGTGGGATGCAGGTATGAGCTATAGTATTTATAAATACTGGAAGAAAAATAAGGATAAAAAGATCTTTCATTTGGTGGGCCGCTTTCATTCTGATGAAAAATTGGGAACAGCAGCTCAATTACAAAAAAGAAATGCCCGAATAAAAATTATAAACATCAGTAGTTTTAGTGATAGCTCGTTTGCAAATCCTGACCCGATGGCTATCGGGTGGGATAAATTTAAACATTTGGGGGATTACATTATTATAACAGACCCAAATTTGAAGAAAACATTTTAATACTATTCGATTATTCAACTTGTTTAATTCTTTTTTTCTTTCCTATCTGGAAAACTCTGGATAAGTTAAAGCCAAATCTTATATCGCCTTTACCAAATTGCCCTGTGGTCTCTGTTATAAATGCTCTTTCGTTCATTCCAGTTGCATTGGAGAAATGAAGTTGAAAAACATGGCCTCCTGTTTCTATATCAAAGCCTACAGAAACAGGATGATAATAGCCACTATCGGGCATACCGATTATTACATGATGATAGTCCCAGGTAAAAGCAATTCTTTTTGAAAGTTTAAGTCTGCCACCCACACCAATTGCATAAATATTATTTACATCAGTTTGTAATTGAACAAGGTTTTTATGTACCATCGTTGGAGAAACCTGAAGTGAAAATCCTTCGCTGAATTTGCGTCCGATAATTGCCTGGAAGTAGTATGCTAATCGTGAAGTAAAAAAATTTTTTCTGTCCGGATCACTCCATGGAAGACCATCCATCGTAATTCCTGAAACCAAAGCTACAGTAACCGGAGAGCTCCAGGGGCCCGTTGATTGCCTGATAGGTGCATATTTTAAATAAGCATCTAATTCTTTTTTGTATGTGCTTCTTCCAACACCAACCATTAGATTTTGTAAAATACCGAAATCAAATCCCATACGCATACTTGCCTGATCTAGCCCAAAAAAATTCTTATATCCCTGGTTCAATTCTCCGAAACGATGCAGTATCCTGAAGTCCATAGTGCCGGGGTTTAGAAATTCAATTGAATGTCCGTTTATTACCCTTGGTGATTTAAAAGCATATTTTACTCTTACTTTTTCTGGCTTTTCTTCACCCAGCAGCTTCATCAGATCTTCTTGCTGCGCAAATAATGTAAATGAAGTGAATAAGCCTAATAGTACTATAAGAGAATTGATAAAAAGACTTTTCATAATGCTATGATTAAGGGTTGGTTTTTAAAGATTGAAGAGAGCAATTGATGCCTACTTTGGCTGTTTTTGAAAGTTTATCTGCCACAAGCCCAGGTATTGAGATCTTAAAATCGGAGAGTTGAACACTAAAAGCTGTTGATGCTTTTATATTGCCATTTTGAACAATGAATTTAGCTTCGGTTTCAAGCTCTTTCGATTCACCATGCAAAGAAAGTACGCCTTTTACTTTCAAAGTATATGTGCCATCTTTTGTAAAGTCAACTTTATCAATATTTTTTAAATCACCTTTAAATTCTGCTTTTGGATATTTATGGCTTTCTACATAATTCTCATTGAAATGTTCTTCCATTAATGCTCTTTCAAATGCAAATCCTTTCATTAATGCTACGAATTGCATATTGCCATTTTTTGTATCAATTACACAAGTTCCGCTTCTGTTAATACCTTCAATTTTTTCCGGTGATGATGGAGAAGTGGCATCGAAATATACCTCTGCAGTTTTTGTAAAAACTTTTTGACCGAAACTTGTAATAGCTGTTAATGCTGCTATACATACTATGATTATTTTTTTCATTGTTTTATTTTTAGTAGATGATCTTAATTAGTTGATTGAACAACACTTCGTACAAGTACTACATCCGATCCCAATAATTCATCAGAATTAAATCCAGAGCAAATACCTTTTATTTTAATGTTCTTTCCTTTCGTAATAGAATTTGCTTCATTATTATGTGCACTGTCTATACTGCACCGTACAGCAGACATAGTTTCCGGGTCTCCTAATACAATTGTGTAAAATCCCTTTGCGTCTTTCACCAGGTCTTTAGCTATCCCTTCTACTTCTATTACTTTATCCCAGTATTTTTTATTGGAAGATTGTTCATTTGATTCGAACTCATTAAGGAGGTTTGTTGCTGTAACAGCATAGTCTGCATTAAGATCAGATACATCTTTATGTGTGCGGTTATACTCTTTATAGAAATAAATGGCGATTGCACCGATGATCAATACTATTGGCAGAACGATATACTGTAGAATTTTTTTCTTTTTCACTGTTATTGATTTTAATTGTTTGGCATATTCTGATCGATCCATTTTTTAATGGTTGCTATATGGCAATTGTTCAGTTTTGCCATTCCTTTAGGCATTGGAGAAAAACCTGTTGTGTGATTTATACTGCCAAATAGTTTTCCATTAAGTCCTATTGCTTTATCCGCAGTATAAGTTCCCATTGTTATATTGCCTGATGGGAAACTGCTGTTGTGACAACTATAGCAGAATTGTTGAAATACAGGTATTATTTTTTGAGAATAGGAAACTATACCTGTTGAGTCTGTACAAGGCCCCGAATTGTTATTTCCATATAAAAGTTCTTCTTTATCGTAATAGCAGGCACTCAATGAAACAAGCCAGATGAATATTGCTATTGAAAAAATTAATTTCATGAAAATTGATTTAATTGTTTTGTGAGCCTGCAGCAATCCATTTTTGAATTTGCCTTATCTCACAGTCGATAAGTTTGATTGAATTTTTTGGCATAGGAGAATAGCCTGGCAGTTGCGCAACTGATCCGTATAATTTTCCGTTTAAGGCTACAATTTTTACAGCATTATAAGTGGAAAGGTCAATGTTCCCGCCAGGATTAGCAGGGTTGTGACATCCAATACATTTTGTTTCTATTAAAGGTCTTACAGATCCACTGTACGTAAAAACTGTTGTATCACAACTTCCGATACAAGTGTTATTTTTTGCTCCCTGGGATATCCATTTTTGAATTAATGCCTTTTGTTCGGATGATAATGGGGGCATAGGTGGTGGTGGCATCCTGTCGCCATCTGATTTAATTATGACTTTGAATAATTTACTTTCATTGGCATTTCCAGCTACAACATACCTCATAATTCTAGTGTATGAAGTCAGGTTAACTCCATCTGCATGGGTAATATTATCATGACAACCGCTCATAGTGCAATTAGAAGAGATAATAGGCATGATCTGATTGGCAAAGTAGACCGTATCGGGGCTGCAATTTGAAGTTGGTACCGGAGTTCCCGGGTTTATCTCTGTATTATTTTGTAATATTTCATGACGGCAGGCAATTACAAAAAACAGAATTACTATGCCTGCAATTATTTTATTGCCCTTTATATTTTTCATGTCAATTGGTTGTGATAGTTAATTAATCAGCAAAAAATAAGTTGTAATACAATGATTACGATGCCAATTATTTGAAAATGCTAATCAAAAAAGTATTACGGGTTATTGATTGTAACTTTTTCTTTCCGGCAATTATTTTGCTTCAGGTTATAATTTTTGTAAAAATCAGGCGACTCTTGGTGGTTGTAATATTTGGGAAATAAAAGCAGAAGTGATTTCGGTTGGAAGATGTGAGTTGTAACTTTTGGTTTTTCTTATATCAATATTATTAATAATTGCTCCACATGTCATTGGAGAATATATGATCGTAACAGTATTATTATTAGTATTATGAAAAGGTAATTTATTGTCAATGTCATCATCAGCAGTAGTACCATCATCACCAGCGTAATGCATTGTGATAAAATCAATAAAATTTATATCAGGATTTATTCTGTGATGCTGAAAGAAATGAGTAAGTAATTGTGGTATATGCATTAGCTGGCCTAGCTCGGTAGTTCCGGTTAGATGAATACTGATCAGTGCTATAGCCAAAGTCTTTCGCATTGCTGGGATAAAATATCCAAAAATGATGCCATACGAAAAATTGAGGTTAATCTAAATCAAGATAACGTCAGTATGAAAAAATAAAATAGAAGAAGTACAAACAAGGGGGATAAAATACTGTAGAATTATCTAAGTAATAATTCGCAAGGTTTCAATCCGGTATGCTTTTTAAAAGCTGTGGAGAAATGGGAAATAGAAGAGTAGCCAAGCGACAAAGAAACTTCTGTTACACTTAATCCTTTTTCATACAAAAGATATTTTGCATGCTCCATACGTTGGCTTTGGTAAAAGTCAAAAATTGTTGTTCCGAATAATTCTTTAAATCCTTTCTTAAGATAACATTCGTTGATCGCTACTTTACGGCTTAACTCCTTAATGGTAATTGGTTCGCCAATATGTTGAATTAGTATTTCTCTTGCCTTTACGATCTTTTCCCTGTCCTGCTCATTGGCAAGGAATTTACAATTCACCACATCAATTTCTTTTTCACCCAACATACAGTCCAGGCTGTATAATAAAAGCATTTGGGTTTGTGCATTGATATAGATATTTTCCAGTGTATCAGTATAGGTGTGATTTAAAACTCCCTCCAATACCATTCTTGTTTTACCACATAGTGGAAGGATCTTGGTAAATGAAGACCGGTGTGTAAAATTCAGAATGTCATCGCTCAATACAGAGTCACCTTTTCTTGGTTTTAAAAAATGACTAAGATGAGTAGGGGAGAACTTAAAACTTACAACATCAACACTGTCTACCCTTTCCAAACAGGTTTTTGACGCACTGAATTGACACATATCACATTCAATGTCTTTTTTACGGCAATACACATTGCCGCTTACACAAAACCGGAGTTCCAGGTAGTTTTTTTTATCATCTTTTTTCTCATAATGATAAACCAACATGCCGGTATCTTCAATATTCCATTGCGGGTTACGATTATACCGGTTGATAGTATACTGCACCGAACCAGGTATTTCCTGTACTCTTTCCTGCAATAAGACCAACTGGTCCTGCATCAGGGATTGCTTATAAGCCAAGGCTAATATGTCTGGAGGATTATGCATTGCAGGGTGCAAATTTACGTTTTTTTTGCCAATTTTAATGGTGCAACTTCGATGTGAGGGGCGGCAAAAGCATTTTAACATTATAAGTTCAAAAAAACTTCTGTTTATGGTTGTATCTGTTAACTTTGCGCAACTTCCAAATAAATGGAGGAAGTGGTTTTAAATAGCTAAATGATTCATCCGCATACATATATTCATCCAAATGCAAAGCTGGCAACTAACGTAAAAATTGATCCTTTTACCGTTATACATCAGGATGTTGAGATAGGAGATGGTACCTGGATCGGTTCCAATGTAACCATTATGGAAGGTGCCAGGATTGGCAGAAATTGCCGCATTTTTCCTGGTGCTGTTATTGCTGCTATTCCGCAGGATCTGAAATTTCAGGGAGAATACTCAACCGTTGAGATTGGAGATAATACTACAATCCGGGAATTTGTAACAATCAACAGAGGTACAAAGGATAAAGAGAAGACTGTTGTAGGAAAAAATTGTCTTATTATGGCCTATTGCCATTTGGCACATGATTGTATTGTTGGCGATCATGTAATAATGAGTAATAATACACAGGTTGCTGGTCATGTGGTGGTTGGTGACTGGGCCATATTGGGTGGTATGTGTGCTATTCATCAGTTTGTAAATATTGGCCGGCACTCTATGCTTAGTGGTGGATCATTAGTAGGAAAAGATGTGCCTCCTTATATTAAAGCAGCAAGGAATAATCCATTATCCTATGCAGGTGTAAACTCAATAGGAATGAAAAGGAGAGGGTTTACCGTAGAAAAGATCAATCATATACTGGAAATTTACCGGGTTATATATGGTAAAGGATTAAATATCTCACAGGCAGTGGAATATCTTGAAGAAGAATTTGCTGCAACAGATGAAAGAGATGAAATAGTGCAATTCATCCGTAGTTCACAAAGAGGGATCATCAAACGATTTACAAAAACAAATGGTGATGAAGGTATCGTTGACTGATGCCGGTAAACGTTACAACCGTGAATGGATCTTTCGCCATTTCAATTACACATTTGAAGCAGGTCGGTCATATGCTATAACAGGCCCTAATGGTTCTGGTAAGAGTACTTTATTACAGGTGATCAGCGGATCCATGTATGCTAATGAAGGGAGCATTCAATTTTCAAAGAACAATAAAGCTTGTGCAGTTGAAGATATTTATAAATATGTTTCAATTTGTGCTCCTTATCTTGAAGTAATTGAGGAAATGACCTTGATTGAATTCCTGAATTTTCATCAGGGGTTTAAGCCATTATTGCAAGGAATATCAAATGATATGATCATTGCTACCATTAATTTGGAAAATGCCAGGAATAAACAGATTAGAAATTTTTCTTCTGGTATGCGGCAACGGGTAAAACTGGCGCAATGCATTTTTTCTGATACGGATATGGTTTTGTTAGATGAGCCTTGTACCAATTTTGATATTGAAGGAATAGATCTCTACAATCAATTGATCAATGAATATTGTAAAAAAAGAATGGTGATCGTTAGTTCTAACGACCACCATGAATATGAATTTTGCAACGAAAAGATCGATATTATGCAATGGAAATGATCATCATTTCAATTAATCTTCTTTCTTGTAAGTATATGTTCTTTTCGTAATTTTTGTAGGTTTGTCATTCTCGTCCAATGTTGTACGTTGTGTCCAGTTGCCCATTTCATCATGAGCATCATATGTATATTTAGTAACTTTTGTTGTAGTTGAGTCTTTACCAACATTAGTCATTGTACGTTCTGTTAATTCTCCTTTATCATTGTACTTTGATGTACCGCTTGATTTTACATTACCAACACTATCCATGGAAGTGAATTCAACTTGCCTGTATTTATCGTATACGGATTTGCCGGACATTCTGAAAACACTATCCTTATCATATTGCTTCCAACCGGTAACAGCGCCAAAATCAGTTTGTGTAATATCAGTATAATATACATCCAGATTTCCGGTAGAGTCTTTCGCTATTGCTCCGGTATAATTCCCATTTTCATCCATACTTGTTTCCATGCTTGACATTACTTTTCCATCTTTGGAGGAAGTCATTCCTTTCCATGCTCCATTTGGGTGATGTGTCATAACACCTTCATTACTGATTACACCATCTTTGGTTTTTGATGTAAACTTCATCTGGTTGCCATTTTCATCATACTCTTCTATTGAAATACAACAGCTATCCATTTCGCCTATATTACCTGAACTATCAACTTTATAAGGCGTTTCTTCAATCATGGAAATATCTCCTTTTAATTCACTTTGTTCAAGGTCGCTTGGAAGCATATTGGATGTAGCTTCCTTGTCTTTTTCATTGTTACAGGCAAATAAAAAAATACTTGCCATGATAATAAACACTTTTTTCATGTTGGTTTTAATTTTTTTAAAAGTTAAAATAATGAGGGGGAATTAACGCCATCAAAGGGTAAAGAAGTTCGTGAATGTAAGAATTAATGAGGGGAAGTCAAATTTTTTAAGCCGGTAATTAATCACAACAACCTATAAGTGAACTTAGATAATTTCAAATCAATTAGTTGGAATAATTTTCAAAAACAAAAAACCCGCAGAAATGCGGGGTTGAATTGAATATTTTCTATTTCTATTTTTTCTTTCCTTTTAAAAAAACCTGGAACCCTATACCTATAATAAATCCATGATTGGTAAATTTAGTAGTAGGTTCATTTACCGCTGTTTGATCAATGCTTCCGTTATTACCTTCATCGATCTGCGAAGTTGTCTTCATTGTATTTTTATTATACGAGTATGTATAACCGGCAAAAACATCAAGACCCGTTGTTTCTCCTAACATTTTGGTCATGCCCAATTGTAAT
Source organism: Chitinophagaceae bacterium (assembly GCA_024643645.1). Classification (GTDB taxonomy): domain Bacteria; phylum Bacteroidota; class Bacteroidia; order Chitinophagales; family Chitinophagaceae; genus JJ008. The sequence continues at coordinate 20,704 of JAHEMN010000004.1, read as the reverse complement.
GCTGCATTTGCAAAAAAACCACCCGAAGATTTTCCATCATAGGTTTCTTTACTCGCAGTAGTGCCACTACCTGTATATAAAAAGCCTTCTGTATTTTGAGAACTGATACCAACATTAAACCCAAACTGACCGTAAGGCATAAATGTATTATTGGCACTGAAATAATTTCTGGCAAAAGCTCCGATACCAATATTAAATGTATTGGATTTATCCTGTTGAAAAGTGGTTCCGTTAACCATGTAAGAAACTTTGCTACCGGAAGGATTAATATTTAAGGAGCCACCTACCGCTGTTTTTTCAGAAATGAACCATCCCATGGTTGGTTCTATCCGTAAACCATAGCCGTTGCTGGAAGTTTCGTATCCGTTAAATGAAGGAAAAGAAACATCGGAAGAGCCGGAATTAAAGTAAACACTGCCAATAGAGGCACCTACCATTTTATCGCCTTTTGAGAACTGGGCATTGGCAGAAAATATAACAGAAAGAAAAAGAACGGTAAAGATGCTGCGGGTTTGCATAAAATGTAGTTGGTTAATGAACAAATATAGGTGATAGATGGAACGCCTTGACTGAGAATTATTTTTTACCATTTTGATTTTATCTGAACTTTTTTCCTTTACCTTTAGTTAGTCTTGGTAAAGCGGAAAATTCCCTTTACTTTTAAAACCGAAACTAATTAAAACAGCCAAATTAAAACGCTATGAGAAAGTTCAGACTTATACCATTATTAGCTTTAGCAATTACATTTTTAGCCGTTAGTTGTACCAAAGAAGGCCCTGAAGGTCCTGCAGGTACACAAGGTTCACAAGGCCCAACCGGTTCAACCGGAGCAACAGGTGCAACAGGCCCTGCGGGTCCAACTGGTCCTGCTGGTCCAACTGGTGCAACCGGTGCAACCGGAGCAACTGGTACCGCCAATGTTATTTATTCTGTTTGGTTTACCCCACCTTCTTATACTCTTGTCAATAATGGTTTTGGACAAGATTCTTGGAATTATGATAAAGCTGCTCCTGGAATTACACAAACTATTTTAGATAATGGTGTTGTTTTAACTTATGGAAAGTTGAATGGTTATACCACTTCCGTCTGGCCAGCCAATCAGGTTTCTCAATTGCCGATTATTGTTAATTATTATCTTAGTAGTGTAAGTCAAATTGATACATGGTCAGCCTTGGCAACAGGGGTTGGAAATTTGAGAATTCAATTTGTTAATAATACAAATTTTTATACGGCTGGAATAAATACAACACATCAGTTTAGATATGTAATCATCCCAGGTGGTGTACTTGGCGGCAGGGGTATAGGTAGTGAAAAAATGGCTGAAATCAATGGCCAGGTTTATACCGAGAGTCAATTAAAAAACATGTCATACAGCCAGATCTGTAGTTTATTACATATTGCACAATAAACTTCCAGTTAATAATATTAAAGCCATCTCAAACCGAGATGGCTTTTTTGTTTCCGGTAACTTAAAATTCTGTCTTACTTTGTGCACCTAATTTAAAAAGTATGCGAATTAAATATTTGTTGCTCGTTTTACTGATACAATTTTCAATCAATTGCTTTGCTCAGCCAAGAATTATTTCCGGCCCAATGCTTGGGCCTGTAGAGCTAAGAGATGCGAAAGTATGGGTAGAGGTTTCGCCAGAAGTAAAAACAGTTTCTATTCTTTATAATAAAAAGAATGATAGTAAAACACTTAGAACAATTAATTATAAAGGTGAGTTAGGTAATGATTTTAATCCTATCACTTTTGTAATTGGGGGGTTAGATTTTAATACAACATACAATTATAAATTCTTAATTAACGGAAAGCCTACTAATAAAGAAGGAGAGTTTACCACTAAAGATCTCTGGCAATGGCGTAAGCCGGCACCCGATTTTAGTTTTTTGGTAGGTGGTTGTGCATATACCAATCAACCGATATATGATCGTCCGGGTACACCTTATGGTGGCGATTCTTCCATTTTTGAAACAATGGCTAAAGAGAAAGCTGCCTTTATGATGTGGACAGGAGATGCATGGTACAGCCGTGAGGTTGATTATTATAGTGAATGGGGATTGTGGTACAGGGCAAGCCACGACAGGGCAGTACCGGTATTACAGAACTTTTTAAAAGCTATGCCGCAGTTTGCTTTATGGGATGATCATGATTACGGACCTAATGATATCGGTAAACATTATATCTTAAAAGAAACCAGCCGTAAAATATTCAATAGTTATTTCTGTAATCCATCAGCAGGTGAGAACGATCAGGGCATTTATACCATGACAAGTTGGGGAGATGCTGACTTCTTTATGCTCGACGACCGCTGGTGGCGTAGTGCAGATAGAATAAAAGATTCTATTGACGGCAAACCAAATTCAGCTAAAACTATGTTTGGTGCACAACAGCTCGAATGGTTAAAGAATGCTTTGCTCTTCAGCGGTGCTACATTTAAAGTAATTGTAACCGGTAGCCAGGTATTGAATACGGTTTCACCTTATGATAAATTATTGGATTTTCCCGCAGAGTATTATGAGCTGCTTAATTTTTTAAAGGAGCACAAAGTAAACGGTGTTGTGTTTGTTACAGGTGATCGTCATCACAGCGAGGTAATAAAAATGGACAGGCAAGGTGCTTATCCTTTATATGATATTACTGTTTCACCGCTTACTTCCGGTACACATAAATTTGGAGGCCCTGAAAAAAATAATCCTTACCGTGTTTTAGGTGTAGATGAAAAACAGAATTATGGACGATTTTCAATAACCGGTAAAAGAACTGAAAGAAAACTAACAGTAGAATTCTTAGGTATCAAAGGGGAAAAATTGGGGCAGTGGAGTGTTTCGGAAAAAGATTTAAAAATGCCTTAGTACTTTTAAGCAATGACGATCTATTTTGGATACGAAAAAAAGAAAGTAATTCAGGCATTACGATATCATTTTATCAGCCGGCCGGAAATACGAATAATGATAATACTGGTGAATGTATTTGCTATTGCCACATTCACTCTTTATTTTTTAAAAAAGATCCAACCACTTGCATTTCTGGTAGGTTCATTACTCTGGATAGTATTAATGATCAGCTTCTGGTACATACTTCCTGCAATGGTGTATAGGAAGGCAGTTACTTTTAAACATCAGTTCAGTATGACTTTTGAAGAAGAAGGATTTAATCTTGCTCATGAAAAAGGATCTAAAAGCTGGCCATGGACTGCATTGAAGAACTACCTGGAAAGCCCACATTTTTTTCATTTATATTTTGACAGTCGTTCTTTTTTATTAGTACCAAAAAGCGGATGTAAAGATCCTGACGAAGTATTTGAATTAAGAAATATTATAAAAGGGAAGGTGAAGAAAGGCTGATCAATTATAATTCTTTTTCCATTACATAGTGCGGTATGGTTACTTCTTTAAATTCATCACTGGCAATTTTGTAACCCATTTTTTCATAAAAGCCAAGTGCATTTTTTCTGGCATGCATGGATAGTATTTTATATCCACGGTCCCTGGCTATGTTTTCAGCGAAGCTCATTAAAGCTCTTCCAATACCCTTTCCCTGCAGATCATTTAAAACTGCCATCTGCCGAAGTCTTACAATTTTAGGATTTTCTTCAACTAACATACAGCATCCAAGTATTTCTTCATCTTCAAATGCACCAATAAGCATGTTATCAGTTTCAGAAGCTAATTCCTGGTCATTAAAATCTAAACCAAGAGGTCTTCGCAACAGGTCATTCCGCAGTTTGACCATCTGCCAGTATTCGGGACTTCCATGATCAATAATTTTCAATGCCATAACCTGTATATTAAGCAGCCAGAAGTTCAAAATACAAAGAACTTACAATACTGCCAACGGATTGGAAGCTTATTTTTACCTGCGTGTAATTATGTTTTTTGAGTATTAATTATTCGTTTTCAGCTATTTGGAATAAATCAGGAAAAAACAACCTTTACGATGCTTATTAAGTCAAAAAGTATATTTTTGCACCCAATAAACAAAACTTTAAGAACATGTCAGACATTGCATCAAGAGTTAAAAAAATCATCGTAGACAAGCTAGGCGTAGACGAAGCAGAAGTAACGAACGAAGCTTCATTTACCAATGACCTGGGAGCCGATTCTTTAGATACGGTTGAATTGATCATGGAATTTGAAAAAGAATTTAATATCTCCATTCCGGATGAGCAGGCAGAGACCATAACATCAGTTGGTCAGGCTGTTACTTACCTGGAAGAGCATGCCAAATAATAATTGGATGTCCCGCTGAGGCAGGGAACAAATTTTTATACCGCCTTCCGACTGTTATTAGCAGCGAAGGCGGTTTTTTACTTTCTGATATTTATTTAAATTAGATCAGTTACATTTTTTTTAAATACATTATCTTAACGCAATATGGAATTAAAAAGAGTAGTTGTTACAGGAATGGGTGCATTAACACCACTCGGAAATAATATTCCGGATTACTGGAATGGATTAATAAATGGTGTACCTGGTGCCGATATGATCACCTTATTTGATGCATCTAAATTCCGTACCAAATTTGCCTGCGAGATAAAAGGGTTTGAACCAACTGATTTTCTGGATCGGAAAGAAGCAAGAAAGATTGACCGGTTTACGCAATTAGCATTGGTAGTAAGTGACCAGGCTATGACTGATGCCGGTCTAACAAAAGATAATATCAATCCTGACAGGGTAGGTGTTGTATTTGCGAGTGGAATTGGCGGGTTGATAACTTTCCAACATGAGGTAACTGATTTTGCAAGAGGAGATGGAACTCCAAGGTTTAATCCATTCTTCATTCCAAAAATGATTTTGGATATAGCTGCTGGCCAGATCAGTATGCGACATAATCTGCGGGGTCCGAACTTTGCAGTAGTAAGTGCATGTGCCAGTAGTACGAATGCAATTATGGATGCTTTCAACCTGATCCGTCTGGGTAAATCAGATATCATCGTTACAGGCGGAAGCGAAGCTGTTATCAGTGAAGCTGGTGTTGGCGGCTTTAATGCAATGAAAGCCATGAGTGAAAGAAACGATGATCCTAAAACTGCCAGCAGACCTTATGATAAAGACCGTGATGGTTTTGTAATGGGAGAAGCCTGTGGTATAGTAATATTAGAAGAATTAGAGCATGCCATTGCAAGGGGTGCAAAAATATATTGTGAAATAGGTGGTTGTGGTGCTACTGCAGATGCATACCATATTACTGCTCCTCATCCTGAAGGATTAGGTGCCCGTAATGTAATGCTTGCTGCATTGGACGATGCTGGAATGAAACCAGAGGAAATTGATTACATCAATACACATGGTACTTCAACACCGATCGGTGATGGTGCAGAAGTAAAAGCAATTACAGCAGTATTTGGAGAGCATGCCTATAATTTAAATATCAGTGCCACGAAATCAATGACAGGTCATTGCCTTGGGGCAGCAGGTGTTATTGAAGCCATAGCCAGTATGCAGGCAGTGATAAACGATATTGTACCACCTACAATTAATCATTTTACAGATGACCCGGAACTTGATCCAAAACTTAATTTCACTTTTAACAAAGCACAGAAGCGGACTGTAAGAGCAGCATTAAGCAACACATTTGGTTTTGGTGGCCATAATGCTTGTGTAATTGTGAAGAAGTATCAGGGTTGATAGTTTATCTATAAGATAAAATCATATATACAAAATTTGAAAAATTCCTCTAAGGAATAAATTATTCTAAAATCTATTTAAGTAACCACTCTTTTTCGTAGCTTAACACCTGTGGATTTTTTAAAATTCTTTTCTGGCAAATACACCGGCACTTCTTTTAAAAAGGAATTAAAAAATATTCTCGGCTTCAAACCCGATAATATCTCACTTTACCAGACAGCCCTTACTCATCGGTCCATCAGGGAAACTCCGGATGAGAATAATGAGCGGCTCGAATATCTTGGTGATGCAATACTCAGTGCATTAGTGGCTGATTATCTGTTTAAACGTTATCCATATAAAGAAGAAGGATTTTTAACTGAAATGAGAAGTAAGATGGTTAACCGTCAGCAATTGAATGAAATTGCAGTTCGGATGGGATTAAAGAAAGTTACCTTATATAATAAAATGGATGGAGCTTTAAAAGTGAGCCAGATATTTGGCAATACCCTGGAAGCTCTTGTAGGTGCTATTTATCTTGATCATGGATATAAGAAAACAAATAAATGGGTATTAGAATGTATTATTTTACCACATATGTTCATGGATGACCTGGAGAATCTTGAAATCAATCATAAAAATAAATTATACGGTTGGGCGAATAAGAATGGAAAGGTGCTTGAGTTTGAAACATTGAATGAGCGACTGGAGAATGGCCGGCGTTTATTTACAGTTGCTGCCATGTTAGATGGAAAAAACATAGCTGAAGGAAAAGCTTTTAATAAAAAAGACGCATCTCAGTTGGCTGCACAGGTTGCTGTAGATAAATTAGGTATAGTAAATGCTGATTCAATTGCAGAAAACTATTAGATAATAATTTAAAATGAGAATATAAATTATTGTTCCAATGAATAAGATATTGTTGGTTATAGTTATCGCTTCTTTTTTATTTCCTGTGGTAGTCCTGTAAAAGCCCCAATGGTGTAACCTATAAATCAGTAATTGATTACTGCGATTATATAATTAACAGACAAACAATTTTTACAGAAAAAAAAGGAAATTGACAAAAAACGAGATGCAGGCTAAAATTGATGAAATGAATAAGTAGGCAAGATTTATTTTTGGACTTTTTCCATACATAATTCGATCAACACTCCATTTGTATTCTTTGGATGCAGAAAGCAGACCATTTTATTATCAGCACCTTCTTTTGGTTTATCATTTAAGAGTTTAAAACCTTCTTTCTTTAGTCTTTCCATTTCAGCCTCAATATCAACTACATCAAATGCAATATGATGCATACCCTCTCCCTTTTTTTCAATAAAACGGGCAATTACACCATCAGGGTCAGTGCTTTCCAATAACTCTATCTTTGTTTCTCCTTGTTTGAAAAATGCAGTATTAACTTTTTCGGAGTCTACTTTTTCTGTTTTATAGCAATTTGTATTAAAGAGCTTCTCAAATAAAGGCACGGATGATGCAAGGCTCTTTACAGCAATTCCAATGTGTTCTATTTTTTGCATAATATATTTATGAACTGATTTGTAGTATAAAAGCTCCCGAAATTACCAACTTTAAATAATTGCCTTTCAATAATTCATGAAATAGGTGGCATGGCATTAGCAATTAATTGATTAATGCTAATTGATCCTTTTAGTAATTACCATTTTGCAATTTTTGGAAGAATTGTTGTTTAAACATAGAAATTGTGCTTGATCTAGATCAAGAACAATGCATTCTTTTATGTATTTTAAACACTAAGTAATCTTTAACAATTTGTAATTCAATTGTATATGTATATTTATTTTGTCAAATATGACTAAATGGGCAAATCATTACTTGTAAATCTATTGTGTTTTTTGTACATTTGTATTACCCTATTAACAAAAAAGTAAGTGTATCTATTTAGATTACTTATATAAAAACTTAAAAAATCGATCCGTATCATGAAAAAACTATGTCTTTCTCTTTTTTCTCTTTTTGCAATAATTATTATATCATTTGCCGCACCGGTTATTAATGGAATAACGAATAATGGTACCTGGACTTCATCCGGAACATGGAATTTGAACAGAATACCTGTAAATGGCGATACAATTGTTATTCCTGCTGGAAAAACCATTGTTGTAGCATCTAATGTAAATATGTCTTCAGATGATGTTTATATAAAAGTGTATGGTGTATTGAAGTTTACAAACGGAAAATTAAGGTTAGGTGAAAATAGTGTGGTGGAACTGATGGCTGGAGCTACTATTACCAGTGTTGGTGGAAATAATAATGATAAAATTGAAATTGGAGGTGTTTCTAAATTCGTAGGATCAGATCTTTTAGTAACTGGTCCTGCAGTTGCAAATGCAGCTACAGGTACTTCACCTACTGGATTTGCAGTATCTGCTACACCGCTTCCGGTTAAACTAATTGGTTTTAATGTAGCCCGTCAGCAGAATAATAATATTATTGAATGGTCTACTGCACAAGAATTTAATAGTGACTATTTTGAGATAGAAAGAAGTGAAAATGGCTCTACCTGGTCTGGTATTGCAACAGTAAAAGCTGCCGGTAATTCATCTTCAATAATTAAATACAGTTATACGGATAGAGCAAATGCTGCTTCAAAAGTCTATTACCGTTTAAAGCAGGTTGATATTGATGGTCGTTTTGACTTATCTGCTGTAAGAATGATCAAAAATCAGGATATAGCTGCAGATGTGAAGATCAGTAATGGATATGCAAATAATGTATTTGTTCATTTCTCATCACAAATTCAAGGTGCAGTTTCTATTAAATTGATCTCCTTGCAAGGTAATACTGTTAATCAATCACTTATTTCCAATCCGATCGGTCAGCAGATATTGTCTGTAAATCAAAACCTGAAAGGGGTATATGTTGTAGCTGTGATGGATCAAAATGGTAATAAATTTACTTCTCAAATTCTTTTATAAAATACGTTGGAACGAACACTATTTAAAGGGGTAAAGGTTTAAAACTTTATCCCTTTTTTATTTTTTATCAATGAATACTTCAGTATTTTTTTACTGAATTAACGTCTTAATACAATCACCTGTTATTTCTCTTTGCGAAATTGGTAAAATCGTCCGTTTAGGAGAAAATAGCCCTTTCACTTAGAACCTTTTAGGTTAATTTTGTGTTTAAGAAACATAAACGAACAACAATAAGAATATGCTGGATTTTCCTATTTATTTAGACCATAATGCCACTACACCTTGCGATCCAAGAGTAGTAGAGGCCATGATACCCTATTTTACCAATAATTTCGGTAATGCGGCTAGCCGTAACCATCCTTTTGGATGGAAAGCGGAAGAAGCAGTTGATTATGCAAGAGAGCAGGTTGCGAAGTTGATCGGAGCAGATCCAAAAGAGATCATTTTTACCTCCGGGGCTACTGAAGGTGATAACCTTGCTTTAAAAGGGGTTTTTGAAATGTATGCAAGTAAAGGGAACCATATTATTACCTGCAATATTGAGCATAAAGCAGTGTTGGATACCTGTAAGCATATTGAAAAAGAAGGTGGAGAGGTTACTTATCTTAAAGTAAAAGATAATGGCCTTATTGATCTTGCTGAATTAGAAGCAGCAATAAAACCTACAACGATCCTTATTGCAATTATGTATGCAAATAATGAGATCGGAACTATAATGCCGATAAAAGAAATAAGTGCAATTGCTAAAAAGCATGGTGTACTTCTTTTCAGTGATGCTGTACAAGCGGTAGGTAAAATACCAGTGGATGTAAATAAAGACGGAATTGATCTGATGGCATTTACAGCGCATAAAATGTATGGTCCTAAGGGAGTAGGTGCATTATATGTTCGCAGAAAAAATCCAAGAGTTAAAGTTACAGCTCAGTTAGATGGTGGTGGACATGAAAGAGGAATGAGAAGTGGTACGTTGAATGTTCCGGGCATTGTAGGTTTTGGTAAAGCCTGTGAGATCTGTATAAACGAAATGGAAGAAGAAACAGCAAGAGTAAGTAAGCTCAGAGATAAATTACAAACCGAATTATTAAAGATTGAAGAATCATATTTAAACGGAGATAAAGAGCATAAGCTTCCACATGTAACAAATATATCTTTCAAGCATGTGGAAGGCGAAGGTTTATTGATGGGCTTTAATAAAAACATTGCTTTGTCATCTGGTTCTGCCTGTACATCTGCTTCATTGGAGCCCTCATATGTATTAAAGGCATTAGGACTTGGAGATGATCTTGCACATAGTTCACTTCGTTTTGGATTAGGAAGGTTTACAACGGAAGAGCAGATCGACTATACAATAGAGCAAGTAACAAAAACTGTTAATAAATTAAGAGAAATGAGCCCTCTATGGGAAATGTTTAAGGAAGGCATAGATTTAGATACAATTGAATGGGCACACCATTAATTTTAAAACCATTAAATTAATTAATCATGGCATATAGCGAAAAAGTTATCGATCATTATCAAAACCCTAAAAATGTAGGTACACTTGATAAAAGTAAAGCAACAGTTGGAACCGGTCTTGTTGGCGCACCTGAGTGTGGCGATGTAATGCGTTTGCAAATCGAAGTAGATGAAGCAACTGGTGTAATTAAAGATGCTAAATTCAAAACCTTTGGATGTGGATCAGCCATTGCTTCTTCATCATTGGCTACTGAGTGGTTGAAAGGAAAATCCATCGATGAGGCTGTAACAATTGATAATATGACCATCGTTGAAGAGTTGAATTTACCTCCTGTTAAAATTCACTGTTCAGTGTTGGCAGAAGATGCTATCAAAGCAGCTATCAATGATTATCGTCAGAAGAATGGAATGGAAGCATTGAAGTTTGAAGAGAGTATAGTTCATTAAGAGAATAAATAGCTTATCAGATGAGTGTAGCGTTAGAAAACAGTATATATATAAGCGATAAAGCGAAAGATAAAGTGCATCAGTTAATGCAAGACGCCGGAATTTCGGATGATAAATCTTATTTCGTTCGTGTAGGTGTTGTTGGTGGCGGATGTTCTGGTCTTAGCTATAAATTAGATTTTGATAATGAAGTAAAACCAATGGATCAGGCTTTTGAAGACAATGGAATAAAGATTGTCACTGATCTGAAGAGTTTCTTATATCTGGTGAATACCACCCTTGATTTTTCTGATGGCTTGAATGGAAAAGGATTTTATTTCAGTAATCCGAATGCCAGCAGAACCTGTGGATGTGGCGAAAGTTTTGCCGTATAATTTATTAAATCCCGAGCTTGAAAATAAATGTCCCTCCTACAAAGAGGGATTTTTTATTGCCCTTAACTTCCTCAGGCTTGTTTTATAAATGCTTTGGCTTATTTTGCATCATTCCAAGCCTATGTGGTCAGTTTGTATAAAAGAACTCCGTCAATTTTTCAGTAGCCTTACCGGTTACATTGCTATTATCGTTTTCCTGTTGGTCAATGGTCTGGTTTTGTTTGTGTTTGATGATAATATTCTTGATTTTGGATATGCAACATTGGATCGTTTCTTTCAACTTGCACCATGGATACTTTTATTATTGATACCTGCTATTACCATGCGCAGCTTTTCAGAAGAATTTAAAACAGGTACTTACGAGATCTTACAAACCCGCCCATTAACGAGATGGCAGATCATCGGTGGAAAGTATTTAGGTAGTTTGATCGTTGTTTTTATTGCATTGCTGCCTACTATTATTTATATATTTTCTATTCAACGTCTATCAGCCAATGAAGGATTGGATATGGGTGCTACCATTGGTTCTTATATCGGGTTGTTTTTTCTTGCATCAGTATTTACGGCTATAAGTATCTGTAGCAGCAGCTTTACCAATAATGCTGTTGTTGCGTTCATTGTCAGCCTCATCGGTTGTGCATTGCTGTATTATGGCTTTAGTGCCATCAGTAAATTACCAGCATTAAGTAACGGGCCTGATTATTATACGGAGATGCTAGGGATAGATTTTCATTACAGAAGCATAAGCCGTGGGCTGATCGATACCAGGGATGTATTTTATTTTCTATCAGTGGTATTGTTGTTTTTGAGTATCACTAATCGTAATTTATTAAAGCGATAAATGAAACAAGCGATCAATAAAATATTCAGATCAAAATACTGGTGGGTATTTCTATTGGTCGTATTATTCATTATTAATTACCTGGCTTCTACTTTTCATGCACGGTTTGATCTCACCAAAGAAAAACGATATACTCTCAGTAAAGCCACTAAGGAGCTGTTAAAGGACCTTGATGAAGAAGTGCAGATCGATGTATTTCTGAAAGGAGAGTTTCCGGCGGGGTTTAAAAAACTGGCCAATAGTACTGAGGAATTTCTTGGTTTATTGAAAGACAGGAACAGTTCTAAGATCCACTATCAATTTATTTCTCCGCAGGATGAAATGCCCAGGATGATAAATAAAACGTATGAAGATACATTGATCGGTATGGGGGCAAGTGCAATTAATTTATCTGTTCAAGTGAAGGCAGGGGAGGAAAATAAAAGAGTATATCCTGTTGCAGTAATTAAATATAAAGACAGACAGGCACTTGTAAATTTATATGCGGGTGGAAAGAGAATGATAACTCCAATAGAAATGAACAGTGCAGAAGCGTTGATGGAATATCAATTTGCAAAAACATTGGATGGTCTTATCAATCCTTCCAAACCATTGATCGGGTATTCATCGGGTAATGGCGAACCCGATCTCCGGGATTATAGAACGGCAGATCTTCAACAATCTCTTTATCGGGACTATCAGATGTTTACGCTTAATCTAAATAATCAACCTTTTATTCCCGATACATTTAAAGTCTTATTGATCGTTAAACCATCATTACAATTTTCTGAAGAGGAGAAATTAAAGATTGATCAATATGTAATGAGGGGCGGTAAACTTTTGTGTTTTATTGATAACCTTGTAGCAGAGCAGGATAGTCTTCGATATAAACCAGAAACAATAGCATTTGACAGAAACCTGAATCTGACCGATCAGTTATTCCGATATGGAGTAAGGATCAATACTGATCTTGTAATGGATTTACAGTGTGATTATATGCCATTTGCTGTTGGTGGTAGTTCGGACAATCCACAATATGAATTTTTGAAATGGAACTATTATCCATTATTTGAATCTGATGGTAATCATACAATAAATAAGAACATTGGATTAGTTGCCGGACGGTTTGTAAATTCAATTGATACAATTAATACACCCGGTGTCAAGAAAACTCCTTTATTATATTCATCAGCAAATTCAAGAGTTATCAGTACTCCTGCATTGATAAGCATTAATGAAAATAAAAATGTACCGGAAGATATTAAATTCAATAAAAAGAATATTCCGGTGGCTTTTTTGTTGGAAGGTAAATTCACTTCTTTTTATCGAAACAGGATCTCAAAAGATCTAATGGATAGCTTAAGTGCTTTAGGAAATCCTTTCCAAAATGAAAGTACTAATAATAAAATAATAATAGTAGGCGACGGAGATATGGTATTGAACGATGTATCACCGAAAGATGGGCCTTTACCAATGGGAATGAATTTCTATACGCTTGGTTCGCAATACGAATATCAATTTGCCAACCGTGATTTCTTGCTTAACTGCATGGAGTATTTAGTTAATAAACCAGGTATTATTGAAACCCGAAATAAAGATATTGTTCTTAGATTATTAAATACACAAAAAGTAAAAGAACAAAAAACAACCTGGCAGTTTATAAATATAATATTACCAGTGATCTTGGTATTATTTTTTGGATGGGTCTATCAGCAGGTAAGGAAAAGAAAATATGCAGCTTAGTCATTGAGAGTGACAGTAATTTCACGGTTATCTTTGTTTAATATCTTAAATAGTAACTATGTCGACCGATCAGATATCATATCTCGTTTTTGGTGTTGTGTTAACGATCGCTTTGATCTTTGATCTTGGTTTATTAAGCAAGAAAGGAAAAAAGGTTACAATAAAACAAGCGTTGTATCAAACTTTTTTCTGGGTAGGGCTGGCTTTAGCTTTTTTCATTTTTATGTGGATCGAGAAGGGTGAAAGGTTGGCACTGGAATATCTGGGTGCTTATCTGATGGAATGGAGTCTTAGTATAGATAATATTTTTGTTTTCATTCTTATTTTCACTGCATTCTCAGTAAAAGAGAAAAACTATGGAAGGGTATTGCTAATTGGTATCCTGATGGCTATTGTTTTCAGGATCATTTTTATTACAGTGGGAGTAGCATTGGTTGAAAAATTTCATTGGATATTATATCTTTTTGGTGCATTCCTTATTTACACTGGTTACAAAATGTTTTCATCCAATGATGATGAAGAATATAATCCCCAGGAAAGTAAAGTATATCGTTTTATTAAAAGATTTTTACCATTGACCTCAAAAGATGGTGATGGAAAGTTCAAGATCATAGAAAATGGAAAACCGGTTTATACAACACTTTTTGTTGTTGTTATTATGCTGGCAGTGATCGATGTTGTGTTTGCTTTAGATTCGATTCCTGCAGTTTTGGGTATTTCCAGGGATAAGTTAGTGATCTATACTTCTAATATATTCGCAGTACTTGGCTTACGATCATTATTTTTTCTATTAAGAGGAGCAGTTACAAAGTTTGATTACCTGCAACAGGGAATTGCAATTGTATTGGTCTTTATCGGAATAAAAATGCTGGCCGAAAAATGGATCAATGAATTAGTAGACAAACAAATCCAGGTAATTATTTCTCTGGGAATGATAATGGTTTGTATAGCCGGTTCTATTTTCTATTCTATTTTTATAAATAAAAAAGGTGTCCCCCCCGATGCTAAATTATAAAAGAGATCACTTTAAATAAATTGAATTACCCGGTCAGTCATATTGCTACACTTATTTCATCAAAGACAATTATTGTTAATGATGTTGCTATTGAGAATCTCTTATTAGATAGCAGAAAAGTATACTCTCCAGCATCTTCATTATTTTTTGCGATCAAAGGTGAAAGAAGAAATGGCCATCAATTCATTGATGAGTTATATAAGAAGGAAGTAAGGAGCTTTGTTGTTAGTCAGGAGGTTGATGTAGAGAAATATCCTGATGCCAATTTTCTATTTGTAACTGATACGTTGGATGCATTGCAGGAACTAGCTGCACAGCACAGGCAGAGATTTAAAATACCTGTAATTGGAATTACCGGAAGTAATGGAAAAACAATTGTGAAAGAGTGGTTGTATCAGCTTTTGCATCAGGATTATTCAATTGTAAGAAGCCCCAAGAGTTTTAATTCGCAAATTGGTGTTCCCTTAAGTGTTTGGCAGATGACTGAGCATCATACGTTAGCCATTTTTGAAGCCGGAATATCTCAACCAGGTGAGATGATTAAACTGGAAAAAATTATTCAACCAACAATCGGTATTCTTACCAATATAGGGGAAGCACATAGTGAAGGATTTGATTCTATAGAACAAAAAGAGAAGGAAAAAAGAATTCTATTTAAGAATGCGGTAATGCCAGCTCCATTAGAAGTTACCGAAATAAAAAAGACGCATACCAAAACAAGTATTTCAGCATTAAGAAATGAGGGATCCTTGTTAATAGAAATCCCTTTTATTGATGATGCGTCTGTTCAAAATGCTATAACCTGCTGGCGGGTGATGTTGCATTTAGGAATTGAAAATTCAGTGATCGCTGAAAGAATGAAATTACTTACGCCAGTTAATATGCGACTGGAATTAAAAAAAGGGATCAATCATTGTACAATAATTAATGATAGTTATAGTGCTGATCTAAGCTCTTTAGAAATTGCGTTGAATTTTCTGGATCAGCAAAGTGCTGGCGCAAAACGTACGGCTATACTCTCAGATTTTTTGCAAAGTGCTACTATGGATAGTGTATTGTATGATGATGTTTTAAAAAGTCTGAAAAAACATAATGTTACAAGGTTGATTGGAATTGGCAAAGGCATTTCCAAAGAATTACAAAAAGTTATAGCTGCAACTGGTAATGAAATAGAAATACAACTCTTTTTAACGACAAATGAATTTCTGGAACATTTCCTTACATCTCATTTTAAAGATGAAATTATTCTTATAAAAGGGGCAAGGGTTTTTGCTTTTGAAAAGATCGTTCAGTTGTTGGAACAAAAGGCACATCAGACAGTTTTGGAAATTAATCTGAATGCCATTGTTCATAATTTGAAGGAATATCAAAAATGTTTAAAGCCGTCAACTAAGATCATGGCGATGGTGAAGGCTTTTGCTTATGGAAGCGGAGGCGCTGAAATAGCCGGCATTTTGCAGTTTCAAAAAGTAGATTACCTGGCTGTAGCATATGCTGATGAGGGGGTTGAACTTAGAAAAGCTGGAATTGGCTTACCAATAATGGTAATGAACCCGGAGGCATATGCATTTGAAACGATAGTAGAGCATAATCTACAACCGGAATTATATTCATTTGAACTTTTAAATTCATTTGATCTTTTTTTGCAGCAGGAAGGTATTCAACATTACCCAGTTCATTTAGAATTGGAAACAGGAATGAATAGGCTTGGTTTTTCTGTTTCTGAGTTAGAAAAGCTTGTTGTATTGCTAAAGGAATCATCATCTTTTAAAATTCAGACTGTTTTCACACATCTTGCTGCCAGTGAAGAAAAAGTGCAGGACGAATTTTCGCTTCAACAATATACTGTATTCAATAAAGCGGTTAAAGAGTTAAAAGATAAATTGGGCTATCCATTTCTTAGTCACATTGCTAATTCTGCAGCTGTTGTTAGGCATCCTGAATTGCAAATGGATATGGTTCGTTTAGGTATTGGCCTTTATGGTGTTGACAGTGCAGATAGTAATAAGTTAAAACTTCAAACAGTTGCAACATTAAAATCAACCATTGCACAAATAAAATATTTAAATAAAGGAGAGTCGGTCAGTTATAACAGAAAAGGTATTGTGGAAAAAGATTCAGTCATAGCAACTATACGAATCGGGTATGCTGATGGTTATCCCAGAAGGTTAGGTAATGGTGTTGGTAAGGTTTGGATTAATAATAAACTGGCGCCGATTATTGGTACTATATGTATGGATATGTTTATGGTCGATATTACAGATATTAAGGGGGTAAGGGAAGGTGACGATGTAATATTATTTGGTAAGGAATTACCTGTACAGCAAATTGCCACTTGGGCAAATACAATTCCTTATGAGATTATGACCGGGATATCTCAAAGAGTAAAAAGAGTCTATTTTGAAGAATAGAAATATGATGACTCATACAATGAAAAACTACCCTTTTTTGCCCTTTACTTTTAAGACTTCTTTAGTCTTATGTCTGCCGCTTTCTTTACTATATTTGTGGCCATTATGAAGACACTGAAGGGTAAACATGTTATTTTAATAATCGCTGTGATCATTATTATTGATCAGGCGCTAAAAATTTGGATCAAAACATCGCATCCAACAGGCGAAGTAGTGAGGGTGTTTGGTATGGATTGGTTTCGATTGCATTTTATTGAAAATCCAGGTATGGCTTGGGGATGGAAATTTGGAAATGAGACCGGAAAAATGATCTTAACATTATTCAGGCTCGCTGCGGTGATATTTGGTACCTGGTATATCGCTAAGATCATCAAACAGAAATATAAAAGAGGATTTATTATTTGTGCTTCCTTGATCTATGCCGGTGCACTTGGTAATTTAATTGATAGTATGTTTTACGGGATGATATTTGATAAAGGTCTTCATTATGATGCTGCTATAAATGATTATTTAAGTTATGCTGGCATTGCTCAGTTTTCTTCTGATGGATACTCCTCATTCTTACACGGAAGTGTAGTAGATATGTTGTATTTCCCGATGTTTAAAGGACAGTTTCCGGGTTGGGTACCTTTTACCGGCGGAGAGGAATTTGAATTTTTTAGTCCGATCTTCAATATAGCAGATGCTTCAATTTCTGTTGGAGTAATTACACTACTACTTTTTCAAAATCGGTTCTTTAAAAAGAATGCAACCGATGAAAATCACACAACACTAGAAACAGGATCTGAGGTGAGTGATAGGGCTCAGGTTTTGTAAAAAAGCAAAACCCCATTGTGGGGCTTCACTTTTTAATGCTCAACGGAATAAATTATTTTTTTAACATCGAACTTTCCTTGATATAGCGTAACGCTGCATTAAGGTCAGGCGAAGTAAGATTGATTTTCTTTTCTGCGTTCAATGGTGATGGTGTTGCAGAAAGAATAGCTTTTAAATAAGGAGTTTGTCTTTGAGGTTCTAATGAAATTTCTTTGTCAACAATTTTTAGTTTGGGACTAAATAAATTGAGAACGGGTGCAATACTTTTCATATGGCGGATTTTTTGTTTTTGTATAGGTTTGGATCAATTCTAATGTCAAATTAATTCAAAGTACAGTCAATTGCAAGTTTTACAGGCAAAAAATTTAAATCTGCAATCCTTTTCTATCAATATCGTTAATTTACTATTCTTACTTAAGCTTGCCAACCATATCAACTGGCTTTACCCATAGATCAAATTCTTCTGGGGTAACATAGCCTAGTTTCACTGCCATTTCTTTTAGTGTAGTTCCTTGTTTATGAGCTTTTTGTGCAATTTCTGCGGCTTTATAGTATCCGATTTTTGTATTCAAGGATGTTACTAGCATCAGGCTGTTATCCAGGTGTTTTTTAATGTTTTCATCAATTGGTTTCAGGCCAACGGCACATTTATCATTAAATGAAACACAACCATCTCCGATAAGCCTGGCACTATGTAAAAAATTATAGATCATTACAGGTTTAAATACATTCAATTCAAAATGACCGTTACTTCCACCAATGCCAATTGCAACATCATTACCCATCACTTGGGCAGCTATCATCGTTAACGCTTCACATTGTGTAGGATTTACTTTGCCCGGCATAATAGAAGAACCTGGTTCATTATCCGGTATAAATATTTCACCTATTCCACTTCTGGGTCCGGACGAAAGCATACGAATATCGTTTGCGATCTTCATGAGGCTTACAGCAACTGTTTTCAATGCACCATGTGCTTCCACTATTGCATCATGCGCAGCCAACGCTTCAAATTTATTTTCAGCTGTTACAAAAGGTAAGCCTGTAAGTTTGGCAATATGCTTTGCTACATTCTCTGCATATTTTGGCGGCGTATTGATTCCGGTTCCAACAGCAGTACCACCCAGTGCTAATTCACTTAAATGGGCAAGTGTATTCTTAATGGCTTTTAAGCCATGATCTAATTGTGAAACATACCCACTGAATTCCTGGCCTACAGTCAATGGTGTAGCATCCATGAAATGAGTTCTTCCGATCTTAACAACTTTCATGTATTGCTTACTCTTGCTGGCAAGTGTATCTCTCAGTTTTTTTATACCGGGTATCGTTGTTTCAATAAGTATTTTATAGGCAGCAATATGCATTGCTGTGGGAAAAGTATCGTTTGAAGACTGGGATTTATTTACATCATCATTGGGATGTAAAAATTTTTCTTTATCAGTAAGCTTACCTCCTTTTAAAACATGTCCTCTGTAAGCAATTACCTCATTTACATTCATATTGCTTTGTGTTCCGCTACCTGTTTGCCAAACAACCAAAGGAAAACTATCAGCCAGTTTGCCTTTTAGAATCTCATCACAAACTTTTCCGATCAAAACAGATTTGGTTTTGGTTAATACTCCAGCCTCTAAATTTGTGATTGCGGCAGCTTTTTTCAGGTATGCAAATGCTTCAATAATTTCTTTGGGCATTTTATTTATATCCTGAGCAATTTTAAAATTGTCGATACTTCTCTGTGTTTGTGCTCCATATAATGCATCAACAGGTACTTTTACTTCACCCATTGTATCTTTTTCTATGCGGTATTCCATAATTGAAATATTATATTAATGATGCTCAAAGGTAGCTTAATCACATACAATTTTAAAAGTACTATCCAGCATTTATTTTTAAATTTTAAACTGAACAATTAAAAATTATTGAATAAACTTGTTTTTGGAATTCCGTACTTTTAAATGACTCTATTTATTGGCAAACAAGATTCACTATGAAAAAAATATACTTCTATATTTTACTATTGATCTCCTTTACCTCTTGTGCTCAGCAACAAACTGAAAATATTATAATTATAACAACAGATGGTTTTCGTTGGCAAGAGGTTTTTAAAGGGATGGATTCTGCTATTGCTAATAATGCCAAATATAACCAGGGAGATAGTGAATATATTTATAAGACATACTGGAGTAATGATGAAAATGAAAGAAGGGAAAAGCTGATGCCATTTTTATGGAGTACAATTGTTTCGAATGGCCAGGTTTATGGAAACAGAACTTTCGGCAGCAAAGTAAATAATGCAAACCCTTATTGGTTCAGCTACCCCGGGTATAGTGAAATATTTACCGGCTACGCTGATACTGCGATCAATAGTAATAGCTATCCTCCCAATCCTAATATTACAGTATTGGAATTCTTAAATCAACAACCAAAAATTAAAGGGAAAGTTGCTGCATTTTGTGCATGGGAAGCTTTTGATCGAATTTTAAATGAAGAAAGAAGTGGAATACCTGTTTTTTCAGCTTTTAATAAATTTGGAAATAATAACCCATCGGGGGATGAAAAATTAATTAATGACATGATGAATGACTCATTTAAACCCTGGGGTGAGGATGAGTGTTTGGATGTATTTACACATTATGGTGCCTATGACTATCTGAAATCAAAAAAACCAAAAGTATTATATATCGCTTATGGAGAAACTGATGAGTGGGCACATAGCGGCTATTATCGTTCTTATCTTGATGCCGGAAAACAAGTTGATAAATGGATAAAAGATATCTGGAACTTTGTTCAGTCTGATCCGCAATATAAAAACAAAACAACATTACTCATTACATCAGATCATGGTCGGGGAGATAAAGTGAAAGATGAATGGACAAGTCATAATAATAAAATAATTGGGGCAAATGAGATTTGGTTTGCTGTTATGGGGCCTAATGTTTCTGCGAAGGGCGAAGTGAAGTTTGATATGCAACTTTATCAACAACAATTTGCTCAAACCATAGCCAAACTTTTGGGTTATACTTATAAAGCAAAACATACAATAGCAAAAGAAATCCCATATTTATTTAAAT
>JAHEMN010000198.1 GCA_024643645.1 Chitinophagaceae bacterium | reverse complement strand
CAGATATGCCCTGGTTTATCGACCTGAAAGATCCGATTGAGGAAAACCGTAATAACCCACACTTTGATTTAGATAATTATATATATACAAATGCAATAAAAGCTAAAGAAAAGGGAGCCTCAGCAATTATTTTGTATAATAGTTCAGCAGAAGACGATAAGTTGGTTTTTAAAGGAAAGAGTAAGTCAGAGACCATTAGCATTCCAGTCGTCTACGTTACCAACAAAATGGCAAATAAATATTTTACTGACGAAACAGCTACACTTGATATAAAGCTGAAAGTGGAACTTAGTCAAAAAAACAGGGTTGGGCATAATGTGATAGGCTATATCAATAACAACGCTGGATCAACTGTTGTTTTGGGTGCACATTATGACCACTTAGGCTATGGTGAAGATGGAAACTCAATGATCAGAAATTTTGATAGCCCGATGATACATAACGGGGCAGATGACAATGCAAGTGGTACTGCTGCTTTAATTGAACTGGCACGGTTACTAAAAACATCAAAAGCTACAAATCACAATTATCTCTTTATTGCTTTCTCAGGAGAAGAACTTGGCTTGTTTGGTTCAAAATATTTCACCGAGAACCCAACGATTGACCTTAAATCTGTCGACTACATGATTAACATGGATATGCTAGGCAGGCTAAACGATAGTAGTAAAACAATAACGGTAGGCGGTTATGGAACTTCTCCATCTTGGGGTCTTTATTATTCCTCATTGAAAATGAAAGAAAAAAACCAACTGTTGCAATTTAAAATAGACAGCAGCGGCTCCGGCCCAAGTGATCACACTTCTTTTTATAGAAAGGACATACCGGTACTTTTTTTCTTTACGGGACTGCATACAGATTATCATAAACCAAGTGACGATGCTGACAAGATCAACTATAACGGTGAAGCACAAATTGTTGAACACATTTACCAACTGATAGAATCCTTTGATCAAAACGAAAGGCTGTTATTTACTAAAACCCGTGAAACACAAACAACTACATCTACGAGGTTTAGTGTTTCAATGGGCATCATGCCCGATTATACATTTTCTGGAAGTGGAGTAAGGGCTGATGGAGTAACTGATGATAAACCCGCAAAAAAAGCCGGATTAAAAGCCGGTGATATCATTATTAAAATGGGAGACTATACGGTATCATCCCTTGAAACCTATATGCAGGCTTTAGGTAAATTTAAAAAAGGGGATACGGTAAAAATTAAATATAAAAGGGGCGAAGAGGAAATTGAAACTACTGTTGAGTTCTAATTTGTAATTTTAAATATGGCAGAAAAAGGCGGAAAATTAATTTTAGAAACCAAGGACCTTACCGATGCCTTCTTTGCAGATACCAGGCTTGTTGGTATAATGGCTCCTGTTAAGGATTACCAGTTCTGCTGGCATCTTAACAGTAATATAGGGCTTAGCTTTCGGCTAAATAATGAAATTGAAATAAAGCTTGTCAAAAAAAACCGTTCCTATTATTTTTCAGTATACGAATACAATGAGCCCACAAAGTTCTTATCTCATTATGTATATAACAACCAGTTTGATGGGGAATATTTGTTGCCGGAATTCAAACACCTCGATTTTTTATGGTTAATGAAAGGAGATGCCGTAGGTGATGAAGCATTAAAAGAAACAATGCAGACGATAAAATCTATTAATAGTGTTCAGTTGGTAATTGAGCTAACAGCTGAAAAAATAAAAAATAAAGAACACCTCATTTTTTAAAACAAACAATATGTGGAAAGAGGCTGACAATAAACTTTATAAGAAATTTGAATTTAAAAACTTTAGTGAGGCATTTGCGTTTATGACAAGAGTTGCCATTGAAGCAGAAAAAATGGACCATCATCCTTACTGGAGTAATGTATATAATACTGTGGAGATCTGGCTAAACACCCATGATGCCGGAGATATTGTTACAGAAAAAGATAAAACGCTTTCATCAAAAATAGATGCTTTGATACAGGCCTGAGTATCGTATGGCTTTAGCTTCTACCATATTAATGGTTCGCCCTGCTGCATTTGGATTTAATGCAGAAACCGCAGCCAACAACTTTTTTCAAACCAATCCAAAAATTGGAAATAAAGAATTACAGCAAAAAGCGTTGACTGAGTTTGATAACATGGTTGCCGCTTTAAAAGATCTTGGCATTAATGTTATTGTAATTGCAGATACTAAAGAACCGGCAAAGCCGGATGCGATCTTTCCAAACAATTGGCTTAGTACTTCTCCAAATGGTATAGTCAATCTGTATCCGATGTTTGCAAATAGCAGAAGGGCTGAAAAGAGAGATGACATTTTACAACAACTGTCGAAGGATTTTAAAGTTTCTGCAGTACAGGATTGGAGTGAATATGAAGTAGAAGGAAGATTTCTTGAAGGTACAGGAAGCATGGTCATTGATCATGATAATGCATTGATCTATGCTGCTATTTCAGAAAGAACCAACATTTTTGTTTTGGAAAAATTTGCTGCTACAAATAATTACCAGGCCATTGTTTTTTTAGCTACTGACAAAAAGGGAAGGCCAATATATCATACCAATGTAATGATGTCGTTAGGCGAACAATTTTGTGTATTATGTGAAGAGGCGATTGAAGAAGAGTGGGAATTAATAGCAGTTCGGCAATTAATGGAATCAACCGGCCATTTGATAATACCTATTTCCCGTGATCAGATGTATGCCTTTGCGGGTAATATGCTGGAAGTAAAAAATGATAAGGATGATCATTTTCTAATATTGAGCCAGGCCGCATATGACTCATTGAAACGAGATCAAAAACGAATGCTGGAAGCTTTTGCAACTCTTGTTCCAATACCTGTTCCAATAATTGAAATGGTAGAAGGGGGTAGTGTTCGTTGTATGATGGCTGAGATCTTTCTTGAAAAAAAATAATGGCTATAAAGTAAACTTTACACCCGCAGTTAAATAAAACATGTTATTTCCTGTTTCTGATACCTCAGGCCTGTTCTCAATTTGAATTAGATTTTGTGGAATAACATAAGATGGGTTAAGAATAACCTGAAATTTATTAATTCCCAAAACTATCGGCATTGAAAGTTCATAAGAAAGTACATTTAGGTTGCTAACATCTTCATTCACCTGCTGCTCAACTCCGGGAAAAAACAAAAAACTACTTTTTTTATAATAGGTTTTTGTAAATTGTTGTGTTCCTGCATATACATAAGCGGAAGGGTCAAGGACTAATACCGTTTTCTGATTTATTTTTTTTTTGAACAGATGATCAACCCCCGCACTTATCCCATAGTCCATTTTATCACTGAGCCTGAAATCAATACCTCCGTTGAAGTTTAAAGTTTTATTTAGATAAGAAATGTTGGCGGTTGACTGTGCCTTCAAAACTGATTGGGGGAGTACACTTGAGGGTTTATAAAAAGGTACAACGATATATATGTGTGTAAAGAATTTTTCATTTTTACTTCTTCCCTGATATCCTACCGTTGCCACAGTTCCCGAATATTCAAAGCTTGTAGTTGCATTATTTATAAAAACAGGCGCTGCATTCAAATAAACCTTATCATTAAACCAAAACTCTGCTATTGGAAAAAAGCCACTGCTTTGCAAGCTATCTGAACGTCCATAATAATTTAAATGGCTAATATAAAATGTGCCGACTTTTAATTGGGGCCTTCCTTTTGATGCTGTAGAATCAGCTTGTGAAAACAGCTGAAAAGAAATAAAAAATAAGATACATATAAATAAAATCTTTTTCATACAATAATTTCGATGAATAAAATAACGGGGGTAACAACACGGTATGATGTGTACCCCCGTATTTTCTAAGGGCAATTCTATTTTTTTAATTACTGCTTTGTTGTTGATATCTGTGTTGCTGATTTTGCTTCTGCACTTGCTTCTGCATTAAGCTCGGGTTTTACCGCATTCGCAGTTTTCTTTGCAGCCTTTAATTCTGCTTTTGTTTTTGTCTCAGCTTTTGTTTTAACTTCTTTTGTTTTCTTAACAGTAGCACCTTTAGTACCATCAACCTTCGTTATAATTTTATCAGAGGTTTTTTCGGGAGATTCAATTATAGAAGCTCCGTCCAGGTTTAGGTTTGTTCCAACTTCAACAGAAGAATTATTAGAAGCTCCGGCATTAGAAGAAGTGCCCGAAAAAGACTGGTTTCCAGTAATATTAGTATTGCTTTCTGCTTTTGCTCCTGCTGAAGCATTTACGGCTGTGCTATTCTTAACGTCAGAACCAATTTCTTTTGTTTTGTCAATGGCTGCAGCGCTTTTTGCACTTGCTGTGTTCATGGTTCCTGT
>JAHEMN010000197.1 GCA_024643645.1 Chitinophagaceae bacterium | reverse complement strand
CCAAAAGGTGCACAAACTTTTGAGCTCTGTTTAATATTGAGAGGAAAAGGCAAAAAAAGCGGAGTTATTCCATCTCCTTGGAAATAAATTTACAAATGAAATTAAAAAACCGCTTATTAAAAGCGGTTTTTTGTGCCCGAGACTGGATTCCCTGCCTGACTGCGTCACGCAGGCAGGGAACCAACACACTATCTTCAGCCTTTGTTATCAGCAATTTGTTTACAAACCCATTTTTTGCCAGCTGCTGATTTCAAATACTTTTCTCTAAGTCTGGCAGCAACCCAATCTGGTTGATTTTCGGAAAAAATTAATTTCCATGGCAGATGCCCTTTTGTATACCTGCTTTTTCCAGCATTATGCTCTTTCAATCTGTTAACAACATTTAATGACATTCCAGTGTACCAGCTGTTATCTCTCAAACTTTCTATGATATAAATTGTAATCACTACGCAAAATTAAAATCCTCAGAATTACTCCTGAGGATTTTGTGCCCGAGACTGGATTCGAACCAGCACACCGTTTCCAGTGCTACCACCTCAAGGTAGTGCGTCTACCAATTTCGCCACCCGGGCAAAAAAGCAGGACTGCAAATGTAAGTGGATTATTTTTTCAGAACAATTCTGAAAGTTGTTCCCTTTCCTACTTCAGAATTTTTTACAAAAATCTCTCCTTTATGATATTGATTAATTATTCTTCTTGAAAGACTTAAACCTAACCCCCACCCTCTTTTCTTTGTTGTAAATCCTGGCTTGAAAACATTTCCTATATTCTGACTGCTGATCCCCTTACCGGTATCTGTAATATCAATACTTACCTTATTACTATCATCATTAATATCAACTTTAATTGTTCCCTGACCTTCCATTGCATCTAATGCATTCTTCAAAAGATTTTCAATCACCCAATCAAATAAAGGAGGAGAAATATTTGCATTGATCGATGATTTACCATGAGTCTCAACATTGAAAATGATCTTTCCTGTTGCTCTTTTCCGCATATACTCCACCATACTTTTAATTTGAATTACCAAATTATGATCTTCGAGTTGGGGAGTACTTCCGATTTTTCCAAACCTATCTGAAACCAATCTTAATCTGTTTACATCTTTTTCCAATTCCTGGGCAATCATACTATTCTCAGGTTTTTCTTTTAACATTTCAACCCAACCTTCCAATGAGGAAACGGGTGTCCCTAATTGGTGTGCGGTTTCTTTGGCCATTCCTGCCCAAACCTGGTTTTGAACAGATCGATAACTGCTCCGTAAAGAAAGAAATGTGATAATAATAAATAACGCTACTACCACCAATTGAACGATCGGATAATACCTAACCTCATTTAATAATTTAGAATTCCCGTAATAATATAAATTACGTTTTGTTGAATCAATGGGATCTATCCAGACAATAGCATTATTTTGAGATTTGAACTGATCTAATTTTCCTTCAACAAATGCAATACTATTTGCAGATTTTGCTGAATCAAGATTAATATATTGAATGATACTATCCTTCTCATCTGTCTCAATAATAGGAATGGAAATATTCTGGGTGATGATCATGGCTGCCAACTTTGTATCAGCATTTTCAGGTGAACTGAATAAGTATTTACCGGCCTCTATCCATTGCTCCACTTTTTGTTTTTCCTCTTTGGCGATTTTATTAGCCAGATATTGAGAATATATAATAGTACCACTGATAATGAATATTGCAATAAAAGCTAATGCCGTTCTCCAATTTAAAATTTGCCTGAACATATTTCGAATTTAATAAGGATAACCCGTCTTCCCGTATTTTTGAATAATATTAAAAATACATTGTTTCAATTGTCTAAAGTAGCCATTGTAATATTAAACTGGAACGGACGTAAGTATTTGGAAAAATTCCTCCCATCAGTATTAGCCACACAATATAATAATTTTGAGGTGTATGTTGCTGATAATGGCTCTACAGATGATTCACTCCTTTATTTAAAAGAAAACTATCCCACCATTCAAGTAATTACTTTTTCCGTAAATCTAGGATTTGCAAAAGGGTATAATGAAGCCTTGAAAAAGGTAGATTCAGAATTTTATGTTCTTTTGAATTCAGATGTTGAAGTAACACCTGACTGGCTACAACCAATGGTCGATCTATTGAACAGTAGCTCTAATATTGCTGCCTGTCAACCAAAAATTCTTTCATACAATAATAAAAGCATGTTTGAATATGCCGGCGCAGCTGGTGGTTGGATAGACAAATTTGGGTATCCATTTGCAAAAGGAAGGGTTTTTGATATCTGCGAAGAAGACGGAGGGCAATATGACCAACAGGAGCCCATTTTCTGGGCTAGCGGAGCATCTCTTTTTATTCGATCATCTGTGTTTCATGAAATGAAAGGTTTTGATGAATATTTTTTTGCACACCAGGAAGAAATAGATCTTTGCTGGAGGATTCAACTGGCGGGTTATGATATTTATTCTTGTCCTTCTTCAATAGTTTATCATGTTGGTGGCGGCACTCTTCCAAAAGGAAATTCATTGAAAACATATCTTAATTTCCGGAATAACCAGATAATGCTTTATAAGAATCTGCCGGTATTAAAAAAGCTTTGGGTAATTCCTTTAAGAATAATGTTAGATGCAATATCTGCCTGGAAAGGTCTTTTGACAGGAGATGCAGGTTATTTTATTGCAATTTTAAGAGCACATTTTGCTTTTCTAAAATGGTGGCTTTTATACCAGAATAAAAGTATTTTCCCAGCTACAAGAAAAGGAAATTTGGAAGGATTGCTTAATAAAAATATGGTTTGGCAACATTTTGCATTGAAGAAAAAAACGTTTGAAGAAATTGTAAGAAAAACAAGCTGATTTTTTGTATTGAACCCTTATTTTTGCACCACAAAACCTGCATATGGACAACACCCAGGAATACCACAAAGAATTACAGAAAATACAGGACAAAGATTTCACCCATAATTGGGTCTCATCTTCAGGTTTTCTTTTTTATCTGCAAGTTGGATGTATTGTAGCTTTTATTCTTGGTGGATGTTATACACTATCGACAAAACGATATAGTAAAACAAAAGTGGTAGCTCCAGTACAAGAGAGTTCTTTATACACTCCTAAGTATAAATAAGCGGTTATAAAATTTTTTTAAAAAGGGCACAAGCCCTATTTTTGCACCCCTTTAGTTCTTTATAAGCTTGACATCAAATCAGGCATTGATATGCGGAAGTAGCTCATTTGGTAGAGCACGACCTTGCCAAGGTCGGGGTGGCCGGTTCGAGCCCGGTCTTCCGCTCAGGAAATCCTTCCTCCGATGGTGGAGGGATTTTTTTTGGCAGCCCCGGTGGTGGAATTGGTAGACACGCAGGACTTAAAATCCTGTGACCCGCAACGGTCGTAACGGTTCAACTCCGTTCCGGGGCACAATTAAAAGCGATTCATGAAAATGAGTCGCTTTTTTTATTTGTACTAAGAAGTATTTGCGAAGTACTATTTGTAGATTTGAAATAAACGAAGCTTAATGGCAACAAATATAAAATGTCCTAATTGTGGTCACCAATTTGAACCGAATGAGGCCATCAGGGAAGAGGTTGAAAAAGAATTGAGGACCAAAGCTACCGACTGGCAGAAAAAAAAGAATGAAGAATTTCAGCTAAAGCTGGATGAAGAGAGAAAAAGAATGCAGCAGAGCCTGGAAGAAAATATCCGTAAAAATATAACTGCTGATTTTGAAAATAAATTAAAGATCGCTGAAAATAATAATAAAGACTTTGAAGAAAAATTAAAAGCTTCCAGGGCTAAAGAATTGGAATACCTTAAAAAAGAAAATGAATTAAAGATAAAAGAAGCAGAACTGGAATTATCTACTCAAAAAAAATTACAAGAAGAACGGGAAAAGATTTCAACTGAAATAAGAGCATTGGAAGAACAACGAAATGCGGCAAAAGAGACTGAGTTTCAGTTGAAACTAAAAGACATGGAGGAAAAGTTGGAAGCTCAGAAAAAACTGGCGGAAGAAATGAGGCGAAAGGCTGAACAGGGATCCATGCAATCTCAAGGAGAATCACAGGAATTATTACTGGAAGAGCTATTAAGAACATCATTTCCTTTTGATGTGATAACTGAAGTAGGAAAAGGGGTACGAGGTGCTGATTGTATTCAAACCGTTCGAAATAAACTCGGGCAGGAATGCGGGAAAATTATTTTCGAAAGTAAACGAACAAAAGATTTTGCCAATGACTGGATTGAAAAAATAAAAGCAGATATGAGAAGTCAGGGTGCTGAGGTAGCAGTTATTGTTACTCAGGCATTACCAA
>JAHEMN010000060.1 GCA_024643645.1 Chitinophagaceae bacterium | reverse complement strand
GGCTTACTCATTTCTACCGGACCAAGAAACATTTCATACATGCGAAAAGTATCTGCACCATATTTGGCAACAAGATCATCCGGATTAACGGTATTGAATTTTGATTTCGACATTTTCTCAACTTCAGCACCACAGATGTATTTTCCATCTTCAAGTATAAAATCCGCATCAGCAAATTCTCCATTTCTGCATTTTCTGAATTCTTCAATATTCAATTCATTGCCATCAACGATATTTACATCAACATGCATAGCATCGAATTGATATTCATCCTTCATACTACTTGAAACAAATAATTTTTTTCCATGAACTCTATATACAAACCTGCTACTCCCTTGAATCATTCCCTGGTTCACCAATTTTTTGTACGGTTCATCGTGACCGATATATCCCAGATCAAATAATGCTTTCGTCCACATACGGCTGTATAATAAATGACCTACTGCATGTTCAGTTCCGCCGATGTATAGATCTACCTGGTTCCAGTAATCAGCCACTTTTCTATCGCAAAAAACCTGATCGTTGTGCGGATCCATATAACGGAGAAAATACCAGGAAGAACCGGCATAGCCGGGCATCGTATTGGTTTCCAGATCTTTTGCTGTCCATTCAGGTATATTGGCCAACGGCCCTTCTCCATCGGGACCCGGTCCGTATTTATCTACATGCGGAAGTTCCAATGGCAACTCGGATTCATCTAAAGGATAAGCTATCCCGTTGTTCCATTTGATCGGAAATGGCTCACCCCAATATCGCTGGCGACTGAAGGCAGCATCCCTCATTTTATAATTCACCTTTCTTTTACCAATTCCTTTTTCTTCGATCGCTTTTATAGCAACATCCATTGCTTCCCTCATTACCAATCCATTCAAAAAACCTGAATTTTCTAATATGGCTTCTTTTGTAGGGTTAGCTTCTTCTCCATTATAGTAAGAACCGATAATATTTGTAATAGGAATATTAAAGTGATTGGCAAACTTGTGATCTCTTTCATCACCACAAGGCACAGCCATGATAGCACCTGTACCATAACCAGCCAATACATATTCTGAGATCCAGATCGGAATCTCTCTGCCATCGAAAGGATTGATCGCATATGCACCGGTAAAAACACCGCTGATCTTTTTCTCTGCCATCCTTTCCCTTTCGCTTCTGCTTTTTACATAAGCCAGGTATTCATCAACAGCATTTGTTTGTTCAGCAGATCTTATTTGATCCACTAATTCCAGCTCAGGAGCTATCACCATAAAATCAGCACCGAAAATGGTGTCTGGCCTGGTGGTATATACTCTTAGCTTTTGTGTATGATTTTTAATAGCAAATTCAATTTCAGCTCCGGATGATTTTCCGATCCAGTTCGTTTGCATCTCCTTCATGGCCTCACTGAAATCAACTTTATCCAGACCTTCCAATAAACGATCTGCATATTCAGTGATCCGCAGATACCATTGACGTAATTTCTTCTTTTCAACCGGATGGCCTCCTCTTTCGCTAACTCCATTCACTACTTCGTCATTTGCCAGTACTGTTCCTAATGCCTCACACCAGTTCACTTCGCCATACCCACAAAATGCAAGACGACAATCCATCAATATACTTTGCTGTTTTGCTTCGTCAAAGTTTTTCCATTCTTCAGCAGTAAATGGTTCATGGTTAATGGTTGATTGTGATGAACCATGAGCCATGAACTGATTTATCAGATCAGCTATTGGTTTTGCTTTATTTTCTTTTCTATCAAAATATGAACTGAACAGTTGCAGAAATATCCATTGCGTCCACTTATAATAATTGGGATCACTAGTTTGTACCTCACGGCTCCAGTCGTAGCAGAAACCAATATTATCTAACTGCGCTTTAAATGTGGCAATATTTTTCTTAGTTGTTTCGGCTGGATGCTGACCAGTATCTAACGCATATTGCTCTGCCGGTAAACCAAAACTATCGAAGCCCATCGGATGCAATACATTAAAACCCTTTAATCTTTTATAACGACTGAAAATATCTGATGCGATATAACCCAACGGATGGCCTACATGCAAACCTGCTCCACTTGGATAGGGAAACATATCCAGCACATAATACTTGGGTTTGGAAAAATCATTCTCAACTTTGTAAGCTTTTGAATCTTTCCACTGCTTCTGCCATTTCTTTTCAATATCCGTGAAATTATATTCCATATAAATTCTTACTTCTTATTTATTATAATGACACTTACAAAATGCTCAGTAGGAATACCGAACGATGAAGTGAGTGACACAACCGGCGATGAAAGTAGTAATATCGCTGGCTAAAAAATTCTTTAACAATTCTCTTGTAATTCATACGGCAATATGAACCGTTACCCATCGTTTAACCTAGCTAACGACAGGCAAGATGGGCCGCAAAAATACTGATTGTAAAGCTGAATTGGTTACTTTTGCGGCGACTCAATAAAATTCAAAATACTATAGAATGGCGCAAACGGGAAAATCATCTATCAAGCGGGGCAAACCATCGTACTTCATGTCAATACTGGGTGTAACACTGGTATTATTTTTACTGGGTATTATCGGCTGGCTGGTAATAAATGCAAATAAACTGGGTGATTATTTTAAAGAGAATGTTGAAGTAAGAGCTTACCTCCGGGGCGATCTTAATCCAAAAGACAGTGTGGCTTTGATGGATTATATCACTAACAAACCATATGTAAAATCGATCCAGTATGTATCGAAAGAAGAAGGAAAAAAAATATACCTGGAAGAAGAAAATGAAGACTGGAGCCGTGTGCTGGATGAAAACCCACTCCCAAATGCCATTTATTTCAAAATAAAAAGACAATACGTACAGGTAGACTCAATGGCTGCAATCCAGGCAGATATTGAAGGACAGACTTATGTAAGCGATGTAAAATATCCGGCTGCATTGGTTGACAAACTCAACAAAAATATAAGAGCAGTTAGCATTGGCTTACTGGCATTGGTTATTATAATATCTATTGTTGTAATATTCCTGATCGATAATACTATTCGCCTGGCGATGTTCAGCAACCGTTTTTTAATAAAAACCATGCAAATGGTAGGTGCAACCCGTTGGTTTATTGCAAAACCTTTAAATATTAAAGCAGTTATCAATGGTGCAGTAAGTGGTCTTATAGCATCTGCCCTGCTATATATAGTGATCATGTTTGCAGAAGGATCTGTAAGCTGGCTGAAAACGATCCATGATAACAACCTGCTGATCATCTTATTCCTGATATTGATTGTGATAGGTATCTGTATTACCGTATTCAGTACCCATCGCAGTGTGATCAAGTACCTGAGAATGAAGCTGGATGATTTGTATTAATAGAAGTCGATAGACCACGGACCATAGACCATAGTATTTTCGTTTAAAATTATGATTGATTTGCTTTAAAACTATTCTGTGGACTATGGACAATTGACTTCCCGACTTTTCCCTATATTGCAGACCCAAAAGTGAAAGAAATGAGTAAGACAAAAGAGATATCAATGTTTGATAAAGAAAATTACAAATGGATGCTGATCGGCATTATAGTTATGGCTATTGGCATGTTCCTTTTATCAGGTGGCAAGAGCAATAATGACCCGAATGTTTTTGATAAAAGTGCTGTTTATAGTTTAACTAGAATTACAATTGCACCAATATTAATATTAGCAGGCCTGGTAATTGAGGTGATTGCAATTTTCAAAAAACCAAAAGAGACTGTTAGTTAATCCATTAACATAAACAAAAAACTATTAAAAAGGCGATGCTGGTAACTGTATCGCCTTCTTTTATAAAACCAACATCCACCAAACTGACAAATACTATTAATGAGTATTCTTGAAGCCATTATAATTGCTGTTGTAGAAGGCATAACCGAGTTTCTGCCTATTTCCTCTACCGGGCATATGATCATTACAGAAAAGTTATTGAATATTCCTTCTACCGAATTCACAAAAATATTTACAGTAGGCATTCAACTGGGAGCTATACTAGCAGTTGTTGTTTTATATTGGAAAAAATTTATTGAACCTATCATCACTCGAAATTTCACTTTTTATGGCAAATTGATCATTGCTGTTATTCCTGCTTTATTATTAGGTTTTATATTCTCCGATAAAATAGATGAGTTGCTGGAAAGTTCATTAACAGTTGCAATATCCTTAATAATTGGTGGTATCGTACTTCTTTTCATTGATTCTGTATTTAAAAAACCAACAGTTGACACTGATGAAAAAATCAGTTACCCAAATGCTTTTATAATCGGATTGTGGCAATGTATCGCCATGATACCCGGAGTAAGCAGAAGTGCTGCAAGCATTATTGGTGGTATGCAACAAAAATTAACAAGGAAACTTGCCGCAGAATTCTCTTTCTTTTTAGCAGTGCCAACAATGGCTGCTGCTACCGGATATAAATTGCTGAAAGGTTATGAAACCATAACAACAGAACATGTTAAGCTGTTTATTATCGGCAATATTGTTGCATTTATTGTTGCCCTACTGGCAATTAAATTCTTTATAAGTTACCTGCAGAAATACGGATTTCGTTTATTTGGTTATTACAGGATCATTGCGGGTATCATCCTTCTTGTTATGATCTTTACCGGTTATCTGGCAAAATAGATTTTAAAAAATCCCCTATAAAGGGTATTTTAAATCTGAATTAAAATCTATAACTATGTGCCTTACTATTTCAATTCAGCTTGAATAATAATATAAAATTGATCATCAAAATAATTAATCCATGAAACAAATTATTTTATTTCTACTGGCAATTGTTTTACTTTCCTCTTGCAGTAATTATGGAAAAAAAGTAAATAAAAGCAATATTGAAGTTTACTACAAAGAAGGAATAAGTGAAGAACAGGCACAGCAAACTGCTGATCTTATTTATGATCTGGATACAAATCCTGAGACAAAAGACAATAAAAAAAGTTTTCAATTGAACAATGATGGTGATACCATTAATTGCAAAATGGTAGTCAATGAAGACAAACTGGAAGATGTTCCTGTTTCCAGTTTTGAAATAATTGGTAGTTTGATCTCAGATAAAGTATTCAAAGGCAAACCAGTTAATCTTGTTCTTTCAAATAACAGATTTAAGCCTGTTAAAACTGTAACATTTAAAAAAATGGAAAATGCAGGATTAGAAGATGGATATGGAGAAAAAGTTGTTTCGGGAAATGTAGAAGTTTTTGTAAAGGATGGAAAAAGTAAAGAAGACGGAGCTGTACTTGCTGCATTTCTTAACAGAGAGATGAGTCCTGATGATGTGATAAGTTTTCAATTCATCAAAAACAATGAAAGTGTAAATGTTGTAAGGATGGTTACCACTCCTGAAAAACTTGCCGATATTTCAAAAGCTACTGTCAAATTGATGGTTGATAAAATATCTGACGAATTACTTTCAGGTGCACCAGTTATTTTTGAATTTACAGATACACAGTTCAATACATTAAAAACATTTAATTTTTATTCGGAAGTTGCACCTGCTGAATAAGGTAAAATTTACATTTATATTATTAAACCCGACTCGCCTTTGGCAAGTCGGGTTTTTTATTAAAGCAATTGAAATCCCTATTTTTACTTAAAGCAATCGATCTATGCAAACAGCTTCTAAGAAAGTCGTAAATGGATGGGCGATGTACGACTGGGCTAATTCAGCGTATAACCTGGTCATCACATCAACTATTTTCCCCGCATATTTTGAAGCAGTAACCGGAGATGGAAATGAAAATACCAACCCGGACATCATTAATTTTGCAGGAAGGGATTTTGCAAATACATCATTATATAATTATTCACTTGCCTTTGCATTTTTAATTGTTGCAATCATATCTCCGCTTCTTTCTTCTATAGCAGATTACAAAGGGAGTAAGAAAAAATTTATGAATTTTTTTCTTACAATGGGAAGCCTCGGTTGTGCTTCTATGTTCTTTTTTGAAAAAGATACATTGTTGTTAGGTTTAATCGGTTTAGTGATTGCCTGTATTGGTTTCTGGGCCAGCCTTGTTTATTATAATTCTTTTTTACCTGAAATAGCAGCGCCTGAAGACAGAGACCGGATAAGTGCAAAGGGTTTTGCTTATGGCTATATAGGTAGTGTTATATTACAAATTGTGTGTTTCGTTTTTGTATTTAAACCTGAATTAATAGGTGGTAACGACGATAGCACCATACAATACAGGCTTTGTTTTTTACTGGTAGGAATATGGTGGTGGGGCTTTGGTCAATATTCATTATCCCGTTTACCAAAACCTGTACCTGCAGGTGATAATAGCCTGAGTAACCGCAACATCTTAACAAAGGGATATAAAGAATTGAGAAAAGTCTGGAATCAACTGATGCAAATTCCGGTATTAAAAAGATACTTGTTCGCCTTCTTTTTTTACAATATGGGGGTTCAGACTGTAATGCTGGCAGCCACATTATATGGAAAAAGCGAATTGGCGATACCAACCACCAATCTGATCATTGCTATATTAATTATCCAATTAATTGCTATTCCAGGAGCCTTTGCTATATCGAAATTATCTTCTAAAATCGGTAACATTCCGGCATTAATGATCACAGTGGCTTGCTGGATTGGTATATGTTTAGCAGGCTATTACATGCCAAGGAATGGTATTACAGAATTTTATCTTTTAGCCACTGCTGTAGGGTTTGTGATGGGAGGAATACAATCCATAAGCCGTTCAACTTATTCAAAACTGATGCCTGTAACAAACGATACGGCTTCCTTTTTCAGTTTTTATGATGTAACAGAAAAAATTGCTATTGTAATCGGTATGTTCAGTTTTGGTTTTATTAATGAATTAACCGGCTCACAAAGAAGCTCTGTATTAACGTTAATGATATTTTTTATTATTGGTTTACTTTTACTTGTAAATACACTTAAAGCATCCAGAAAAAACAACAGTACACCTGTTTTAAATTAATATGAAATTATATTCTATCAATACCGGATATTTCAAATTAGATGGCGGCGCCATGTTTGGTGTAGTACCAAAAAGCATGTGGAATAAAATTAATCCTGCAGATGAAAATAATTTATGCTCATGGGCATTACGTTGTTTACTGATAGAAGATGGTAATCGTTTAATTCTGATTGATAATGGTAATGGTGACAAGCAAAGTGAAAAATTCTTTCGCCATTATTATCTGCATGGTGATGATACGTTGGAAAAATCATTAGCCAAATACGGATTTCACAGGGATGATATTACGGATGCTTTTCTTACTCATTTACACTTTGATCATTGCGGAGGTTCTATCATCAGAAAAGATGATAAACTGATTCCTGCTTTCAAAAATGCCACTTACTGGAGCAATAAAGATCATTGGGATTGGGCCGTACATCCCAATGAAAGAGAAAAAGCTTCATTTCTTAAAGAGAATATTTTACCGATTGAAGAAAGCGGACAATTAAAATTTGTAGAAGTAGCTGAAAGTGTAAATGATAAATTAGGTGAAACATCATTTGCTGAAAATATTTCGATTCGCTTTGTCAGTGGCCATACTGATAAAATGATGCTTCCACAAATTCGTTATAAAGACAGAACAATTGTTTATATGGCAGACTTATTGCCTTCTCAGGGACATATTCCAATTCCTTATGTAATGGCATATGACATGTTCCCACTTACAACCTTACTTGAAAAAAAATCTTTTTTGAATGAAGCTTTGGAAGGAGATTATACACTTTTCTTTGAACATGATCCCATTAATGAATGCTGCACCCTGCAACAAACAGAAAAAGGGATAAGACCAAAAGATCTCTTCAAGCTTGAAGAGATTTAAAATTCAGCATCAAAAAATGTTGCTACTTATTTTCTTTTTATAAGGGAAGATAGCGGATGACGCAGATTACTATAACTCATCATATCTATTTTCACTTTTCCTACTACGATCGGGCTTTCAACTCTAACAGGTATATGGTTTGCATCATCCGTAACCCATACAGTCATATTTTCACCCCCTTCAAAAATAGTTCCCTTCAATAACAGGGGTTTTATTTTTATTGCTCTGAACTTACCATACTTGGTTTTTATCTCTTCTCTGCCAAGATAGCGGATGTACATATTGAATACCTCATTATCGAGAAACATAGAAAAAGGGATCTTATCCTCTGGCTGCAATTTTGAGAAATCAATATTACGGGCATAATACATTGCACTTACAACATCCTGCACACATGCAGGCACTTTATAAACACCATCTGTAGTAACAGCAGTATTGGCCGATTTATTAAATGTAATATTCTGATATTTTTTATACCCTCCTTCATTTACATTTCGAATGAATTTTAAGGGCTGCATGGTAGCAGTATCTATATAAGATTCATACTTGTCCCTTACTTTATAGATCCAGTCATAAGAAGAATTTGTTTTTCCCTCTCCCGATACATGATATACCGGCCGGTTGTTTATTGTTTCAAGGCTGCTGGTAAATGTTGCATTACCGGCATTAACATAAATGCCAGCTACTGCATAATAAACTGTAAAAGATATCTCCTCTTTAACGTTGAAAGCAACATTCCTGATTCCACAAAAAGTATCTTCAAGAGGTGCTATCGCTTTATTTGAAAAACTGAATAATACTAATACTAACGGAACAAAAAACTTAATTTTTTTCATAATCAACATTCCCTTTCATTATTTTCTTAATTCTTAAAATCAATAAACTACCTGCTACTGCAGGGATGATCAGATTTATAAACCAGATACTTGCTGTTGCGAGTGTAATACCCAATTCATTTGCTGTATATAAACTTACAATGGCTATCAAGATCTTTCCCCGTTGTGCCAGTTCTGCAATGGCTATTGTTGGTATAACTGCCATCACCAGAAAAGAAACACTCACTGTCCAAAAAGCCTGCCACCAAAAAATATCTACCCCAAATAAACTAAACAAAAGGTAATACTGCACTATAAAAACAAAGAACCTTAGTAGCGACAAAGACAACAACTTTAACAGTAACGTTGCATTAAAATCCTCTAAAGCTCTTATCAGGTAAGCAAAGCGTTGAATTCCCGGCAACCGATCAATCCACTTTACCAGCCATGATAAACGGAAATAAAAAAGTGTTAAAAAAACGACCGTACCAATTACACCATATATGATCACATTCATCCACATAGGTGAGATCAATTGCTGATCAATTATTCCATATTGTAAAAATAGTAAACCGATAAATCCCATTACAAGTGTTATGATCAACTGACTGATACTTCCAACAATCGTAATTGAAATAGTCTTTAACCTGTTCCCTTCATTCATATACAACACTCTGCCCAAATATTCACCCATTCTGTTTGGTGTACTTACTGCAAATGAAACGCCTGATAATACAGCCTGCAATGCTTTCATAAAACTCACTTTCTGTATTTGTGCAATAGATATTTTCCATTTTACTGCTTCTATAGACCAATTGATGATCATCAATAGTACAACAGCAAAAAGATTTAACGATTGCAGACTATTAAGTGATTCTTTTATACTTTGCCAGGCCTGTTCTATCCCAGGTTGTTGTTTTATTTGCCTGTAAATGGACCAGGACAACCATATGAACAACAAAGGACCGAGGAAGTAGTTGATAAAGAATCTGATATTTTTATTTAATTTCATTTACCTGCCCCGCATATTAGCGGTGTCTTGTAAAAATACATTGTGTTTGCAAAAGCCTGCTAAAATAATACTTGGAATAGACCCTGGCACCATTGTAATGGGATATGGTTTAATTACTGTTAATAATAATTCAATCAGTCTGCTGGAGTTAGGTGTTCTAAAACCAGGAAATATAAAAGACGGTTATAAAAAATTACAATTGATATTTAATACAGTAAGCGGATTGATAACAAAATATCAGCCTACAGATTTCGCCATTGAAGCTCCCTTTTTTGGTAAAAATGTACAGAGTATGCTTAAACTTGGCCGTGCACAAGGAGTTGCAATAGCTGCTGCCATGCGGCATGGTCTTACCGTAACTGAATACTCACCTAAAAAAGTAAAACAATCAATAACTGGAAATGGTAATGCTGACAAAGAACAGGTAATGAAAATGCTTCATACACTTTTAACTTTCAAAGAGAAAATAAAACAATATGATGCTACTGATGCTTTAGCAGTAGCCATGTGTCATCACTTTCAAACAAATTCAGTTATTGGTAAAACGGCAACAGGATTAAAAGGTTGGGATGATTTCATTAAAAAAAATCCCGGCAGGATCACAAAAAAATAATTACAAAGCGGCAATAATTTTTTCCTGTACTTTTTTCAGACTCTCCGATGAAGCCTGTGGTTTGGATTGATTAAAGTTCAGATCATTGGAAGAGCTAATTGGAATAAGATGCATATGTGCATGCGGAACTTCAAGACCTAATACACTAATACCACAACGATTACATTCAAAAGCTTTTTCAATTGCTAATGCAATAGGTTTAGCAAACAATAACATCTCCCCAAGGTAATCATCCGGCAAATCGAATAATTTATCAGTTTCTGTTTTGGGTACTACCAATACATGTCCTTCTCTTAATGGAAATATATCCAGAAATGCAAAGAATTTTTCATTCTCGGCAATTTTATAAGATGGGATATCTCCGGCAATTATTTTTGAAAAAATAGTCATACCTCCGAATATTTTTGATTTCACTGAAAGTAAATAATATTTTATCCTTTTGAACATTTTATCAATGAACTGTAAAGCTAAAAAAATACATAAATAAAAAAGCCCCCGAATAATCGGAGGCCTGTTTTTTGTGCTCAGGGATAATTATATTGATATTTCTTCGATCTTAAATTTTAATACACCGGCAGGCGCCTGTACTTCAGCTACTTCTCCGACAGCTTTCCCTAAAATGCCTTTACCAATAGGCGAACTCACAGAAATTTTTCCAAGCTTTAAATCAGCTTCATGTTCACTAACAATTTTATAAGTGACCTGCTTTTTATTTCCAAGGTTTGTTAATGTAACTTTTGTCAAAATTGAAACCTTGCTGGTATCAATTGAGTCTTCAGAAATAACTCTGACATTTGCCATTGATCCTTCCATAACAGCAATTTTTGCCTCCAATAATCCTTGCGCCTCTTTAGCTGCATCATATTCTGCATTTTCCTTGAGATCGCCTTTTTCTCTTGCTTCAGCAATTGCTTTACTTGCAGCAGGCCTTTCCACCCCTTTTAGGTGTTGTAATTCTGCTTTCATTTGTTCCAGTGTCTCTTTCGTCACATATTGAAAGTCACTCATATGCACCTCCTTTACTTTTAAGCCGCGGTTTCATTACCAACGACAACAAAAAAATAACAACGCCTCAGTTTTGCTGAAGCGTTGCATTAATTAAGAGCAAATATAAAATAATTTTAGAAAAGATACTATTAATTAAGTCCTAATTTGTTGATCAGTACTTGTGCCATTTTAAGGGAAGCTTCGTTGCTATAACCGGCGATATGTGGTGTTATAATGACATTTTTTTGCTTAAACAGCCACTCAATCCTTTGTTTTTCTTCCTGATCATAAGTTTCAAGCTTTTCATTTTCTAAAACATCTAATCCAACACCTGAAATTTTATTCTCTTTCAAGGCTTTTATCAGGTGTTCTATATCTACCACTTTTCCCCGTGACGTATTCAATAAAAAAGGTTTTTGTTGCAACTGGCCGAAGAAATTCATATCTGCAATATGAAATGTTTCACTAGTAAGCGGAACATGAAAACTGATCACATCAGCATAGCGACAAATATGCTCAATACTTGCTTCTTTTATATAGTCTTCAGAAAACCCTGCTTTGTATTTATCATATGCCAATACTGTAACATTAAAAGGCTGCAATAATTTTGCAAAACTGCTACCGGTATTTCCGTAGCCAATAATACCAACAGTTTTTCCGAAAAGTTCTGTACCCCTGTTTTCATCTCTCCTCCATAATCCTTCTTTTACCTCCTCAAAAGATGCTGTAATATTATTCATAAGATTTAGCAACATACCCAATACATGTTCAGCAACAGCATTTCTATTGCCTTCAGGACTACTGATACAGGCAATACCTTTATTTTGGGCAAAGATTGTATCTACCAACTCCATTCCGCTTCCCAACCGTCCTATCCATTTTAGTGATGTTGCATTTTCTAATAACTTCTGATCGACTGAAATTCTTGTAGTAACGACCAACCCTTCTGCTTCATGAATTATTGCTGACAAATCTTCATAAGATATATCCGGCGCATTTATAACTTCAAATCCTTTCTTAACAAACTGCTCCGCCAAAAATGGATGCGATTTACCACTAATAATAATTTTGCTCATAACATTTTAAAAGTAAGCTCAGCAAATTGCTTAATCGTTAGTTGCTCAGCTCTTTTATTAAACACTTCATCTTTAAGAATTGCTGCATCAAATAATCCTTTTACCGCATTTCGTAATGTTTTTCTGCGTTGATTAAAAGCAGTCTTTACTAAAAGAAAAAACAATTTTTCATTTTTTATATTCAACTTTTCTTTAACCGGGGTTAATCTTATTACACCACTTTTGACTTTTGGTGGTGGTTGAAAACATTTTTCATGCACATCAAATAAATACTCTACATCATAAAATGCCTGGATCAGCACACTGATGACTCCATAAACCTTATTACCTTCTTTAGATGCTATTCTTTGTGCCACTTCTTTTTGAAACATTCCGATTACACACTCCACATCATCTTTCCATTCCAATATTTTAAACAGTATCTGTGTAGAAATGTTGTACGGGAAATTGCCAATAACAGTAAATTTTCCCTCAAAAGGCTGTTCAATCTCTAAGAAGCTTTTATTAATTAATTTATTTTTAAGCTGGGGATATGTTTTTTCCAGGTACGTTATTTTTTCTTCATCCAGTTCAACAGCTTTGAACGCAGTATTCTTAATCTCTATCAGGTATTTTGTGAGAGCACCACCACCCGGCCCAACTTCAAGTAATTGATTGAATGAATATTCTTCTAATGCAGCAATAATTTTCTTGCATATATTTTCATCTTTCAAAAAGTGTTGACCTAAAGATTTTTTAAGCACATACATACCTGCAAATGTATATGGAATTGCTACAGCTGCAAGTAAGTGCTGCAATAAATAACGATCTGAAGATTTTTAATAAATTATTTTACTACAAGTACTGTTGTAAAAACCCTGTTTTTATCAGTATTGAGAAGAACCCTATAAAGACCAGGTTGTTGTCCGCTTAATAGTTTGCTGTAGATTTTATTTACCCCCTCATAAACCATTACTGATTGCTGCCCTACCTTTTTCCCATTATTATCATAAACAGTCACCATAGCTTTTGATATTTCTGATGAAATAAAATTTATTTGCATTTCCTCTTTTACAGGATTTGGCATAACCTGAATATCAGCAATTACATTCTTCTTTGTTTGTTGAACTACTATATTACTCAACAACTGTTTATTATCGAATTGAAAAACCCGTATTCGGTAAAATACTTTATTTGATTCATTAAAAGGCCGGTCATCCAGATAAGTATAATTTACCGGACCACTTCGGGAGGGGCTACTCATTACCCGACCGATCTTGCTAAAGAAAACACCATCATAACTTTTCTCCACTTCAAAATAATCCACTTCATTATTTTCTAATGCCTGCCAATACAACGCAACTTTATCATCTTTCTTTATACTTACCAATTTAGAAATAGTGCTGGCTAGTACAATACAATTCGTTAAACGACCTATAGTAATAGTATCAGTAGCATACACTGAGCATCCCACATTTAAATATTGCGTAACTATATACACTCCGGGAGAATCAACAAAAATAGAGGTCCCTGAAGTAGTGCCAATAATATGGCCATTGGGAGTACTCCATTGATAAATTGAAGTACCGATTGGATTTGCCACATAGATATTACTTACACTTACTGTATCGCAAATATTTGGAGCATCTGTTTCTACATCTGCTCTTGGGGCCAAAAAGAAATCAAATGGGGCTACAAAATCTTTTAAGGATGATGTAAATGAAGTTGAGGATCTTGTTTTGACAACAACTCTACGGAATGGCTGGGCACAATCGTCACCACCATAAATTTCTGCTTTATCTAATCCTAATTTTGAAAGGTTAACAGAAAACTCCATATACTGCCTTGCTACATAATCAGTTTGCACAGTATTATTTCCCAATACAAAAGAGAAAGGACCAGCCCATGTGTTATTACCACATTGCAAGCCTGTATAAAATGCTCCTGCAGTTTTTGGCTGAATGCCTGCATAGCCAAATTGAGAACCGGCTGAAGCACCATCAAAACTACCGGTCCAATTAAATCCAACTGGAGTAATAGTAAGATCATTTTTATTGACCCATATCCTTGCTTCGATCATCGTTAATGATGAACTTCCATATTCGGCGGTAAAAATAATATCTCCGGGCTTTGTCATATTCCCACCTGAATCAAATAACCAGCTTGTGTGTCCTGCATCTGGCCCATAATTATAAAACTGCCTGGTTGTCCGGTCATAATAAATATCGGTCTGATACATTTCAAAATCAAAATACCTGTTACCGGTTGTATTTTCAATTGATATGGCACCCATCATCCAAAGTGAATCTGCTACAGTTGGTCCGGCTCGCCTTACATGCAACATCATCTCCATAATTTCAT
Source organism: Chitinophagaceae bacterium (assembly GCA_024643645.1). Taxonomy (GTDB): domain Bacteria; phylum Bacteroidota; class Bacteroidia; order Chitinophagales; family Chitinophagaceae; genus JJ008. Next base: position 1,864 of record JAHEMN010000060.1, on the reverse strand, counting down.
TCTTATCAGGAACAGCTTGAGACACAGGACAACTCCAGTCTTGCGGACTCATTCCGTTTTTATTTGATCCGGAAGCAAAAATGGTAGAATCATCTCCATGATAATCTCTTACATATACAGCATCGACTAATAACCTGTTATTTACCTTGGTATAAGCCGGAAAACGCATCCCTTTGTAAAAAGGCAGGTTACGGGTAGTGGGATCTATTGTATACCCAGAAACAATTGCCGCAGCTCCTGTTGTATCGATAATAAATTGACCTGTGCCTATTGAACCTGGCAGCAAAAACCAATCATCATTACCTGATTGCACAAAGCCATTGAAGTAGTTTGATCTAAGATCTGCATCAACGCCAAAGTTAGCTTTAATAATAGGTGTGGTAATTTGTCCTTTACTTAAAAAAGGAACCAGAATAAATATTAGTAGAAAATGTAAAAGTTTATTCATAACACACATGTTTCATAATTACCTAAGTATTATCATGACTGAATTACAGAATGATTGATCATTCTGTAATTAATTTTCAGTTTTAATGACTTAGTATACGAATTGTAGAAACAGGTGAAATAACTTCTCCACCTCCAGACATATTTGCTACAACACAATAACTGATATAACCAGGAAACACATTGTCGTCTGTATGCTTATATGATCTTGCACTTCTACAAGGACTTTGTGTAACTGTTTCCCAGAATGCATATGGGTCTGTTGGATCTTCATAAGTACGTAAAACAGTATACCCCATAACTCCATTTTCTGAACTTAAAGACCATACAGTCGTAACCCCATCTTTTCCCTGGCGATGTGTTCTGAATGTAGTAAAATCAGGAGTAAGTAATAAAGCAGATTCTTTAACAGAAGCATCAATTGCTTTTTCGTTTTTCATTGCATGATTAATCCATGATGAACTAACAATCAGGATTGCTATTGCAATAAAGGATAATAGTTTTTTCATAAGGTATAATTTTATTGTATAAACCTATAAAATTTTTAAACCTTAAAAAAGGTAGTTTTCCACCCGTTTTTACCCATAGTATATCCACAACTAACAATGAAAAAAAATTCATTAGCAAAGTATTTATACTATTTAAACAGCTATAATTGATGATTTATAAGAATATTTCTCCCTAAAGTATATATTCTAGGTTTCTTTAGATTATTACCTCACACTTATTTTATTACATCAAACCTGGAAGTTAATATCTGGTCTCCAAGATCAACTTTGAGATAATATGCCCCAGAAGGTAATAATGAAGCACCATTCCATAAAAATGAGTTAAGCCCGGTATTTAATTTTTGATCATAGCTTTTTACCATACTCCCAATTGAATTAAAAATATACACTTTTGCTATTCCAGTTTTTTTACTTTGAATAGAAAATTGAATCATATCCTTTACCGGATTAGGATATATGTTTATGTTTTGTGTTTTAGAGTCTGTATATTTTATAGTAAGTATGTTACTAGAATTAGTTTTTCCATTTTTTAAGACCGTCTTCAATCTATAGAAGATTATATCTTTTCCAATTCCAGAAATATTATCAATTGTTGAATAATCTTCTATTTCATTTATGATATAACGACCGGTAATACTTTGAATTTCAGTAAAATTCACACCATCAAGGCTACGTTCAATTGCAAAATGATCTGCTTCTTGTTTGCAAAGCACTGACCAGTCCAGATTTACAATCTTATTATGTAACACGGCATTAAAAGTGATTATTTCACAATTCAAAATAAAGAATATACAGCGCCAATCTCGTTCAGTATTACAACCTGCACCAACCGCCTGCGGAGTTCTTTGAACCATTGTATTTGAACCGGGGGAAGGATCGCCAATTAAAGAACCTCCATTACCCATATA
>JAHEMN010000059.1:12232-16560 GCA_024643645.1 Chitinophagaceae bacterium | reverse complement strand
GCACACAACACAACAAATTAGATCAAGGTTATTCTTTTAATAAATAATATTTCAAATGAAAGGGCAGTATAATCCGGTTTATCCCGGAATAGATGATTTGATAAAAAAAGCAAAGAGACAAATTCCAAAATTTGCCTTTGAATATTTGGATGGGGGTTGTAATGAAGATGTAAATCTTTATAAAAACACAACCGAGTTAAGACAGGTTGAATTAAAACCATACTACCTTTCAAAACATACAGGTTCTGAAATGAAAACAGAACTTTTTGGACATGTTTACGACGCACCCTTTGGTATTGCACCGGTTGGGCTGCAAGGGTTGATGTGGCCCAATTCTCCAGAGATACTTGCAAAGGCGGCATTTCAACATAACATTCCTTTTATATTAAGCACAGTTACCACTACAAGTATTGAAAGGGCAAGTGAATTAACTGAAGGCCGTGCATGGTTTCAACTTTATCATCCTGCGGAAACCGAAATCAGGGACAGTATTATCAACAGGGCAGCTGCTGCAGGTTGTCCGGTTCTTGTTATTCTTTGTGATGTACCCACATTTGGTTTTCGTCCACGGGATATTAGAAACGGTTTGGCCATGCCTCCAAGAATGACCATGCGAAACATGCTTCAAATAATGGGTAAACCTGAATGGGCAATAAAAACCTTAATTCATGGTCAACCGGCTTTTGCAAACATGAAGCCCTATATGCCAAAAGGCCTAAACATGAAACAACTTGGTGCCTATATGAATAAAACTTTCTCCGGCCGGTTGAACGAAGAAAAAATTGCACCTATCCGGGATATGTGGAAAGGGAAACTTGTTTTAAAAGGAGTTGCTTCATCTGAAGATGCTGACATGGCGTTGCGGCTTGGGTTGGATGGAATCATAGTTTCCAACCATGGTGGAAGGCAATTGGATGCCGGTCAGTCATCCATTAAATCTTTAACCCCTATTGTAGATAAATACAAAGGCAAAATGAAGATCATGCTTGATAGTGGTTTGCGTTCAGGGCCTGATGTAGCCAGGGCTATGGCAAGCGGGGCTGATTTTACATTTATGGGCCGCACATTTATGTATGGTGTATCTGCTTTAGGAAATGATGGAGGAGACCATACCATTTCACTTTTAAAAACCCAATTGCAACAGGTAATGGAGCAGCTTTGTTGTAAAAATACAGCTGATTTTACAAAGCACTTGATCTAAATAAATATCCTGTGATTTTAAAATCAACCTATTAGTGGAAATAGGTTTGATAAGATTAACCTTGCTGAGGACACACCACTCCACAAAAACCTCGGCAGAACTGCTGAGGTTTTTTATTCCTCCTTCTTCTTCACTATCAAAAACCAATCATTATCCAATGGCAGATAACCATAATCATAACAGTAGAAATAAGTCTTCTCCGTCTTAGTTGTGTAGATATGCGTTATGAATTTAAATTGAAACCCCAAACGCATCAACTTATCCCGGTTTGCTTTCGCCGTTTCTTCCTCTCCCAAAACAGACTCTAACACTTTCCTGTTTTTCAACAAGGCGTTATTAATATTTCTTACTAAACTACTATGGCTACCCTTTGCTTTTTGCAAGTTATTATAATTATTCCGGCAATAATCGTCGCAGAATTTCTTGTCGACACGGCCTTTTAATGTTTTGTCGCAGGCCAGACATTTTTTGGTATCAGATGCAGTCATAGTAAGGGTTTCAGACTATGAATATAGGTAAAATTATCCGTGTGCAAACGTTTATACACGTTTAGCTTCGGGAAGAAACGCTTAATCTCCGGCTATCGGTTCGCCCCGCTATCATCTTTGTGTTGTCAATCGATAATCACATCGGTTGAATGAAATAAATAAATTTTTAAATCGCTTCCGCAAAACCATAACGGAACGGGGGCACAAAACTTAACAACATGTACGCTTTAAAAAACAAAGTACAATTGATCGGAAACCTGGGCAATGCACCAGAAGTGAAAACCTTAGAAAGTGGTAAGAAAATGGCCCGCTTCAGCGTAGCCACTAACGAAAGCTACCGCAACGCCAAAGGCGAGAAGGTAACGGAAACACAATGGCACAATTTAATCGCCTGGGGTAAAGTTGCCGAGATCGTTGAAAAATTCCTGACGAAAGGAAAAGAAGTTGCGATTGAAGGCAAGCTGATCAACCGCAGCTATAATGACAAAGAGGGTAACAAAAAGTACATCACCGAAATACAGGTGAATGAATTATTGCTTTTAGGTGTTAAGGCTGTAGAAGCTTAATGCCAATAAGCCAGGCCACGAAATCACACAAAAGAAACACGAAAAGTGTTTGTGATTTCGTGGCTTTATTATTTTTTTCATGACACTATAATTAATACATGGAGCTGATACTTAAAGACGAAGTATATACAATTGTAGGGTGTTGTATTGAAGTTTGGAAAGTTTTGGGCTATGGTTTCTCAGAGATTGTTTATAAAGATGCAATAGAACAAGAATTTCTCAACAATGAGTTGCCATATAAAAGAGAAGAAGAGCTGCCTGTTTTTTATAAATCCAAAAAATTAAAACATAGCTTTAATTCAGATTTTACTTTATTTGATAATATTATTGTGGAAGTTAAAGCTTGTGATGACGGAATAAATAATCAAAGCATATCTCAAACTTTGAATTATATTAAAGTTTCAAGTTGCAAAGTTGGTTTAATTATCAATTTTGGAAAATCGAAGATGGAATACAAACGGCTTATAATGTAATTTTTCGTGTGCTTTCGTGGCATAAACCCCCTTAATGGCAAAATTCACTCCCGATACAAATAATGAAATGTTTCAACTGGCTATTCAATTAGTCAACCAGAGTAATCGAAATATTTTTCTCACGGGAAAAGCCGGTACCGGCAAAACCACTTTTTTAAAATACATCCGTGAAAATTGTCTCAAACAAATAGCTGTTGTAGCACCGACAGGTGTGGCGGCAATCAATGCAGGCGGCGTTACTATTCATTCTTTTTTTCAATTACCTCTTTCTCCATTTATCCCCGAGACAAACGGAACTGGTTTTCAGGAACTGAATCAGGAAATTTCAAATAAACATAGCCTTATTAGCAGGCTACGATTCAATAGTGAAAAGAAAAAGGTATTACAGCAGTTAGAGATTTTAGTAATAGATGAGATCAGCATGGTGCGGTGCGACACCCTCGACGCAATAGATACTGTACTTAGATATATTCGTCAAAAACCAACTGAAAGGTTTGGCGGCGTGCAAGTATTATTTATTGGCGATATGTTACAATTGCCGCCGGTAATCAAAGAACAGGAGTGGGGTTTATTAACTGAATATTATAGCGGTCAGTACTTTTTTGATAGCAAAGTATTGCAGGAAGAACCTCCTGTATATATTGAATTCGACAAAATATACAGGCAAAGTGATGAACAGTTTATTAACCTGTTGAACCAGGTACGAAATAATGAATTAGATGATGCAGGGATTAAAATTTTAGAAAGCCGATATCAGCCAACATTCCGGCGAAGTAAAAAAGATGGATATATAATCCTTACTACACATAATAATAAAGCGGCCGATACCAATGCCTCCGAGTTACAAAACCTCAATAACAAGCTTTTTACATACGAAGCTGAAGTACAAGATGAGTTTTACGACCGGGCATTCCCGGCTGATGAAGTATTAAAACTGAAAGTTGGTGCCCAGGTCATGTTCATCAGAAATGATTCTGCTGAAAAAGGTAAAAGATATTACAATGGAAAAATTGGAACTATATCAAGATTAGAAGAAGATAAAATATTTGTACAATGCGATGATGAGCCTTATGAAATTGAAGTACAAAAAGAAAAATGGGAAAACATTCGTTATACATTAAATAAATCAACCCGGCAATTAGATTCAGATGTAATAGGGTCTTTTTCTCAGTTTCCATTACGATTAGCCTGGGCCATCACCATTCACAAAAGCCAGGGGTTGACTTTTGAAAAAGCAATCATTGATGCAGGTGAAGCATTTGCACCGGGGCAGGTTTATGTAGCACTGAGCAGATGTACCAACCTGGAAGGAATGATATTACAAAGCCGGGTAAGGTCATCCAGTCTTTTCAGCGATAACAGGATTATTGAATTTTCTCAACGTAGTGCCACCAGCAGTCAATTACAAAGTGAGATCGCCATCGCAAGTAAGAATTATCTGCAATCAATCTTGATTACACTGTTTGACTTTTCTGCTGCCATCAATAATGGAAAAGAGTTACTTGAATACTTATTGGAACATTCTTCTTCTTTTAATACTGAAGCGGTTTTGTGGACAGAAGAGCTTTTAGGAAATATGGAGGGGTTGCAGGAAACGGGG
>JAHEMN010000059.1:0-12132 GCA_024643645.1 Chitinophagaceae bacterium | reverse complement strand
CAACAACCTATAAACTTTATAAAGAAGGTAAAACCATTTCGGAAATAGCTACTGCAAGAGCTCTTACTCAAGGAACAATTGAATCACATCTTTCAAAATATGTACAAAGTGGTAAAATTAAAATCGGTGAGTTAATCAGCAGAGAAAAACTCGTTTTAATAGAATCTGCAGTAAAGGAATATTCCGGCGGATCAATTACTTCCATTAAAAAGAAGCTGGATAACGATATAACATTTGGTGAGATTCGTATAGTTATGGCCAGCATTGGCTTACCAAAAGAAAAAGATTCATGATCGGGAGATAAAAGCTTTTCATTTTTTTACGGCATTTCATCATCTTTCTCTGCTATTTCAATCTCATATAATTATACACATTTAACCATTATATAATTGTTGAATAAAACATTCTTTATATCTTTCTATTCTAATACTTACTAACCATTTTATGGACACATTAACCTCCTCTGCTTATACCATTATAAGCAATCATGAATTTGCCGAAGTACGGCGAAAAACTTCTAATGATCAGAATGCATTGTTTGTATTGCGTTCTTACCAACCGGGTGAATTAATTTCAGATTTTTCTGCCGGTACTATTGGTACAGAACCCACATATCTTACTGTTCAGGTAGATGTGGATAAGCACATTACACTGCAGCCTGAGTTTTTACAATATATCAATCATAGCTGCGACCCCAATGTTTTTTTCGATACTACTAACATGCAGTTGATAGCATTGAAAGAGTTGCAACCAGAAGAAGAGCTAACGTTCTTTTATCCTTCTACAGAATGGAAAATGACCCAATCATTCAACTGCTATTGCGGAAGTCATAAATGTTTGAATCAAATAAAAGGTGCTTCGTTCCTTTCCAAAGCAGTACAGGAAAGTTATCGTTTTACTGATTTTATTCAACTACAACTGGCCAAAAAGGCGGCAAGAAGAAAAGTAGCCTGAGTTGAGATGAAAATAGCCGAAGCTTCTCGTTTATTAAAACCATATTTTGTTTGGGTGTTGGCGCCTCATCTTGAGTCGGATGATCCTAACATTCAACACTACTACGATTTCACACAAAGTATAAAAGAGTATACAGCTGTTTTTGAAGAACTAAAAACAGAATGGAAGTGGCAACCTGTTACAATGGATAATTATAAAACCATTATCCACTCCATTGCTGAAAGTCAAAACGGAAAGACCCCGCTGATTTTAAACTTGTGTGATGGCGATGAAGTAAATGGTTGTCCGGGGGTTTCAGTGATCAAAGAATTAAACAAACAAGGATTGATATATACCGGCTCCGATGTTCATTTCTATAATATCACTACATCAAAAGTGCCGATGAAAAAGGCTTTTGACAAAGCCGGTGTTGCTACAGCCAACTGGAGAGTGATAACCGATAAGAAAGGTTCTACAAAAGGTATTTGCAAAAGGGTAGGAACTCCGATCATTATTAAACCTGCGGTGTCGGGTGGCAGTATGGGAGTATCTGTAAAAAATGTAGTACATAATGAAGAGGAGCTGGCAAATAGAGTTCAGGAAATTTATAAGGGGTATAAGGGTTGGAATTTGTTAGTGGATGGCCTGTTTGTAGAACAGTTTATTACCGGGCCGGAATTCACCACATTCATTACCGGATCAGCGGATGATGCTGACAACTGTATTGTATACGAGCCGGTTGAAAGAGTTTTTCATGAATCATTGCCTGCATCTGAAAAGTTTCTTTCATTCGACAGGTTATGGGAAATATATGAAGATGAGACACCAATGCCTTCCAATGAAAATTTTTATAATTACAAAGCGGTCGAGCCTTCATTAATTCCTGCATTAAAGCAATTAAGCCTCGATGCATACAAAGCATGCGGAGGAAAAGGTTATACCAGAATTGATATTCGGCAGGATGTAGAAACAGGTAAATTATATATGCTCGAAGCCAATGCACAATGTGGATTAAGCGATGATGAAGACTATACATCGATTGGTGCTATCATAAAGGTTTCTAATGTATCGTTTACAGAAATTATCGCTGAAATTCTGAAAGATGCATTACGAAGAAGTATAATAAAGAATGTTGGCACTTTAAAAAGTATTACTATAAAGAAACCTACCGGGAAAAAAATCAAGGTTAAATAATTATTGCTCCTCTATTTGCTACTATTAAAATAAATGATGCCTATCTTAGGTATATAAAAAATAGTTTCTTTCTGTATGAAAGTATGTGTTCTCCAACCAGATTATTCTACCACTGGTGTAGATTATAAAAATTATGATCCGCCAAGGGATCTTTCTGCTTTATTGCCGGAAGATGAAGTACACAATGTTTTCCTAAATAAACTTACCACCTACAAACAATTAAAAGAGTTGGGTAAACAGGGCTTTGATATTTTTGTGAACCTATGTGAAGGTTACCTTGAATGGGAGATTCCAAGTATTGATGTTATATACACATTGGAATTATTAAATCTTCCTTTTACCGGACCAACAACAAAGCTTTACGATCCTCCGAAAGAATTGATGAAGTATTTAGCTTATTGTGAAGGTGTAAAAACGCCAGGCTATGTAATTATCAATGAACTGAATGATGTGGAAGAAGCAGTAAAGCATTTATCATTTCCCTTATTTGTAAAACCGGCCAAAGCAGGTGATAGCCTCGGGGTAGATGAACTTTCATTGGTTCATAATAAAATCGAGTTACAACAAAAATGTATCAGCATTCTGGATGAATTCGGACCATTACTGGTAGAAGAATATATTGCCGGAAGAGAGTTTACAGTATTGGTAGCAGCTAATGTAGATATTCATTCCTGCACCGTATTTCGACCTATTGAATATATATTTCCCGAAGGAAGAGAATACAAAACATATGCTTTAAAAACATCTGAACTACATCCGGACTGTAATGTACCTTGCACCGATGAATTGCTTGACAAACAACTTCGTTCAGCAACAGAAAAAATTTTCAAAGGGTTTAATGGTGTTGGTTATGCCAGACTAGATTTCAGGGTAAACGATAAAAATGAAATTTATTTTCTGGAAATAAATTTTACCTGTTCTGTTTTTTATACTGATGGCTACGAAGGTTCTGCAGATTATATTCTGAAACATGATGGAATTGGTAAAGCTGGTTTTTTAAAGCATATCATTACCGAGGGCATTGCTCGCCAAAAAAGAAAACGGAAGCCTTTTATAATGAAAGGCAATTCCATTGCAGGATACGGCATTTATGCCAGCCGTGATATTACAAAAGGTGAAATGATCTTTAAAGGCGAAGGCCGTTCGCAACGAATCATCACCAAACGCTTTGTAGAAAAAAACTGGAATGAAGATGAAAAAATGCATTTCCGCCGGTATGCATACCCTGTGAGTGATGAGTTATTTATTCTTTGGGATGATGACCCCTCTGAATGGGCTCCTCAAAATCATAGTTGCGAGCCAAACACAGTTTTTGATGGATTGAATGTGTTGGCATTGAGAAATATTAAAGAAAATGAAGAATTGACCCTCGATTATGCTCAGTTTCTAGATGAAAATATGGAACCCTTTAATTGTCAATGTGGTACGGCATCCTGCCGTGGTTTGATTTCAGGGGCTCCCGGAAATTCGTTAACTTTAAGGGAACAATTCCAAACCCGTTTAAACTAAACGTCTTGCTTTCTGTCTTACTAAGCGCCCAGTAAATTTTCTAAGACCATAGCTTATTTAATTGATTTTTAACAACTTATGTAGTTATTATATGTCTCGTTTTGCCATACTTAAACAAATAATGTTACAACACCGGTTCCGGCTGTTGCTTACCTATGTCCTTTTCACACTGGAAATGATCGGCAACCTGATGCGTCCATTTTTTCTTGGTATTGCAATAGATGATCTTTTGAAAGGAAGTTACCGGGGTCTTATTTTATTATCCATTGTTCACTTTACCTGGTTAATTATTGGCACAATAAGACATCGGCTGGATACAAGAACCTATTCAGCAATTTATACTTCGCTTGTTACAAAATTTCTTTCCCGCAGGTATAAAAAAGCTGATGTTTCTAAATTAAGTGCCCACTCAACACTTGCCCGTGAGTTTGTTGATTTTTTAGAATTTGATCTGGTTTATGTAATGGAAGCTGTATACGGTATTGCCGGATCCTTATTGATGTTATTTTTCTATGATTCTGCCGTTGTAATAGTTTGTCTTAGCATTCTTTTACCCGTAACTGCTTTTAGTTATTTCTATGGTAAAAGAATGAAGAAGCTCAATACGTTAAAAAATGATGAACTGGAAAAACAGGTTGATACCATTTCTACTGGTAATAATTTATTGATCAGAGAGCATTATGATAATTTAAGAAAATGGCAAATACGTATCAGCGATCAGGAAGCATGGAATTTTGGATTGATGGAAATTATGGTGATCGTTGTAATGGGTTTATCACTTTTAATAACCAATAAAACAATGGGAGCAAGTATAGAAGCCGGAAGCCTTGTTGGAATTTATAGTTATATACAACGCTTCGTTTCGGGTCTTGACACCATTCCATATACCGTTCAGCGACTTTCGTCTTTACAGGATATAACCAGTAGAATTGAATTACATGAAAATGACCTGGAAACTCCGGACCTGAAAGAAGTGGCATAAATTACCTACCCATAAACACCATCAGTATCTGTACATCGCTTGGGTTTATACCGGATATTCTGCTTGCCTGTCCCAGCGTACGAGGTTTTATTTTAGTAAGCTTTTCTCTTGCTTCATTACCCAATGAAGCAATTTTTTTATAATCAAACGTTTCAGGAATTTCCAATTCTTCTAATTGAGACATTCTTTGAACCAGCTCTTTTTCTTTTTCTATATACGTATCGTATTTAACTTGTATGGCAGCTTGTTCAATCGTTTCTTTTGAAAATCCATTGAGTGCTTCTTTCAATCTTGGAAGAGCATTGGCAAATTCTTCTAATTCAACATCAGGACGTAGTAATATCTTCTGTGCTTTTTGTCTTTCAGAAATAGGTGATGAATTAATGGAAGAAAAATAAGTATTGATCTCTCCTGGTTCTACTGCAAATTCTTTCAGTATTAATTTAATTGCATCTACTCCATTTCTTTTTTCAATCACTTTATCCATTCTCTCTTGTGATGCAAGTCCTAATCGATAACTTAATTCTGTCAGTCGCAGATCAGCATTATCCTGCCGAAGCAAAGTTCTGAATTCAGCCCTTGATGTAAACATTCTATATGGCTCATCAGTTCCCTTGCTGATGAGATCATCAATCAACACGCCGATATAAGCTTCGCTCCTTTTTAAAACAACGGGTTCAAGATTTCTTACTTTCTGATGTGCATTTATACCAGCCATTAATCCCTGGCAGGCCGCTTCTTCATAGCCTGTTGTTCCGTTTATCTGTCCTGCAAAAAATAAATTTTGAATCAACTTTGTTTCTAATGTATAACGGAGTTGCGTAGGCGGAAAATAATCATATTCGATAGCATAGCCCGGACGAAACATTTTTACATTTTCAAAACCCACTATTTTACGAAGGGCTTCGTATTGTGTTTCTTCCGGTAGTGAGGTTGAAAAGCCATTCACATAAATCTCTACGGTGTTCCAGCCTTCCGGTTCTACGAATAGCTGGTGCCGGTCCCTTTCTGCAAAACGATTGATCTTATCTTCAATACTTGGACAATACCTTGGGCCAGTACCATCAATCCTTCCGGCAAACATAGGGCTTCGGTCAAAGCCTGTCTTCAAAACATCATGAACGGTTTGATTTGTATAGGTTATCCAACAGCTTCTTTGCGTAGTTGGTTTTTCTGTATCCAGAAAAGAAAAGCCTATAACTTCATCATCACCCTTCTGCTCTTCCATTTTACTATAATCCAGGCTTCGGCCATCAATTCTGGGGGGTGTACCTGTTTTTAACCGGTCACTTTCAAAACCCAAAGAAACCAATTGCTCGGTTATTCCGGTTGCTGCCTTTTCGGCCATCCGCCCACCGCCAAAGTTCTTTTCACCTATATGTACAATTCCATTAAGGAATGTTCCATTTGTCAATACTACTGCCTTCGCCTTTATTTCATGCCCCAATCCCGTTACCACCCCAATACATTTTTCTCCTTCGATCAACAGGCTTTTTACCATATCCTGGTAAAAATCAAGATTGGATGTTTGTTCCAGCATTTCCCTCCACTTCAATGAAAAAAGCATCCGGTCATTCTGAGCCCTTGGACTCCACATTGCAGGGCCCTTACTTCGGTTCAGCATACGGAACTGAATAGTAGAAAGGTCTGTCACTATTCCTGAATAGCCACCCATTGCATCAATTTCCCGCACAATTTGTCCTTTGGCAATCCCACCCATGGCTGGATTACAACTCATTTGTGCAATAGTCTGCATATTCATGGTCACCAAAAGGGTTTTGGAACCAAGATTAGCAGCCGCGGCAGCCGCTTCACAACCAGCATGGCCGGCACCTACTACAATTACATCGTATTGAGAAAACATAGGCGCAAAGGTATCTTGTTATTTGTTCTGCTTACCCAGGTTTTTATAAAAATCAATTTCCTTTTTCACTTCATCTATACTTCTTCCGCTATTTAATAATTCAAACTCAAATGCAGTATAGCCTTTTATCATTTCCAGATACTCACTATGATCCTTTAAAAACAATTTCTGGGCTTTAGTGCTGACAAAATCTGAAACCTCAATTTCAGTGATCTTTTGAAGTAGCTTTTTACAAAATGCATAATTTGTCTTTTCGTAAAGCTCTTTAAAGTAATTTTTTGCATTCAGAATATCCAACCTGTTGCCCCGGTCTTTATTTAGTTGAAGCTTTTCAACCCTGATATTGGTAAAGTTCCAGCACATTCTTAATTCATCGTCTTCAGCAAAATCAAAGTATGTTACAGGAACAATATGATCAAACTGCCACTTAGTACCAAAACTATCCCACCCCAGTTCTCCGGTAAACTGATATTCGAACCATTGCCTGAGGTTTTCAATATCCAAACCAAAATAGGGAGCATAATATGGACAAGGAGACTTTTCAAGAACATATCTTCTATAATTGATCTGCCACTTTCTTTTTTCCCTGAATTTTAATAACTCCGGAGTTACTTCTTTTGGAGATGTCTGTTTTTTTCGGGGCATTTCTACGTTTTGACAAAGTTAAAGGTTTCACGGGACACTGTTTCAGGCCGAAACAGTGTCCCGTGAAACGTCATACTCCGTATTTACTTAGATACAAATCTTCCATTTCCCTCATTTTCTCTTTTTCTGACTTTGTTTTATCTCCATAGCCACACAAATGCAAGGCTCCATGAAAGACAACCCGATGAAGCTCCTGTTTAAAAGAGACGTCCATTTGTTTTGCATTATCCCTCACCCTATCAATGCTTATATATACCTCAGCTTGAATTGAATTGCCATCTGAAAGATCAAAGGTGATAATATCCGTATAAAAGTCATGCTTCAGATATTGCCGGTTAATTTCCAGCAAAGCTTTGTCGGTACAAAAAATGAAATTGATTGAATCCAGGGCCTTTCCCTCCTTTTTAAAAATACCCTGAATGAACTTTTTCAATGCTGTTCGTTGATTCAGCGTAAAACTTACACCCTGGTAAAAGAAATGAACTTTTGTATTAGCTGGCTGAGAATGTGATTTAGAAAGAGGCATATTTCAAAAATCGTAAACAAAAACAATCTAACAAGGGTAACTTTGTAAAATAATTAAATTAATGGTAGTAAGGCTTTCAGATTTGAAACCAGGTCAGACAGGAATAATTAAGGAGTTCAATAGCAATGAGCTGCTTTTAAAGTTGATGGAAATGGGTTGTTTGCCTGGAGAAAAAATTCAACTTGAACAAATAGCACCCCTTGGTGATCCTATCTCTGTAAATATTGCGGGCTATCACCTTAGCTTGCGTATTAATGAGGCTGAACACATCATGGTTGAAATAAACAATTGATTATCAACATTTTAAATGAAAATTGGACTTTACTTTGGTTCCTTTAACCCAGTTCATGTAGCCCATCTTATTATTGCGAACCACATACTTAATGAAACGGATATTGAAAAAGTATGGTTTGTTGTTTCGCCCCAAAACCCATTTAAGTCTGAAGCCAATTTATTAAACGAGTACCACCGTTTACACCTGGTAAAAACAGCAATTGAAGATGACACCAGAATCTGGGCCTCTGATATTGAATTTAATCTTCCTAAGCCATCATATACCACCAACACACTAGCCTATCTGAAAGAAAAGAACCCTGAACATGAATTCTGTATGATCATGGGAAGTGATAGTTTTCAAAATCTGCACAATTGGAAAAATGCTGATGTGATTATCAATAACTATGAGATCTATGTTTATATAAGACCTGGCTTTGAAGTAGATAACAAGATCAATACAAAGCTTCATGTAGTAGATGCTCCCCTTTTACAACTTTCGGCTACACAAATACGTAAGTATCTTAAAGAGGGTAAATCGATCAGGTACCTTGTACCGGATACCGTAAGGGAAGAAATAGAAAAGGGTGGCTATTACAGAAAATAGCCTTTAGAAAATAAATCCGAGAGCAAGGCAAGCCATTACAATTAGCGGAGGAGAGATCCTGGTAAAGCTCAACAATAAAAAAGTGCCTAACATGGTTATAATATTGATAAAGGTGCTGACAGAATTAACATCAGAAAGTGAAATGTCTTTCATGATGTAAAATGTAGAAGCTATCATGATCCCCACTACGACTGCGTTGATCCCTTCAAGAGAGCGGTAAACGGCAGCATACTTTTTTAGATTGTTCCAGATAGGGAAGAAAAAAAGGACCAACAAGGCACTAGGTAAAAAAATGGCAACCATCCCTATTATACAACCAAGGATCTGCATCTCTGTTCCCATATCTTTTAATGCCATACCGCCGGTAAATGATGCTATGGAAAAAACAGGACCGGGCACAGCCCTTACTACTCCCATACCAGTATACAGGCTTTCTTCATCAATCTGAATTACATCCGGATTTTTATCCTTTACAGTTTCGGGCCGAACACTCCATTGTTCATACATCATTGGAATAAGCACCTGCCCACCGCCAAAAACAAGACTTCCCATTCTGTAAGTGTTTTCAAAAAGATTTATAGGTTTTCTATCTGGCCAATCATTTTTTCGGGCCGTTTCGCTGATAATACCTGCTGCTATAAAAATGATTCCAAAAAGCCAGAAGTTCCACCATTTTATTTTTCGGGGCTTACGTTCTGTCTGGGGTATTCTGGTTCTACTAAAGTTTGTTGCAATTCCTCCTGCAAGTATCAAAGTTGGAATTACCCAGGATTGTCCGAAGAGAAAATAAGTAATGATCGTTCCCACTATCATTATAATCCATGTTATAGTATTCTTTATAGCAATGGAAAAAGTAATATAAGACGCATAAGCCAAAAAGCCAACAGCCATGGGCACAATGAATTTAAATATATCTGTACCCAGGTGTGAACGGTCTATATATTGGAATAAAAACGAAAAGCTTCCCATTATAAAACAGGCGGGCAGTATCCACACTAATAATGTTAACACAGCCAAAGGCACACCCCCTCTTTTATACCCAATTAATGTAATTGTTTGTGTAGAAGAAGCCCCCGGAAGTAATTGACAAAAGGCATTGTACTCTATTATTTCATCTTCGGTAACATAGGGCTTCTGCTTAACAAAAGTTTTTATCATCATCCCAATATGGGCCTGTGGACCACCAAAAGCAGTAACGCTGTGTAAAAAAACAGCTCTCAGAAATGGCAGATGACGCAGTAGCATTGAACTTTAAATATAAATAAAAACAATGGAGTGAATATTGATTAAAAAACAAAACAACATTTACATTACATTCATAAAAAATATGATATGGGAAAAAGTACGCTGATAATAGTATTATTATTTCTATACACACCTTCAAATGCGCAAAACGAAAATGCGAAATTGAAAGAAAAGGTTTCTGTTGCCGTTAATAATATTGAATCAAAGTGTATTGATTGGCGAAGAGATTTTCATGAACATCCCGAATTAGGAAACCGGGAAACCCGTACAGCAGGAATTATAGCAGCACATCTTAAAAAATTAGGAATACAAACAATGGAGGGGGTTGGAAAAACAGGAGTAGTAGGTGTTTTAGTAGGAGGAAAACCCGGACCTTGTATTGCCTTAAGAGCAGATATTGATGCCTTGCCAATTATTGAAAGGGTTAATATACCTTTCGCATCAAAAGTAAAAACAACTTATAACGGACAGGATGTTGGTGCCATGCATGCCTGCGGACATGATACACATATAGCCATGCTAATGAGTGTAGCCGAAGTTTTATCCGGAATGAAAAATGAAATTAAAGGAACAGTAAAATTTATATTTCAACCTGCTGAAGAAGGTCCGCCAGATGGAGAAGAGGGTGGTGCACCCTTAATGGTGAAAGAAGGCGTAATGGAAAACCCTAAAGTAGATGTGATCTTTGGCTTACACATTGAGTCAAACATCGAAGTTGGAAATATAGAATACAAGTCCGGCTCTTTCATGGCATCATCAGATTGGTTTACAATTAAAGTAAAGGGTAAGGGTAGCCATGGCTCTCAACCATGGCTTGGTGTAGACCCAATACAGATTTCCGCACAAATAATTGAAGGCTTGCAATCCATTGTAAGTCGACAATCAGATTTAACAAAGGCGCCAGTGGTCATAACGGTTGGAAAAATTCATGGCGGTGTACGAAATAATATCATTCCCGAAGAGTGCATACTGGATGGCACTATCAGAACGCTTGACAATGCAATGCAGCAAGAAGTTCATAAAAAGCTGAAGCTAACTGCTGAAAAAATAGCAGAGGCTTCCGGCGCTACTGCTGAAATAACTATTGATACAAAAACACTGGTAACATACAACACACCAGAGCTGGTTAAAAAAATGATCCCTTCATTACAGTCCGCTGCAGGTATTGACAATGTAAAAGAAAGAGAGTGGGTTACCGGTGCAGAAGATTTTTCATACTATGGTACAAAAGCTCCTTCATTCTTTTTTTATCTTGGGGGAATGAAAAAAGGCAGAGATCCGAAAACTGCTCCTCCGCACCACACTCCGGATTTTGAAATTGATGAAAGCGGAATGAAAACCGGTATCAAGGCTTTTTGTAACCTGGTGATCGATTATATGAATATGAAATAGGTGAACTACGAACTATTCTAAGAACACAAGTAACAATATTTAATAAACTAGAACCCCTTAACAATCTTTCGAAAAAATGAAATTGAAATTCATAATACTATTTTTTTCTTTTGTCCTTTCTTTATCAACAATTGCACAAAAAAATGATAAAAAGCTAGAAGCTTTACTCAGTGAAACAATTCAAGGTTTTAATGGAGACATTGGTATCTATATAAAAAATCTCCGCAATGGAAAAACCGTTGCTATCAACGCAGACAGTATTTTCCCAACCGCCAGTATAGTAAAGGTTCCAATACTAATTGGAATAATGGATAAAATAGAAAAAGGCGAATTAAGTTTTGATCAGAAATTGATATATAGGGATTCGCTTTTATATGCCGGTGAAGATATCTTGGGCTCATTTAAAAATGATGAAAAGATCGCTTTAAATAAAGTGATCATGCTGATGCTGACCACCAGCGATAATACTGCAAGCTTATGGCTACAGAGCTTAGCAGGAACAGGTGTAAGAATTAATAAAATACTAGACAGCCTCGGGTTTAGTAATACTGCAGTAAACTCAAGAACAGCAGGAAGAGAAAATAACCGCATGAAATATGGCTGGGGACAAACAACACCTTCAGAAATGGCAAAAATCTTCGAAATGATCTATAATAAAAAGGTCATTTCAACATCAGCAAGTGAAAAAATGATGCGGTTTTTGGGAAGAAACTTTTGGGACCAAGAGGCATTATCACAAATACCTCCAACAATAGAAGTGTTTAGTAAGAATGGCGCTGTGAATGCTTCAAGAAGTGAGGTAATATTGGTGAATGCAAAAAACACTCCTTATATATTATCCATTTTTACAAACAACAACAAAGACATAAGCTGGAAAAGCTCGAATGAAGCCTGGATGCTAACAAGAAAAATATCAAAATTGGTTTGGGAATATTTTGAACCAAAAAGCAAGTGGACGTCTT
>JAHEMN010000058.1 GCA_024643645.1 Chitinophagaceae bacterium | reverse complement strand
TATCCTTTGGGTGCGAAGTTGAAAAACGAACTCTTAGTAAAGGTGAAATCTTAGCTACTTTTTCAAGCAACATGGCAAATGTTACATTGTTATTGCTCTCATCATAGAAATGATAACTATCTACATTTTGTCCAAGTAATGTAACTTCTCTGAAGCCCTGATTAAAAAGATCAGTACACTCTGCAACAATACTATCAGCATTGCGGCTTCTTTCTCTTCCTCTGGTAAAGGGAACAACACAAAAAGAACACATGTTGTTACAGCCTCTCATAATACTTACAAATGCCGTAACGCCATTACTATTTAAGCGAACAGGTGAAATATCCGCATAGGTCTCATCCCGGCTTAATAAAACATTTACTGCTTTCTGTCCGCTTTCAGCTTCGATTACTAATGAGGGTAGTGAACGGTATGCATCTGGTCCTACTACAATATCAACCAGCTTTTCCTCCTCCAATAATTTTGATTTTAATCTTTCCGCCATACAGCCCAGCACACCGACCAGTAATCCTTTTTTCTCATGTTTTAATTTGCGGAATTCTGTGAGCCTTTTTCTAACGGTCAATTCTGCTTTTTCCCGGATAGAGCAAGTATTAATGAATATCAGATCAGCCTCTTCTAAATTTTTTGTAGCACCAAAACCTTCTTTATTAAGAATTGAGGCGACTATTTCACTGTCAGCAAAGTTCATGGCACAGCCATAGCTTTCTATAAAAAACCGCTTTTTATAGTTAATGGGATCCTCTGAAAAGGGAGCAAAAGCCTCGCCTTGCCTTGATTCATCCTGTACTTTATCTGACACATAGTCAAGCATAGAATAAAAATTAGAACCGCAAATATACAATTTTGAGCTCTATTTACGACAGTATGGCAGAATTAAATTAACTTAAAATCTTGAACTATCACTTGTTAGCATTCTATTTTTCAACTAGTTAGCAAGCTTGTGAATATATTTGGCGTCTAACCCAGCGATTTGAAATATATATTCATCATATTTATCAGTTTTTCTACTTTTTTCAGTTCTTTTTCTCAAGAAACAGGTTCAGGTGTCTTATCAGGAAATATTGTTGGAGAAAATAATAAGGCTCTGGAGAATGCTTCAGTAGCTCTGATCTTAATAAATGATAGTTTAAAAAGTCAAAGCATATTATCCGATAAAAACGGAGAGTTTAGTTTTAGTCACATTCCTTTCGGTTATTACAGATTGCAGATCAACTATGTTGGTATGCAGGTATTAAGAATTGATAGTATTTACTTCAGAGATGAAAGGTTCGACTTTAATCTTACAGATATTTCACTGAAATCAAAGAGTTCTGAAAATCTGAATGAGGTAGTGATATATGTTGAGAAACCATTGATCGAATCAAAAGAAGGCAATATTACTTTTAATGTTGGAGAATCTTCATTAGCCGCTGGAAGTAATGCAAGTGATCTGTTGAATAATGTACCTCTTGTTGCAAAAGATGCCGATGGAAAAATTACTGTTCGTGGTAAGGAACCAAAAATATTGATTGATGATAAGCCGGTTGAATTGAATTTGCAACAATTGCAGGATCTGTTGGAATCATTACCGGGAAGTTCAATTGATAAAATTGAAGTAATGACGAACCCGCCACCACAGTATGCAAATGAACAAGGTGGAGTAATTAATATTGTTACTAAAAAAGGAAAGGTTGGAAAAAGCGGACGTATTTCATTAACACTAGGAACGAGGGGAGAGGTAAAGATGAATGGAAGTTTTTCTTATCGTAAACAAGGGTTTTCTATAAATATTAATGCCGGAGGTGGTTATAACAGTTACGAAGGGAATGGGTATTCTATCCGGAATAATATTTATGCTGATTCTTCCAATTTTTTCAATACTAATAATAACTATACTAACAAGAATCTTAGGCCGAATTTCCGGATGAACATTAACTATGATCTTGATAAAAAGAACAGCCTCAATTTTATTGTGAATTATAATCAGAACAGTTATGATAATACCAATAATACAGAATACCGGAATATTAACCGCTTTGATGAGTTGTGGAAATTAAGCGAACGGTTTGTAGAAAGTGAGGGAGATAATTACAACCCAAATGTAAATATTAGCTATACCCGAAAAGGAAAACCGGGAGAGACCTTTAAAATAATTGCTGATCATAATTTTTCTTCTAATAATAGTGATCGTTTATTTTTTCAGGAATATTTTAATCCTGATTATACACCAAAAGGAATTGATTCAACACAACAGCAAAAGAATACTACAAGGATCAATAACTATAATATCAGGGTGAATTATGATAAAATGCTTTCTAATAAAAAAACATTTCTATCAGTAGGATCAGTGCTTAACCGATCCAATAATCATGTAATTGTAAATGCCAGTTATAAGAAACAACCAGAGGGTACAATGGAAAGTCTGGCATTATTAAGCAACAATTTTTGGTTTCACCAGACGGTTTCAAATATCAGAGGGTCTTTAAAACAGGTTATAGGTCCAGATTTTAGTTTTACTACGGGTACTTCATTAGAAAGAACAGGTATCTGGTTTGAATTACTAAGGGATAATAAAGAAGTTAAAAACAATTACCTGACATGGCTTCCCTTTGCAAATATCAATAAAACATGGAGGGATAAGTTAAGCCTGACTTTAGCATATCGCCGGAGTATCAACCGACCTGGTATTACCCAATTGAATCCGGCAATTGATTTTTCCGATCCATATAATGTTCGTTTTGGTAATGAAAAATTAGAAGCTGCAACTGCACATAATTTTGATCTTGTAATTGGCCGTACAAAAACAAAATACTTCCTTAACCTGGCAATGGGTTACAATATTGTGCAGGATGTATTTAGTCAGGTAAGAACTTTACTACCGGAAGGCAAGACACAGATAACCTGGGAAAATATAAGTGGCAGAAAAGAATATGAGATCAGTAGCTGGAACGGGGTTAGTGTTACTAAAAAAATAAAATTAAATGTAAGTGCAAGTTATACTTACAGCAAGTATAGCGAATTTGATATATCAGTTCGGAAATTTCGCAATGGCGGATCATTTACTTCAAATATAAATTCCAGTTTTACGCCAAGTGATAAATTGAATGTGACAGGAGGGTTTAATATTAACCGGTTTGGTAATCCGCAAGGTTATGCCCGTTGGAATACGAGTATGAATTTAGGAATTCAAAAGAAATGGTTGTTGAAAAAACTGACGACTACTTTTAATATTATAGATCCTTTTGTTAATCAACAGCGTAGGATCTTCACCTACGGATCAAACTTTTATCTGGAAAGTTATAACCAGACCAATACCCGAAATTTCAGATTGAGTGTTGCGTATAATCTTACAGTTAAGAAAAATACTAAGAAAAATATTTAAATCATTAAAAGTGAAAAGTGTATCGATATCTTTTTTTTTGCTTAAATTCATATTCAAGTTTTAGAATCCGCCTTTTTTAACTCCTCTGTTTGGTCCTGATTTTAGCATTAATTATTTTTATTTTAAATAATTTTTAAAATATGTACAGGGCAATTATTCAAATTGCAATTATTGCACTTTTTCAATCTGTTCCGGTATTTGCACAAGATTGGAAAGAGAACTTCAAATTAGGCAATGATGCATCAATTCGAAAACAAGCTGACAGTGCCATCATGTATTTTCAAAAGGCATTAGAGCAACTTCCAGATGATTCACTTAATTCAGCGACTCAGATACAGCTACATTTTAATATTGTAAAGTTATATATAAGTAAAAGGCAAACTGATTTGGCAACAAGTCAGTTTGAGCAATTAAGAAAAGTTGTTGCTGTAAGTAAATCTAATTATACTCCTGATAGTGACTATGCAATCATCTGTAATTCGCTAGGTGGCTATAACATATCCATTGGAAATTTTGAATTGGCACTATCCCTATTCAAAGATTCCAGAGAAATACGTAAGAAAATATTTTCAGATACAAGTTTACAATATGCTCAAAGTTGTAACAATACAGGGGCAGTATACCGTGAAATGGGAGAATATGAATTGGCTGAACCTTTTGTTCTGAAAGCATTGGAAATAAGACGAAAAATACCACCAGAGGGAAAAGATTCTGTTTATGCGATCTCTTGTGTAAATATGGCAAACCTGTACAGAGATATGGGTCAGTTTGAAAAAGCGGAGCACTACTATTTAGAAGCAAAATTAATTCGATCACTTTTTAAACCCGAAAATGGGAGCGATTCTTATGCAAATGCTTGTAATATTTTAGCTGACCTCTATTACTACATGCAACAATTTGAAAAAGCGGAAGCTTTATATCTTGAAGCTAAGAAAATAAGAGAAAAAAGCGGAATTGAGAATAACTATTATTACGGACAGAGTTGTAATAATCTGGCCAGTTTATACAGGGATATGGGGAGGTTGGATGATGCGGAAAAAGAAGCAATTATGGCTAATAAGATCTATGTAAAAGTGTTACCGGAAGGACATAAAAGCAGGACTATCAATATTAATAATCTTGGAGAATTATACTTAGCCAGAAAAGAGTATGTTAAATCAAAGGATTATTTTATGCAGTCAAGGTTGATTTGGTCCAAGTCATTTGAACAAAATCATCCTTTCATGATTTCTAATTCTGATAACCTTATAAAGATATATGCTGCTACAAATGAAATTGAAGAAGCAGCTAAACTGATAGCTGAAACCAGTAAGCAAAAGTATAAACAACTGCAGCAGGTTTTTCAATTTACAAGCGAAAATGAAAAACACAATTATCTGGAAAATATACAAGGTTCCAATGACGGGTATTATTCTTTTTATCTGAGTAAATACAATCCGGCAAATGCAGGAGATGCCTATAATATCGCCTTGTTTAATCGAAATTTGATTTTATCATCTTTACAAAATATCAGGAAGGTAATATATGAGACTAAGGACTTGGAATTAATGAGCATTTATGATGAATGGGAAAAAATCCGTCAACAACTGGCAAAATTAATTACGAGGGGAGTAGATATTAATCTTGCAAATCAAAGAAATCTGGAAAATCATAGTGATTCTCTTGAGAAGGAATTGGCAAAAAAATCCAATGTATTTCAAATTGCCAATACTACTATTGATTGGAAAATGATCCAATCAAAATTGTTGAGCAATGAAGCAGCAATCGAGTTTGTTGAATTTCAGTTTAACAGTGATAACAGATGGACAGATAGTGTGTATTATATGGCACTCCTTATCCGAAAAGATCTTTTACAACCAGTTTTAATTCCATTGTTTGAAAAAAAACAGCTGGAAAAAATTCTTTCAGAGAAAAAACCAAGTCTAGGTGAATTGTTCAGATCATATTATAAATCTGATGATTTATATAAATTAATATGGAGACCTATAGAAAAATATTTAAATAGTATCAATACAATTTATTATGCGCCTGCTGGAAAACTGAATCAAATATCATTTGCAGCATTACAAGTTAGCAATGAAAAGCATTTAGCAGATATGTATAAATTACAGCAATTGTTAACAACTGCATCAGTTTGTGAGAAGGATAATTCTAAGTTTGAGAAGGATGATATTGTGATACTTTATGGTGATATAGACTATGATGTAGATTCAACTAAACTAAGATCAGTTACAAATAAGTATTATAAAGATTCAACATTATCAAGATCAGTAAATTCTTTTTTTATTGATGGGGAAGGACATGTTCCATGGGTTCCATTGCCGGCTAGTGAACAAGAAATTAATTCAATTATTAAGTCAGCTACTCTAAAAACGGGAAGTATAAAATATATAAAAGGAATTGAAGCTAATGAAGAATCGGTAAAATCTTTAAATTGGAATGAGAGTTCAATTTTTTTGCATTTTTCTACTCATGGTTATTTTTTTCCCGATCCGGGGAAAAAATATGATGCAAAGAAAAATTCTTTTGGAGGAGCCTATGTTTATTCTGAGAATCCATTATTCAGATCCGGATTAATTATGGCTGGAGGCAATAGTGCCTGGTTAGGAAAGCCTGTTAAAGATATTGAAGATGGAGTTTTAACTGCTTATGAGATCTCAAATCTGTATTTACCTAACAACAAATTAGTTGTTCTTTCAGCTTGCCAAACCGGGTTAGGTGATATTGCGGGAAGTGAAGGTGTATATGGATTGCAACGTTCTTTTAAATTAGCCGGGAGTAAATATTTGATTATGAGTTTATGCATTGTAAATGACGAAAAGACTGCAGAGTTTATGATTATTTTTTATGAAGAACTTTTTAAGGGGCTAACAATTGTAGAGTCTTTTAGAAAAGCACAGGATATAATGAAAAATAAATACCGTAATGATCCATACTATTGGGCGCCATGGATACTTGTGAATTAAAAGATTATTTAAGAATGTAGCTTGTTTAAAAATAATTTATTTGCTAACCATGATTCTTTTACAGGAATGATCCAGTTGTTTTCCAATTCTTCTTTTGTCTGCACAAGATTATTGAAATAAAGTGTATCAGCACTGATGAAATTATTTTCAACAGCATATTGTAATTGGGAAACGGGTAATAATTGGATTTTCTCTTTAATAACAAATGCCAGAGTAATTCTGTCAAATAGATTCACATTGTATTGCTGTTCAATTTCTTTTATTAATCGAACAGAGCTGTCTGTACTGCAACCACTTACTCCGGTAGCAGTTTCATCGGCTAATAAAACAATAAACTGACCAAAGAATAAATGTGCTTCACCCTTTACAGGTGTTCCGTGACTAAGCCAATTAGCTGTGAAAGCTTTTAATTTATCCTCGATCTCAAAGGCTTCATTCAATGAAAAGATGCGGTTGCTTTGATATACCCAAACCCTGGAGTTGGGATCAAAATCATTATTGAGAAGATGTTTGTATTCTAAATTCATTTTACAAAAGTACTATCAAAAAATTTTAATATAAGAATGATAGGATCAAGGTCTCGATTATCAGTTTTTATTCCATTGATTGGGCAATCATTTCTGCTATGTCCAACACCTGAACAGATTCTTCTTTTTCTTCTAGCTTTACCCCATCTGTCATCATTGTATTACAAAAAGGACAAGCTGCTGCAATTATATTTGCTCCGGTTTCAATTGCTTCATGGCTGCGTTCTATATTTACCCGGGTAATTCCTTTTTCTTCCTCTTTAAACATTTGTGCACCTCCGGCACCACAACACAGCCCATTACTTTTACACCTTTTCATTTCAACAAGTTCTGCGTCTAATGCTTCCAATACTTTTCTGGGAGCTTCATATATATTGTTGGATCTGCCCAGGTAACAACTATCGTGGTAAGTAATTTTCTGACCTTTAAATGATCCTCCCTCTTTTAATTTTATTTTGCCTTCATCAATCAGGCCTTGTAAAAAAGTGGAGTGATGAATGACCTCATAATTACCTCCAAGTTCGGGGTATTCATTCTTTAATGTATTGAAACAATGGGGGCAGGCTGTAACAATTTTTTTAATGTTATAATTATTAAGAACCTGGATATTCTGATAGGCCATCATCTGAAACATGAACTCATTGCCGGCTCTTCTTACCGGATCGCCGGTGCACATTTCCTCTTTACCAAGAATAGCATAGTCTGTACCTACTTTATCAAGTATTGTTACAAATGCCTTAGTGATCTTTTGTGCTCTTTGGTCAAAACTACCGGCACATCCCACCCAGAATAATATTTCAGGACTTTTACCGCTTGCAGATAATTCAGCTACTGTAGGAATATTCATCTAATATCAATTTCAGCAACAATATTACTGAAAACTAAGCATTTATTAACCCCAGCCCCATCCCCAGGCAGCAAATGCAACTACTATTAGTGTTACTGCTAGAACAATTAGGCCCAATGTTACCCAGCCTAAAATAACCCCAGCTTTTGCTTTACCATCATTAGGATTTTCTCTTTTTGCCTGGTTGCCAAATACAATAGCTAAGATTGCCAGTGGAATTGATGCGATACTTGCAATTGGTATGGCAAGACAAGCAATAGCAATTATACCAAGTATCATAGCTGTTTTGCCTTTATTAGATCCCTCATCTTTTTTCTTATTGGGAATTCCTTTTTTGAGTTTCCATTGAAGTGCCTTAAGTGCAATTTTTTCCTTCAATTTCAATTTTCTGCCTAAAAGTTTTTCAACATCTTTTACTTTAGCAGTTGTGATATTAAAGACAGGTTTTGCAGGGGTATTGATGCCCGTAATATTGATAGATGTATTTGAAATAGGGAAAGTTGCACTTTCTGCTTTTTGAAATGTCAAAAAGATTAAAAACAGAAAAATATATTTTCTCATATAGGTTATTTGTTTATGGTTGGTTTATGAATGGTGAAACTAATGTCTTTGTTTGTTATCAGGAAACTTATTTTTGTTTAAATACGATATGGGTTTAAAAAAGATATTTCAAAAAATTACTAACTGGGAGTTATGGAATTTTTATGTTCTGTATTTCCCGATCACTCCCGTATGGCTGTGGTATTGCCTGCGTAGCGGGTCATTATGGTATTTCAGTTCATCTAACCCAACAATAACTTTCGGTGGATTTGAAGGAGAAGGTAAAAAAGAGATGTATGATCAACTCCCCCTTCATTTGTATCCAAAAACAATTTACATCATGCATGATTGGTCTTTTGATGATGTTAAGAAAAAAATAAGTGAGGCAAACTTTGAATTCCCTTTTGTAGTAAAGCCAGATGTAGGAATGAAAGGTATTTTATTTCGGAAAATAGAAAGCGAGGATCAACTGATCAAATATCATGAAAGGATACCTGTAGAATATATTGTACAGGATCTTATTGATCTGCCAGTTGAAGTAAGTGTGTTCTATTATCGTTATCCCTGGGAAGAAAAAGGAGTGGTTAGCGGATTTATTGATAAGGAATTATTGCAGGTAAAAGGAGATGGGGCCAGTACCCTTAAAGAGTTGATCAGTATCCACCCGAGAGCAAAGTTCAGAATGGAAGAAATGGAACACAGGCATAGCCATCGGTTTGACAGAGTGATACCGGAGAATGAAATTTTTTATTTATCGTATGCAGGCAATCATAACAGGGGAGCACATTTCACTAATCTTCATAATGAAATTGATGATGATCTGCATAAAGTATTTGATGAATTAAGTCATTATACAGATAAGTTCTATTATGGCCGGTATGATATAAAAACAACATCAATTGAAGATCTGAAACAAGGGAAGAATTTTCAGATAATTGAATTTAATGGTTGTGGCGCAGAGCCTAACCATATCTACGATTGTAATATGAGCATTTGGAAAGCATACGGAGTACTTTTACATCATTGGAAAGTACTTTACAGGATAAGTCGTTATAATCACAAAAACGGAACACCTTACTGGTCGTTCAAAAGAGGATGGAAATATTTGCAGGATGCAAGAAAGCATTTTAAGATGCTTGAAAAATTTGACTAATACATTTCATCATTCACTAACTCAATCTTTCAAATTCATATCTATTCAACAAAATTATTAGGTAGTAACTTGCAACCAGTTATTGATATCATTTATCATAAAATGCAGATAATTTATTCAATAATACTGATGAATAATATCTTCTGTATTTGGAAATGGTAAGCTAACTATTACTTCTTATTTTCGTTCAATGCGGCCGTTACTTAAAATATTCTTTGTTGGAATGCTGGTCAGCTTTCTTGGTTCTTTACCATTGGGAACCTTGAATATAGCCGCTATGCAGATATCTATATCAAGTGGTGTGGTGGCAGCCATGCTTTTCTCTGCCGGTTCCTTACTTGCAGAAATAATTTATGTAAGGATCTCTCTTGTTGCAATGGATTGGATAAGAAAGCAGGAAAAAATATTAAAAGCTTTGGAATGGGTTACTTTTTTTATTGTGTTGGCGTTAGCTATAGCCAGTTTTTATGCAGCTATGCAACCAACTGTAAAAAAGAATGTGATGTTGGATAGTCCCTTGCCTAAAATAATATTGGGATTTGTAATGAGTGCTGTAAATCCGGTTCAGATTCCATTTTGGTTTGGGTGGAGTACTGTATTATTTGCCAAGAAGATTTTATTGCCCAAAAAGAAGCATTATAATATTTATATTATTGGTATTGGTTTAGGAACCTTTATTGGTAATTGTGTTTTTATATTTGGTGGTTTATTAATAGCCAGTAAGATCAGTAATAACCAGGATATATTGAATTGGGTGATTGGTGGCATTTTTGCATTAACAGCACTTATTCAATTATGGCGTATTCTGAGTAAAAAGAGTACAAAACATAAACTGGATCATCCGGGTGAGGATATCTCTGAGTTTGAGAAAAAGATGATACATTAGTTGTATTAAAAACGATATCCGGCTGATAAACCTGCGATCACTCTGCCTCCTTCATCTTCTTGCAGAGAATTATAATCCTTAGAGATTTTGAGTGTATAGCCATAACCGATTGCCGGGGTAGCAAAAAAATGATTGGCAAAAACAAGATGATAGCCTGCTTCACCCATTGGAGTTACGGATAAACTATTCGCTGCTGTTTTGCCTTCATAGTTTTCAAATGCAAAAAGTATTCTGGCACCTGTAAAGATGCTGCTACCTTTATCAGCAAGTGAAAAGGCATACCGATACCCGGCAATCAAACCAAAGCCTTTGTATTGTGAATAGGTGCTTTTAGCAGAGAAATTATAGGTTAATGAAATATTCCAGCTTCCTTTATTGTTATACGATTCAAATCTTGCTCCTGCAAGATTTCCTTTAAATACTTGCCCGAAAGATTTTAGATATTCGACACCCAGTTCTTTTGGTTTTTGAGAATAACCTGAAATTGTAATGAATATAAGAACAGGAAAGAGGATCTTTTTCATAATGGCTTTTATTTATAACTAAAATGGTGGCTTATTATTTTAATCTACAATAAATAATTTGCAACCAATAGCAGTACTGATGAAATGTGGTTCATTCTCGTCACCAATAAATAAGCTCATATCTTTAAGTAGTTTCATTTTTCTTCCATCTTTTAACAAGATATCCAGTTCGCCTTCAAGGCAAAGTAATACATGGCCTTTTGTACACCAATGGTCTGCTTTAAAATCAGTTGAATATTCGATCATTCTTACCCGGATATCATTCATCATCAACTGCTGAGTATAATAAGTGCCCGTTTCACCTTTATATTCTTCCCGGGGAACTGATGTCCATGATATTGCCTGAAATGGAAATGATTCTATTTTCAAAATGTTGAAATTTTTTATTTCATTTCTTCTGCCCACTTATCTCTTTCATCCGGGCTGAATTTCCATGGGGCAAAATTATTCTCCACATTGCTGAACATGGCTGCCCATTCAGGTGAAGTATTACTTTCTTCCATTACAAGATAACGGCGGAGTTGTAAAATAATATCCAATGGATTAATACTTACAGGACATTCCTGCACACAAGCATTGCAGGTAGTGCAAGCCATTAATTCCTCTACAGAGATATAATCATGCAACAGGCTTTTGCCATCATTTTTATATTCGCCATTTATTGCAATATTTTTTCCTACTTCACTTACCCTGTCACGGGTATCCATCATGATCTTTCTTGGTGAAAGTAATTTGCCGGTTAGATTAGCAGGGCAAGCTGCAGAGCATCTTCCGCATTCTGTACAACTATAAGCATCCATCAGGTTCTTCCAGCTAAGGTCCTGTATATCTTTAGCACCAAATTTTTGTACTGCAGGTGCCTGCTCTCCGGTTGGTGCCAGTTCCGGTTGCATGGCATATAACACTTCATTTTGAATAGAGGGCATATTTTCCATCTGGCCCATTGGTTCCAATCTGCCATAATAGGCATTTGGAAAAGCCAGAATGATATGAAGATGTTTTGAATAAGGCAAATAATTCAGAAAGGCATAAATACCTGCAATATGTAACCACCAGCAGGCTCTTTCCAATGTTTGCAATCCTTCATTACTCATTCCGTTTATGATAGGGTGGAGGTATTGCGATAATATAAAATTTCCTGTTGGATGTGCAGCATAATGCGCTACACCTCTTGTTTGTAACAAAGTGTCACTGGCATTGAGAAAAAGAAATAGTGACATCAGTACTATCTCCGTTATCAGAATATAATTGGCATCGCTTCTGGGCCAGCCATCCAGGTCTTTGCTGATGAATCGTTTTATTTTAATACTATTTCTTCTGATCAAAAATATCACACAGGCAACTAAAACAAGGAATGCCAATATCTCAAATGCATTAATAAGGAATTGGTAAAAACTGCCTAATGGCTCAGCGAATAATCGATGTGTACCAAAAATACCATCCAATACAATTTCAAGTACTTCAATATTAATGATTACAAAACCTGCATACACAAAGAAGTGCATTACTGCTACCAGCGGATTGCGAAACATCTTTTTTTGACCGAATGCAAGTAACAATACATTTTTCCAGCGTTGTGATTTGTTATCACTGATATCTTCATCTCGGCCCAGATTTATATTTCGACTGATCTCTTTTGCTTTTTTGGCAAAAAGCCAGATTGAAAAACCTGATAAAACTATAAATAAAATCTGTTGAGCAATTTGCATAATATAATATTACTGTTGCTAATTTACGGTTTGTAAGGTAAATAAAAGATTGTGTGTAAGCTTTATGCTAAATCAGTATCAATTAGATAATGTTACATCTATCTCTTTTGAAAAATTATTTCCCAATCTATCTTTGGCTATAACCTTTACAGTTCCGGTTATCTGTGCTGTCATTCCGGTTACTGTCCAATTCCAGGTAAAATTATAAGCAGTTACATTTCCAGTAGTTGAAGTCTGCTGATTAAGAATTGCCCCTGTGGTCTTGTTCCTTATTTCTAAAGTTGCTGTTGTAAGTCCATTATCATCGATCATTAAACCTTCAATAGAAAGTACTGTTCCGTTTGGATAAATGATTCCGGCATTGGGTTTTGTAAAATTAATAATGGAAGGTACATCTGTAGGCTGCGTATTATTATCCTTTTTACAGCTGATAGAAAAAATAATTAAACAAAATATTAGTGTAATACCCGGAATTCTATTCATGATACAAGAGTTTATGCCTTACAAATATAATGTAATGAGGAAGTTTCATAATTAAAAATAAATAGCATGTAATTTAAATTTTCCATTTGAAAACTCCAGGGCCGGGGCGGGAAATTTAAATGCACTCAATACAGTAAGAAAAAAGTTTAACGCTTTACTGTTTGTCTTTATCTTACTCAGATCAATATCGGGTGCTAAATACCATTGACGGTAACGTTTTATATCTGGCCGGTTAAAAATAATACTGCCATTATCATCTTTACCAATATTTTCAGTACCTCCAAATAATCCTTCTGCGCCATAACCAACTGCTACTGCTAACCATGGTGGTAGATTTGAGTTTTTAAAAAATGGTTTCAGGTTAGCACTTGCCCAGTAGGTTTGACCATTATAATCTTTCAGCATTCTTTCCGGTGTGCTATTTCCAAAAAGGCTATTACTTCTTTGATTTAGTATTGGATCAACATAAGATTTTTTATTAAAGGAAAATTTTAATTTTATTCGTTGATCATCCCAAGCAAGTTCCTGCGCTACCAAGGCACCACTTCCAAGAATATTGGCGCCAAAATCTCCCCAACTCCAGCCCCAACCGGCACTATAGCCATCCAATACTTCTATCACCGTTTGATAAACAGCACCACTCATTCCACCGATCCATATTCTTTTTTTTCTATCGATACCGGTCCAGCGCCACATTTCCATACTGGCCCTGCTTTCGATATAGGCACTATACAAATGACCAACTTTATCAACCTGTTTCCACTCCGGAAAATCATTGAAAGAATGAAGTCCGGTTCTTTCATACTGGCTATACCAGGCTGATGATAAAGCGATCATAGTAGCACTGTATCCAACTACATTGGCACCGGCAATAAGCCATGTTCTGTTTTTTATTTGTTGTGGAGTGAGGTTGAATTTTGTTGTATCTGAAACTATCTCTGTCATTTTAGGAGCTAAAAAAAACTCAGATGCATCTGTGTTTAAAGTTTCTGTTTGTGCTTTTAAGTTTGTAGATATTAAAAGGAAAACTATCAAAATACTGAATAGAGAACGGAACGTACAAGAGTGCGACGCAAGGGACGATGATAGTTGCAATGCTGATGACCTCATAAAAATCAAATTTACGACTAGCAGAGAGAATGAGATTGAAAAGATGAAATTCAATATCTTAGAGGCTCATTTAAATATTGCGAAATGAAAGAGGAAATAGCGAAGAAAGTAAATAACTGGCTTACTGGAAATTTTGATGCTGAAACAAAAGAAGCAATTGCTGAGTTACAAAAAAATGATCTGGACGGGTTAGCTGATTCATTTTATAAAAATCTTGAGTTTGGAACCGGTGGGCTTCGTGGACTGATGGGAGTGGGTACAAACCGTATGAATAAGTATACGGTGGGAATGGCAACGCAGGGCTATGCCAATTATCTGAAACAGTGTTTTTCTTCATCTTCCGAAGCTTTAGCGAAGGAAGGCGATGGCGTCTCGGTGGCCATTGCACATGACAGCCGGAATAACAGCCGCTTCTTTGCTGAAACAACGGCAAATGTTTTTGCAGCGAATGGTATAAAAGTTTATTTGTTTGAAGCTTTGCGTCCAACACCGGAATTGTCTTTTGCTATCCGCCATTTGAAATGCCAGGGCGGTGTTGTGTTAACAGCTTCGCATAATCCAAAAGAATACAATGGTTACAAAGCTTATTGGGATGATGGTTCACAACTGGTGCCGCCGCATGATAAGAATGTAATTAAGGAAGTAGATAAGATCGCATCTGTTGATGATGTAAAATGGAGCGGTGGTGAAAGTAATATTACGATCATTGGAAAGAAAATGGATGATGCTTATATAGAAATGGTGAAAGGATTGAGTGTGTATCCCGAGGTGATTAAAAAACATAAAGACCTGAAGATCGTTTATACGCCAATACATGGAACCGGTATCACTTTATTACCGCAAGTATTAAAGGCATTTGGGTTTGATAATGTACATATCGTAAAAGAGCAGAGTGAGCCGGATGGAAATTTTCCTACTGTAGCATACCCAAATCCGGAAGAAAGTGAGGCAATGAGCTATGGTTTAAAGCTGGCAGAGAAATTAGATGCTGATATATTAAGCGGTACAGATCCGGATGCGGATAGGATTGCGATTGGTGTAAAAGACAGCTACGGCAGATGGGTGCTGATGAATGGCAACCAGACTGCAGTACTTGCTTTTAATTACCTGATGGAAGCCCGGAAAACAAAAGGCATTGCACAGCCGAATGATATGGTAGTGACAACAATTGTTACTACACCTATGATTGATGCAATTGCAAAAGGTAATGGAGTGAATTGCTACCGGGTGTTGACCGGCTTTAAATGGATTGCTGAAATGATTCGTCAGAAAGAAGGGCAGGAAAATTATGTAATTGGTGGCGAAGAAAGTTTTGGGCTGATGATTGGTGACCAGATAAGGGATAAGGACGGCATTAGTGCAGTAGCATTGCTCTGCGAAATGGCGGCGTATGAAAAAGAAAAAGGCCGCAGCCTGTATGAAAAAATGATTGACCTGTATGTGGAATATGGTTTTTATAAAGAGCATCTGATCTCTATTACTAAAAAAGGAATGGATGGCCAGCAACAGATTGCTGCGATGATGGAAAGCTATCGTAACAACCCACCGAAAGCCATTAACGGCTCTGATGTAGTGCAGTTGCTGGATTATGAAATACAGAAAGGAACCAACCCGCAAACAGGAGAGGAGTGGCCGATTGAATTACCCAAATCAAATGTGCTGCAATTTATATTGGCAGATGGAAGCAGTATTTCTGCAAGACCGAGCGGTACGGAACCTAAGATCAAATTTTATTTTAGTGTGAATACAAAGTTGAACAGTGCTGCTGAGTTTGAAAAAGTGAATGGAGCGATGGATGAGAAAATAAAAGCTATTATTGGGGATATGAAGTTGTAACTATTAATGGTATTTGTTTTAATAAAGCAGCATATTTCAATGCTGCTTTTCTATTTTTGCTTAGCTTATGAGACCAACAGAAGATACTTACCGACACAAAGGCTTACGCAAAAAGTTAGTACAAGGTATACAGGCCAAAGGTATAACAGATGAAAGGGTGCTGGATGCCATGCTGGCTGTTCCCCGTCATTTTTTTCTTGATTCTGCTTTTGATGAAAAGGCATATGAGGACAAGGCTTTTCCTATAGGTGAAGGGCAAACTATTTCTCAACCATATACTGTTGCTTATCAAAGTCAGTTGCTGGAAGTAAAACCTTTTATGAAAGTACTGGAGATCGGTACCGGCAGTGCCTACCAGGCTGTTGTGCTGGCAGAAATGGGAGTACAGGTGTTTACAATTGAGCGGCAGAAAAAATTATTTGATTCCAACAAAGAATTTAATTTTCTGAAAAGTTATAAGTCTATAAAATTCTTTTATGGTGATGGTTATTTAGGATTGCCAACTTTTGGTCCTTTTGATAGAGTGATCATTACTGCTGCTGCTCCTGAAATACCTCAAAAATTAATTGAACAACTAAAACCGGGAGGCATGATGGTGATTCCCCTTGGTGCCGGTGACCTGCAACAAATGATGCGGATCACAAAAATGGAGAATGGTTCGTTGAAAGAAGAAGTATTTGATTATTTTTCTTTTGTACCGATGGTTTATGGTAAAAAGGATTAAACGAATTGTTCGAGTAATTCAATTCGTTTTTCAATTGGAGGATGGGTT
>JAHEMN010000196.1 GCA_024643645.1 Chitinophagaceae bacterium | reverse complement strand
TTGAATTGCAGATCATTAGGAGCAGAAGTGTCAATTCTTACAGTAACAGGTGATGATGAAGAGTGTAAATTACTGAATAAGCTATTTGGGGAAAATGAAATTGATACTTCTTTCCTGGTAAAGAGTAAAGACAGAGTTACAACAAACAAAACCAGGGTCATCAGTCGTAATCAGCAAATGATGAGATTGGATGCAGAAATAACAACTGATCTGAATAAGAATGAGGAAAAAGCATTTCTGAAGAATGTAAAAGATTTTATTACAGCCAATGATCCGGATGTAATGATTTTTGAAGATTATAATAAAGGAGTTTTAACGGAAAATATTATTAAAGAAGTTTTATTCCTCTGTAAAGAAGCAGGCATTATTTCTGCTGTAGATCCAAAGCGTAAGAACTTTTTTTCTTATAAGAATGCAGACATATTCAAACCAAATCTCACTGAAGTAAAAGAAGGGTTGAATATGTTATTTGAAAATGTAAATTTGCCTCTGTTAAAAGAGATTCATAAAGAATTATCTTCCATTCTTCAACATAATATTTCATTTATCACTCTTTCTGAGAAAGGAGTGTATTATCAAATGGGAAAGAATGCTGCATTAATTCCTTCTCATATTCGAAATATCTCTGATGTCTCCGGGGCAGGAGATACAGTTATTGCGGTTGCATCAATGGTATATGCTGCAACTAAGAATGTAAAATTGATGGCTGAAATTGCCAATATTGCCGGTGGGTTGGTTTGTGAGGAAGTTGGAACAGTTGCTATAAATAAAGAAAAGTTATTACAGGAATGTAATCAACTACTAAAGTAATTATTCACAATATATTTTTATGTCGGTATATACATTGGTCATTCATGGTGGTGCAGGAACAATTCTGAAAAAAGATATGACAGATGAAAAGGAGAATGCATATCGTAAAGGATTGGAAGAAGCATTGAATGTTGGTTATTCTTTGTTGGAAAAAGGAAAGTCTGCAGTTGAAGCAATATTAGCGGCTACAATTTCTTTAGAAGATAATATTTTATTTAATGCGGGAAAAGGTTCTGTGTTTGGAAAAGATGGGAAACATGAAATGGATGCCTCAATAATGGATGGCAATACATTAATGGCAGGATCAGTTGCAGCAGTTAAGGACGTACGCAATCCTGTTGAATTGGCTTATACTATCATGAAGAAAAGTCAGCATGTGATGTTAAATGGTAGCGGTGCATTGGAATTTGCAAAACTCCATGGTTTGAATATTGAAAATGATAATTATTTCTTTTCGCAATTCCGCTATGACCAGTGGAAAGAAATGCAAGGAAGTGATGAAGCGGCGTTGGATCATAATGTGTTAGTAAAAGATAATTCCACCTTCACTAAAGCTACGGAGGACAATAAGAAGTTTGGTACCGTTGGAGCGGCAGCTATGGATATGCATGGAAATATTGCTGCTGCTACCAGTACCGGGGGAATGACGAATAAAATGTATGGAAGAGTAGGTGACAGTCCGATAATAGGTGCCGGCACATATGCAAATAATAAAACCTGTGCAATCAGTTGTACAGGGCATGGAGAGCCCTTTATCAGGGCAGTTACGGCTTATGATGTAAGTTGCCTGATGGAATATAAAGGCCTGTCTTTAGAAGAAGCTATGAATATTGTGGTGCATGAAAAATTGATTAAGATTGATGGTGAGGGCGGTATGATTGGTGTTGATGCAAAAGGAAATACAGCAATGATCTTCAATAGCGAGGGTATGTATAGAGCTGTAAGAACGAGTAAAGGTGAAAATGAAATTTCTATCTATAAGTAATTGAGATGAAGAAAAATGCAATTATAGTAGCAGGGGGTTCGGGAATAAGAATGGGAAGTTCCATTCCAAAACAATTTATGCTTTTGAATGAAAAGCCTTTGCTTTATTATACAATTAAAGCATTTCTGGATGCATATGAAGATCTGCAAATTATTTTAGTTCTTCCGCTTGATTATACAGATATGGGTCAGGAAATAATTGATGCATATTTTGACAAAAGCAGGATCAGAATAACAGCCGGTGGCGATACCCGTTTTCAATCAGTAAAAAATGGTTTGGCATTGGTGGAAGACGAAGCCATAGTATTTGTTCATGATGGTGTTCGGTGTTTGGTATCTAAAGAACTTATTCATCGTTGTTATGAGCAAGCTGTGGAAACAGGAACTGCTGTTCCGGCCATAACTTCAAGAGACAGTATCCGTGTGATAACAGAAGAGGGTAATGAAGCTTTTGACAGAAATAAAGTAAAACTGATCCAAACACCACAGACTTTTCATAGTAAAATATTATTACCTGCTTTCCAAATTGATTATAAAGATAAATTTACAGATGAGGCTACTGTAGTTGAAGCATTTGGAATAAATGTATCATTGGTAGAAGGAGAAGAAGATAATATTAAGATCACCAGACCGGTTGATTTGCTTATTGCCGGACAATTACTAAAGCATTGATCAGCTTTTTAGCCATCTGAGATAAAAGGGCAATCTGTTTATTTTAAGGGTAGGGTATACTTCTTTTTTTGCTCCGAAGCTGTTATAGTAGTGAGCAAGATTTGGAATGTCTGAACCTTCAAAATCCAGGGCTATTTTCTGACCTGCAAATTCTTTAATAAATCCATCAATCAATAAATGTGATGCGCCTTTTGTTTTACCATCTGGATGGTTGCCTACAAGAATATAATAAGCCTTGTTATTAGAAAAAAAGAAAACACATGATGCTAAAAGTTTCTCCTCAGGCGAAAAGACTCCATAAGTGGTTGTCATGTTTCGGGTAAGTAATTCGTTGTAAACATATTTGAATCTTTCAATGTTTTCTTTAGATGAATGGTTATTGATTTTCATTTGCAGTACAGCCAGCTCAATTATATTTTCAACAGCAATGTTTTTTTTAAAAGTACAACCCTGCTGATTTGCTTTTTTTATATTTCGTTGAATATTTTCATTATAGTTATTAAATAATTCTTGGTATGACTTATTCAGGTCGATCACATAGTTATTTCTGTAATTAATTAACTCAGTAAACTTTCCGGAAGCGTTTGTTTTATTTAATGCGATATCAATATATCGGAATCTTGCTGGGATTGCCTGAATAAATTGATCTGTAAGTTCTACAGAAATGTTGTTGCCAAATACTCCAAGTTGTGCTGTAAGGAAAGGTTGGTATAAATAATATATTCCGAATTTCTTATTCCATGTTAAAGGCATTACCGTTTCATAATCCTTAAATACTAATGCATCCCAATGCTTTGACATATGATCAAGATAAAATGAATAGCCATAGATCAATCCATTAGTAGCAGATTCAATACATTGATCCCATTTCTTTTTATCAATTTGTGATTGATTGAGATAAGTTATATTGGTTGCATTACTCATCAGAAATCAAGTTGACGATCAATCTTTTTAAAACTGAAATTTGAGATATCGATTGAGAAGGATATTTTTTTCCAGAATCTTTCTTTTTTTATAATTGTAGATTGCAGGTAGTCTTTATAAACGCTGCTATAAATTAGAGGTATATAAATATTTATTGTTTCTTTTAATAATGGTATATGTAAACCAGCGTCATAAAGAAATCTGTCTGCATCCGAACCTTGTTTCCATGCTTCTGCATAAGTGCCTATATCGACAAATATTTTAAGTGGTATCTTAACTGGAAGTAATTCTAATGGATTAATTGATGATGGAATAGTTGTGCTGAAATTAGCAGCAATCAACCAATCATCTGTTTTAGCAACTTTGTCAGCCAGCAAATCAGTTCGTACTTTAAATCCTCCATCCCTTACCATTATTTGCTGACTGAGAAATCCATCAAATTCGTTTCGTCCAATAAAGTAATCACTGTATGTATAATCCTCATAGCCATTTGCACCGGTCATATTTAAATGGAAACGGTCAGTGGAAAATTGTTTTGTTATCGTTTTCGAACCTGTATAAAAAAACTTTCCGGCAAATAGTCTTACATCCAATCCGCCTTTTCGGGCATAATTGAAAAAGTATTTTCCTGTAAATGCAGTTCTTACAAAATCTTTTCCTTGTTCTACTTTTAGTTCTCCCCTGTATGGATAAAGTACTCTGTTGTTCTCAATAACTATTTTTAATTGATTCAATGTTCTGTTCTCTGTTATTGTCCTGTTTTTAAATGAAACAGTTGTATCCATTCCAACGATCAAAGTATCCCTGTAAAAACGTAAAGCATCTTCTGTAAATAAATAAGATTTGAATTGGATATAACGGTTTCGCTGACTGCGAGGATCTTTTTCTTTCAATTTAAATCTTATTCCCGGAACTAATTTGGTAAATCCTAAGTTCGTTTTGATATTGTCGCTGCCAGTATATTGATCGACTGTAAATGCGGATCCACTGATGCCTATGTCAATTTTTTTAAAAGT
>JAHEMN010000195.1 GCA_024643645.1 Chitinophagaceae bacterium | reverse complement strand
ATTGTTTGTAGCACTGGGAATTATTCTATTAGTTAAATCTGGCATGTCGGATGCTGCTTTTAATGCCCAATGGGGAGGCTGGCGTTATCCATTCTGGATATCAATTGTATTAGTAGGCGTATCTATCTATATAAGAATGAAAATGGCTGAGTCGCCTATGTTTTCTAAATTAAAAGCAGAAGGAAATACTTCTGAAAATCCGTTGAAAGAAAGTTTTCGCCACAAAGCAAATTTTAAGATGGTTTTATTAGCGCTGTTTGGTGCGGTGATGGGACAAGGTGTTATCTGGTATACCGGCCAGTTTTATGCACAAAGCTTTTTAGAAAATTCCTGTAAAGTCGATTTTGAACAAAGCAGAACCATATTACTATTTGCAATAGCATTTGCAACTCCTTTTTTTATTTTCTGGGGCTGGTTGAGTGATAAAGTTGGCAGAAAATGGATTATGATGGCTGGTATGGCATTAGCTATATTTACGTATCGGCCTATTTTTCAAACTTTTTTGAATGATACAAACTATGAAATTCCAGAAGCAATAGCACCAATGAATCTGACTATTGAAACATCATTACTTAAAGGAACGCAAGATTCATTATTAACCTCCACTTCATCTTATATTTTACCTGATGGGAAAAAATTTCTGTCAAAACAAGTAGATACTTTATTTTATACCTCTGGAGAATTAAGAGAAGGAAAACTAACAATCATCAACAAAACTTTATCAAAAGCAACATATTGGAAATTTATAGCTCTTATTTTTTTAATGATACTTTATGTTACAATGGTTTACGGACCTATTGCAGCATTTTTAGTAGAAATGTTTCCCACAAAAATCAGATATACATCCATGAGCTTACCTTATCACATTGGTAATGGAGTATTTGGAGGCCTGGTTCCTTTTATTGGTTTATTATTGAGCACAACTTATAAAGCAGATCCATTAATTGGCCTGTGGTATCCGATTGGTGTAGCTGTATTATGTTTACTTATTGGAACATTATACTTAACGAACAAAATTGATAAAAATGTAAATGATTAAACAGATACAAATAGCAGTAAGAAAAAATAGTTTAAAGAAACTTAGTCATTATAAATACAGACATCATGAATACATTTAAAAGATATTTTGGTTTGATTTTTCTACTTATCGCACCTTTTATACTTTTTCAACTGGTAAAGGGAGCTATTCAAAATATTGACGCTACCGGTACCAAAGACATTAATAATCCAATCATCTGGATAATTATTATTACAATTTTTACCCCTATTGCTATTGGACTTGTAATTTTTGGTTGGTATGCCTTCAAAGGCGAATATGATCATCTGCCGGAGAGCTCGGAGGAGATTTAATATTTTTTAATAGCAACAATCCACTAACTGCTGCAAGTAGAGAGGCACATAAGATTGCAATTTTTGAATTAACAACGAGAGTTGAATCCTTAAATGCCAACATGGTAATGAAAATTGACATGGTGAATCCAATTCCTGCTAAAAGACCTGCACCTAAAATATGTTTCCAATTTACCCTTCCAGGAAGATTACTAAGTTTCATTTTAACCGATAGCCAGGCAAATAATAATATTCCGAGTGGTTTACCAAAAACTAATCCGGCTATAATACCGATACTGTTTTTGGATAATAATTCGTTGTAAAATGTTGGCTGAAGACGGATACCCGTATTTGCCAATGCAAATAAAGGAACAATAATAAATGCCACTGGTTTGTGTAGTAAATGCTGTAATTTATACGATGGGGAATCTTCTCCTCCTTTGCCAAATGGAATAGCAAATGCCAACAAAACCCCACTGATAGTAGCATGTACACCTGATTGAAACATAAAATACCACATGGCAATTCCAGGTAGTATATAAAAAAGAAGCCGTTGAACACCCATTCTTCCCATAATAAACAAGCCAGCAAAAATCCCCAACGAAATAAAAAGATTAATAAAAGAAACTGTTTCGGTATAAAAAACAGCTATAATCATAATAGCACCAAGATCATCTATAATTGCAAGTGCGGTAAGAAATATTTTTAATGCAGCCGGCACATTTTTTCCTGCAAGAGATAGAATCCCCAACGCAAAAGCAATATCCGTTGCCATGGGTATTGCATAACCACTAACTGTTGCTGATCCTGCATTTAAACCATAATGAATTAATGACGGTATCATCATCCCACCAACAGCGGCCATTACCGGAAGCATGGCATTCTTAATTTTCGACAACTCTCCTATATATAATTCCCTTTCAATTTCCAGACCAACCAGCAAAAAGAATACAGCCATCAAAGCGTCATTAATCCAATAAGAAACTGTAAGGCCACCTAAGTTTGTATACCAAATCTTTTGATATAATTCACCTAAACCAGAGTTAGCAATGACTAAAGAAATAATTGTACACCCAATTAAAATAAATCCGGCGGCTTTTTCACTATTAAAAAACTCGGTAAATAGCTTTGAAAGCTGCATTGGCAATTTAAGGTCAGCTGGCTTGTTGGTATTCATTTTAAAATGTATCTGGAAATAAAAGTATTAAAATGTAAGCGATATAGATCAATAAAAAAACAAAGCCATTCCATCTTTTTAAATGTCTCCCTTTACTAAATAAAAGGAAAACAAACAATAACACCCCGGCAAGAAGATTTACTCCGATATCCAAAAAAGAATTATCCGCAACGAGAATAGGATTTACTATTGATGAAATTCCTAAAACAAAGAAAATATTAATAATATTAGAACCGATTACATTTCCTATTGCCAAATCTACTTTTCCTTTTCTAACTGCCATAATGGAAGTGGCCAATTCCGGTAATGAAGTGCCAACAGAAACTACTGTAATAGCAATCACTCTTTCAGAAATACCAAGTATTCTGGAAATGCTCACTGCATTTTCAACAATCAATCTGCCGCCAAATATTAATCCTGCCATCCCTGCAAAAAGCCAAAGTATCGAAATATAAAAGGGCTTTTCAATGATAACTTCTTGCTGGTATTCATTTTCCTTTTTTGCCAATTCCAGGTTGTACACCAAAAAAATTAATGCCAGACATAATAAAACAATACCATCAATTCTTGAGATAACATTTATTGTTCCTTTATCCAGCAACTTATCGCTAACTACAACCAATACCAAAACAGCCCCCATCAAACTTAAAGGTATCTCCAGCCATGTTGTGTTTCTTTTTACGGAAAGTTTTGACACAAAGGAAGTAATTCCCAAAATCAATAATACATTAAATATATTACTACCCATTACGTTGCCGAGTACCATGGCAGACTCTCCTTTTGATGCAGCTACAACATTTATGACCAATTCCGGTGCGGAAGTTCCTAATGAAACAATCGTAAGGCCAATTACTATTTCTGGTAAATTAAACTTCCTGGCAATGCTTGATGATCCTTCAATTAGTTTACCCGCCCCTAAAATAAGTAAACCGAAACCTAATAATAAAAGTAAAATGTTGATTATCATGAACTAATTATTATCGTCATAAGTCTGTCAAATTGTAAACAATCGAAAGAAAAAAATGATATTTTCTTAAACAATTTTTGACAAACTCTGTTTAATGTAGATATTTGCACAATTATATGAAATCAACGGCATTAATATTTATTTTAATTTTCACTTTTGCTCTGGTGGCTCCCACAGTAGCCACCCTTTGCAATGATGAAATTTCAGTGCTGTTTAATGCAGATGAGGAAAACAATAGCTCACAAAAATCGAATTGCGAATACGAGAAAAAAGACGGCAATAAGTTATTTTTCTTAGCAAAACTTAATAACGAAGCTTCTAAAGTGAAAACAGAAATCTGTTCTGCTTCGGTATTAAGACTTCACACTCCCTACCTTGGAATAGTAACTCCACCACCGGATATCTCTTAAATATCATATATCCGATTATTTAGTATTTAATTCTCTCAAATTAATTTTCTTAAACAATGGAAAAAACCCAAAGTCCTGTAAGAAGGATTATAAAGTTGTTACGTCTCGAAAAAAATGAAATCTCTGCCATCTATTTCTATGCAATACTTGCGGGATTAATTCAATTGTCGCTGCCTTTAGGCGTACAATCTATAATAAGTTTTGTGTTGGGAGGCAGCATGTCCACCTCCTTGATTGTACTTATTATCCTGGTTGTAATTGGGGTATTAGCCACCGGCCTTATGTACATCAATCAAATGAAACTAATTGAAAAAATTCAACAAAAAATCTTTGTTCGCTATTCCTTAGAATTTATAGACCATATACCAAAAATCGATCTTAAAAAATCAGATGCCTTTTATTTACCAGAATTAGTTAACCGGTTTTTTGAAATCCCTGTATTACAAAAAGGCTTATCAAAGTTATTACTGGACATTCCTACTGCCACAATCCAGATTCTTTTTGGCCTTACATTACTTTCATTTTATCACCCCAGTTTTATTCTTTTTGGTATACTGCTTGTAATAATACTTGCC
>JAHEMN010000194.1 GCA_024643645.1 Chitinophagaceae bacterium | reverse complement strand
TCAACTACTACCGATCTTTTGAAATGGGATCGGGCCGTAAAAAATCACACACTGTTGAAAGAAGATACACAGAAAGAAATGTTGAAAGAACAATCAATAGCAGACACGGTAAAAAAATCATATTATGGTTTTGGCGTAGGGCTTGATTCGACAGAACTGGGTTATATGATTTCTCATTCGGGTGGCTGGCCGGGATATGTTACTTACCTGGCCCGCAATACTGACAAAGACCAGACTTATATTGTACTTTCTAACAACAACTCAAACGCACCGGCATTATGTAAAGCGTTACAATATATAGTGGCTGGCAAACCGGTAGTAATGCCTTATGATCACAAAGAAATAAAATTAGATTCAGTTGCTTTAGATCAGTTTATCGGTACTTATGAGGGTATAAGTAAATTTAAAATCGAAAAAAGAGGAAATAAGTTATTAAGGGTTTTGCCAAATGGAAGTTCATTAGAATTAAAACCCGAATCACCAACCAAATTCTTTTATGCTGATGGTTCTGACAGACAAATTGAATTTGAAACAGATGCAAACAAAAAAATAACTAAGGCCTGGTTTATTGCTTATGGTATTAAAACCGAATTGAAGAAAATGAATTAAACTAATTGTTATGAAAAAAATACTCTTAGTCCTTTTCATTTGCTTTTTTACCAGCTACATCTACGCACAATACAAAGTGATTGATAGTTTATTAAGCTCCATTGCGGATTTCAGCGCTGTTGTGTTTGTTGCAGAAAATGGGAACCCTGTTTATCAAAAAGCTGTCGGCTTTAGAGACTTTGATAAAAACATTCCCTTACAAACAACTGACATCTTTGAATTAGCTTCCATCAGTAAACAATTCACATCAATGATCATCATGATGCTGAAAGAAAAAGGCAAACTGAGTTATAGTGATCCGCTTGAGAAATATATTGACCTTCCCTATAAAGGAGTAACCATCCGCCACCTGTTAACTCATACAAGTGGTCTTCCTGATTATATGGATGTGATGGATACTTACTGGGATAAAAATAAAGTGGCTGGTAATGATGATTGTATTGCTTACTTAAAAAAATATAGTCCTCCTGTTTTGTTTCAACC
Organism: Chitinophagaceae bacterium; assembly: GCA_024643645.1. Classification (GTDB taxonomy): domain Bacteria; phylum Bacteroidota; class Bacteroidia; order Chitinophagales; family Chitinophagaceae; genus JJ008. Next base: position 3,401 of record JAHEMN010000194.1, on the reverse strand, counting down.
GGGAGAAAAATACACATATAGTAATACCGGCTACATGCTGTTGGCCAGTATTGCTGAAAAAGCAGGAGGTAAAGATTTTACTTGGATGAGCCGTAAATGGATTTTTAAAAAACTTAAAATGAAAAATACAGCTATCCGGACTCCGGCAGAAAAATCTTCTCTGAAAAATTATGCTATGGGCCATATCCTTGTAAAAGAAAGAAATCAACCTGCCTTGCCAGCAGGCAGGTATATTAGAGCTGATTCATTTCCATCTTCAGACTATACCATTTGGCTTGGTAATAGAAAAGGACCCGGACGTATCAGCTCCACTACAACTGATCTTCTAAAATGGGACAATACACTTTATACTGAAAAATTAATTAAACAATCCACTTTGCTGGAAGCATACACCCCAATGAAACTAAATGACCAAAGTGTTTCAAATTATGGTTTTGGCTGGAGCATCCGGCAAGATTCAGTGTTAGGGAAAATTGTAGAACATACTGGTGGAAATCCCGGCATAAGTAATATTATCATCCGTTATCTTGATCAAAAAAAAACCATCATTGTACTATGTAATAATGCACATATTGGAATGAAGGATTTGGTTAACAAGATAGAAACTCTCCTAATAAAATAAAGATGAAAATAATATTTATCTCCGTTTGTTTTTGCTTTTTGGCACTTAGTGGAAATGCGCAGAATAAAACTGCAGACAGCATTTTTTTTAGATTGCAAGAAAACAAAACTGACACCGGTAGAATCGGGTTGATGAACCAGATATTATACTACGTATATGAATTAACACAGGAGGAAAGAATTGACTATTCAAAAAAAATATTAAACTTCTCCAGAAAGGATAATGACAAAGTACTTGAATCTGTCATCAGGGCCGAATTAGGATATATTCTTGCTATAAATGGAAATGCATTGGAAGGAACTGAATTGGCTTACAGTGGTTTGGATATGGCAAAAAAACACAGGAACAGTACAGCACTGGGAATAATATATAATGACCTGGGAGTTTGCTTCAGGGAAAATGACGCAAATAAATCAATATCCTTATTTCTGACAGCTATTTCCTATCTGGAAAAAGGGGGCGACGATATGAATTTAAGTTCATCTTATTCAAATGTTTCTAAAAAATACATTGAAAAATTACAAATAGATTCAGCGTTGTTTTATGCACAAAAGAGCTATGAATTGTCCCTTTCCAGGCATATTATAAATAACAACAGTAGCATCCTTCTGAATCTTGGAAATATCCATTATACTTATCTCCATAATAAGGCTATTGGCCTCGAGTATGCCCGAAAAGCAACACAGGAAGCAATGACAGAAGGAAGCCCGGATGACTATGTAAGAGTTTTTACAGGAATGGCGAAACTTTTCGAAAAGGACAACCAGATTGATTCAGCTCTTTTTTATATCAACAAAGCCCTTTCAAAAAAAGAAAAAGCAAGATACCGGGCAACTTTAGAAGTTTATGATGTGTATAAAAGTATATATCGAAAAATCAACAGTGATAGTGCTCTAAAATATTATGCACTCTACGAAACCGTTGTAGACACTATTGATAAAATGTCGGATGCACAGCAGCAACAATTATTGTCAATCAAAAAAGAACTTGAATTTGATAATGCAGATCAGCAACGCAAACAAAACATTCAATATGCTTTATTAGCTCTGGGTATTATCACATTTGTAATTCTTTTTTTAGCCCTCAGCCGACGGCATATTACCAATACAAAAGTCATTCAATTTCTTGGAGTAGTAGCTTTATTGGTTGTGTTTGAATTTTTAAATTTATTGCTTCATCCTTTTTTAGAAAGAATCACTCATCATAATCCTATACTGATGTTACTGGCATTAGTTTGTATTGCAGCTTTGCTTGTACCGCTGCATCATAAATTAGAAAAGTGGGCAACGCATAAATTAGTAGAAAAGAATAAACAGATACGGCTTGCGGCGGCTAAAAAAACGATTGAGCAGCTGGAAAAAGACAATAGCAAAATAAATTAACATGAAAAAACTTATCGCATTTTTCGTTTTACTATTGATGCTTCAATCCTCTTTTTCTCAAATCGCTGGAATCGATTCATTGATTCAAAAAATTAGTTCAGAAAAAGATGATAATAAACGTATTGATATAATTTATAGTGCCACGATGTTAATCGGTGAAACTGATCCGCTTTTGGGATTAAAATATGGGCAAAGTCTGGTTGCATACGGTAAAAAAAATAAGGACATAATTGCGGAAACTTATGGTTTATCTTATATAGGTAAAATGTATGGCATGGTTGGCAGTTTCGAAAAGGGTTTGAAAGAGGGATTGGAAGGAAAAAAAATGGCTGAAGCAACAGGTAATAATAAATTGCTGGCTATTTCAAGTGTATTGGCTGGCAACATTTATAAATACCTGGCTGATTATCCTAATGCGATTCGCTTTTATATCGCAACAGGAGAAGCAGGTGAGAAAGCAAACTATCAAGAGGCGCTGATATGGAGTTTTCAGAATCTGGCCGAATGTTACCTGGGTCTAAATCAGATTGACTCTGCCCTGATGTATGCTCAAAAAGATTATGAACTTAGCCAGCGAATAAAATATTTCGATTTTATCAGCTATACACTTATAAACCTTGGAAGTATTAATGGCAAAATGGGAAACAATGCCATAGCCATTGGTTATTTTGATATGGCAATTGAAGAATGCTCTAAAACTAAATCACTTCGACAATTAAACTGGGCATTAACATCGAAAGCACAATACTTCTATTCTATTAATCAAATAGATTCCAGCATCGTATATGCAAAAAAAGCAATAGCGGCAGTGCAATCAACAGACTTTGCAAGCAACAGTATTCAGCCAGCAAAGCTGCTATTGGATATTTACCGAAAAACGAATGTTGACAGTGCTTTTAAATATTCAGAACTTTTTAGAATTACCAATGACAGTTTATTTAATGCCAAAGCAATTCAACAAACTCAACTGATGACCTTTGAAGATGAAATCCGTCAACAAAAAGTAACGGAAGAAAAAATAAAAGAAGAACAACAACGAAAACAAAATATACAATATGCCTCATTGGCGTTAGGCATCATCACATTTGTGATTCTTTTTTTAGCTCTCAGTCGTCGTCATATTACCAATACAAAAGTTATCCAGTTTTTGGGAGTGGTTGCTTTATTGGTAGTGTTTGAATTTTTAAATTTATTACTTCATCCTTTTTTGGAAAGAATTACGCATCATAATCCAATACTGATGTTACTGGCATTAGTTTGTATTGCAGCTTTGCTTGTACCGCTGCATCATAAATTAGAAAAGTGGGCAACGCATAAACTGGTAGAGAAAAATAAACAGATACGATTAGCGGCAGCGAAAAAAACAATTGAAGAACTAGAGAAATAAAAATCAAAAC
>JAHEMN010000193.1 GCA_024643645.1 Chitinophagaceae bacterium | reverse complement strand
ATACTTCAGGAGCATTTTTTACCATACGCCCAACATTTGCACTGGTATTAATACCGTTCATTTGCGGATTAGCGATTTTAGTTGAAACACCACCACCAAAGTTTGTAAAAGCATAATTAATGGTAGCCGACTCGAAAGTAACCGGAAGCAAAATTGGATCTACAATATTAATTGTAACCGAATCAGCTGTTGTGGCGGCTCCTCCACTATAGGCAACCACTTTTACTACATAGGTGCCTACAGAAGCATAAATATTACTTACTGTCTGCCCTTCAAGAAAAACAACACCCGTTTCGTTAGGAACGGCTCTGTAGAATACCCTAAAATTTGTTTCATACAAAGCAGTTGCAGAAACATTTACTTTAAAATTATTAGCTGGGTCTATAGCAACGTTGATTACCAAATTTGTGGGAGCCCTGAAAGAAACAGTTAATTGCTTGGTAACTTCTGTTGTTTTACCATTTACAGCATAACCGACAATTTTTACAGTATATACTCCTTCGGGATAAATATGTGTTGTGTTACTACCTGCTTTAACATTTACAGGTGTAGACGCTCCGTGACCATAATATATATCATAAGATACTGCTCCAGCACCATTAGGTGTAATGGTGACTAACCCTGTGTTATCCTGGGTTATTTCAAATAAAGCAGTTAATGCTTCAGGTGCATTACCATTGGCAACAAAGGAGGTATCGTCATAAACTTCCTTCTTACAACTCTGAGAAACAAAAGCCATCAGTAAGGTTAGTGTTAAAAAATATTTTATTGATTTCATGTGTTTACTATTAATGAGTTAAGAATTAATATCCTGGATTTTGTGTGATTCCGGAAATACTTATTTCTTCCTGCGGAATTGGAAACACTTCATGCTTTCCAGTTTGAAATCCGGTTATTTTAGTTGCAGCCTGACTAGTTCTTACCAGGTCAAAAAAACGATCTCCCTCCATTGCTAATTCCAGTCTTCGCTCATCCCAGATCGCCTGCTTTAATGTGGCCCCACTCGAGTTAATATCATGTAACAGATCGCCAAATGCCCGGCGACGAACCCTGTTCAGATAATCTCTAGCTTTTATATCATTTGCAGCAGTGGCACGGTTAAATGCTTCAGCGGCCATTAATAAAACATCAGCATATCGTATTGTTCTGAAATTATTCAGGTAGTTCAATTCGATCTGCCCAGAAGTTTCACCTTTTCTTGGTAAATATTTTTGATTGTATAAACCAGTGTTTTTATACGGTGCTACCAGATACGTAATATTAAAGGATGGATTGGCCGTTTTATATGCTTCAATATCTAATACCGTTACGGCTTTACGCATATCACCTGCTGCATAAGCAGCGGCAAGATTTTGCGATGGCAGATTAGTACTCCAACCAGCTGCATACGGCATACTGGATGTACCATTCAACCCTCTGATACCGCATTGTTGTACGGAAAGGTTTCCCTGACCTCTTGTAATACCACCCCAATTATAATAAGGAGATGTATTTGAATATTGAATCTCAAAAACAGATTCAGGTCCGTTCTCTCCTGATTCTAAGAAAATTGAACCAAAATTAGATACCAATGAAAATGCATTAGCATTAATAATACTTTCCAACACAGGAGCTGCTGCATCAAACTTGTTTTGATATAATAATACTTTTCCAAGCAATGCCTGAGCAGCATATTTTGTTGCTCTTCCCTTTTGGCTTTGTATTGCAGGTAAAGTTGAGATTGCAGCGTTCAGATCCAATTCGATCTGCTTATAAACATCAGCCTTTGGAGACCTTTGCAAAGTCTTTGACTCAGAAAGTCCAAGACGTTTGTCTACAAAAAGAGGAACATCTCCAAAAAAGCGAACCAGATGAAAATAATAATAGGCCCTTAAAAAATAGATCTCTCCGTACAAAGCTTCCTTACCAGCAAAATCTACACTTGCCCCGGCTTTGTTTGTAGTTTTATATTGATGTAAATAGTTTGCCCTGTTTATACCTTCAAAAGCAGCTTGCCATAATTCAGTCAATGTAGAATTGACCGGCGTATGTGTATAGTCATCAATTTGCTGCAAAGACAGCACATCAGATGCATTCTCTCCACCACTTACAGAATTATCAGATGCTATATCGCCTACTGGCACTGATTGATTTAACCATTGCAAAGGAGTATATACACTGATCGCCATCGTTCTGTAATCACTTTCAGATTGCAGATAATCAAGATCAGTTATTCTAAAATCCTCTTTAGGATCATAATCTACCCACTTTTTACAAGAGCCAATGAGTGTTGCTATAAAAAGCAGACTCAATATATTTATTTTAATATTCTTCATATTAGTGTTTTTTAAAAGATTTAAAGTTTAATGTCAAGTCCGAATGCATAAGTTCTGGCTTGTGGATATGCTCCACGATCAATACCAGAGTCCAGAATACCTCCTGAAATTTCCGGATCAAAACCACTATATTTTGTGATCGTAAAGGCATTCTTAACCTGAACATAAACACGAAGTTTTTTAAAAATATTTTTAGTTAATGATGCAGGTAAGGTATATCCCAACTGTATATTCTTAAGTTTTACAAATGAACCATCTTCTACATATCTGTCAGAAACTCTGATATTACTATTCGCATCAGTAAATGAATATCTCGGGTTTCTTGCATCATTTGTTGTACCTGGCCCTGTCCATCTTCCTAATACACCTCTGTATTTATTAGAATAATTCGCATTTCTTTCCCATGCACTGTATACATCATTTCCTACAGATGCATAGGTGAATGCATTAAAATCAAAATCCTTGTACTCAACATTAAATGACCATCCTAAAGTGAAATCAGGGAATGGGTCACCAATTTTTGTTTGATCAAGTGCAGTGATCATTCCATCACCATTAACATCTACAAAACGAATATCACCAGGCTGTGCTCCTGCTTGTGTTGCATGCTTATTGATGTCATCATAAGTCTGGAAAAGTCCATTTGTTTTATAACCATAGAAATAACCAGGACTGGATCCTTTTTCAAACACTGTTACAGTTTGAGATTGACCATTAAAATAACCACCTCCGAAAATTTTAGCAGTACCATCATCATTTGTAGCTGTTACTGTATTTTTAGAAGTAGTGAATGTTAATGAAGTACTTAGTTTGATATTTCTCAGGATTGTTTCGTTATATCCAAAGTTTATATCAACACCATTACTTTTTGTAGATCCTATATTAGCTGTAGGAATAGGCACTGTACCAAGGTATAATGAAGCAGATGGTGTAAATAGTAATCCTTCTACTTCCTTTTTAAATACATCAGCCGATAATGTGAATTTCCTTTTATGGAAAGTCATATCAAATCCAACATTTGACTGTTGTTGCTTTTCCCAACTTAAGGCATCATTTGCAGCAGAACCTACTGTAGATCCCGGAAAAAATATATTACTGAATGTATAACCATTACTGTTTGGCGGATTAGCATAGCTTGGTCCACCTGTTACAATTCCAACAAATTGTGGATTTACATTTTCATTACCCACTGTACCATAACTTCCTCTGATCTTTAAATAATTAATAAAATCTGACTGGAAAAAATTCTCTTTAGAAACTACCCAACCCAAAGAACCAGAGAAGAAAAATGCAAATTTATTATCAATACCAAATGCATACGAACCATCTCTTCTTGCAGTAAATGAAGCTAAATACTTATCATTATAATCATAATTAATCCTGCTGAAATAAGATAAGTTTCTTCTGAAATACTGATAATAGTATCCTCCCAATGCATTTGTATTGGTAGCTGAATTATTACCTGTTGCAGCAGTAAAGTCTGCAAACTCCCATGAATTAAAAGGCACATCCTGACGGGTGGCGCCGGCAGCATTTCCTGAAACTTTTGCTAATGAAAAACCAAGCACTGTCTCAAAATTGTGTACACTATTAATTTTAAAATCATAATTAGCAAATGACTCCCAGGTATAATTGAAGTTGCTTGTTTTTTCGTGAGATACACTATTATGCTTTCCTAAGACTGTTGAGCCATCGGCATTCATTGAATTATCTACATTATTCAATCCCCAGAATACAAGAGGAGTAAATCCTTTTGAATTACCATCATATTTGGTATATCCGAATCTAGATGAAACTTTTAAATTCTTCAATACACTGTATTGAAGTTCAAACTTTCCATAAAGCTTGTTACCTGTATTCTTATTATAAGTATTGTCAAGTTTTGTTAATGGATTAAAAATTTCTGATAACAATAATGTACTGAAGCCATGAATACCAACTGTATTAGGCACTGTATTTCTTATAGGTACAGTAGGATCATAGTTTAATGCACTTCCTATTATACTATTAAATGAATTTTCCTGAACACCCCTTGAATCTAGTATAACAGCGGTAGTGTTTAAAAGTAATTTCAATCTTGGAGATAATTCGAAGTTCAAATTAGCAGTTACGTTACCTCTGTTAAACTTAGATTTATCATTTCCACCTACAATACCACCCTGACTTAAATATCCTGTTGAAACGAAGTAGGACATTTTCTCACTTCCGCCCCTTGCTGAAACATTATGAGATTGAAGTGGGGCCGTTTTAAAGAC
>JAHEMN010000192.1 GCA_024643645.1 Chitinophagaceae bacterium | reverse complement strand
ATAAGAGAAGCAATTTATTTTGAAACAGAAAGAGGTGGACAGGTATTTTTTATATATAACCGAATTGCTGGTTTAGCAGAAATGGCATCCATAATTCAAGGGCTCTGTCCTGACTTAAGTATTGGATATGCTCATGGTCAAATGGAAGGGCATCACCTCGAAGAAAGAATTTTTGATTTTATTGATAGAAAATATGATGTATTGGTTTCAACAAATATTGTAGAGAGTGGTGTTGATATACCAAATGTAAATACCATTATTGTTAACAATGCTCATCAGTTTGGATTAAGTGATCTGCACCAGTTAAGGGGAAGGGTAGGAAGGAGTAATAAAAAAGCATTTTGCTATTTGCTGGCTCCACCAATGAGCACTTTGCCAAACGATTCAAAGAAAAGATTGCAAACATTGGAGCAGCATAGTGAATTAGGTAGCGGTTTCCAGATAGCTATGCGGGATCTGGATATCAGAGGGGCAGGAAATATGTTAGGCGGAGAGCAAAGTGGATTTATGGCTGAGATAGGATTTGAAATGTATCAGAAAATTCTTGATGAAGCGATCCGGGAATTAAAGCGAACAGATTTTAAAGAATTATTCAAGGAGGAAATTGCCAAGCAGGATGATTTTGTACAGGATTGTACTATCGATACAGATCTGGAAATTTTAATACCGGATGATTACGTAGAGAATATCACTGAAAGGTTGTCATTGTATCAACGTTTAGATAATTGTGAAACAGAAGAAGATCTGGTAGAAATGAAAAAAGAGTTGAGTGACAGATTTGGGGAAGTGCCACAACAGGTAGAAGATCTGTTTATCACCGTTCGATGCAGGAAACTGGCAGTTGCATTAGGGTTTGAGAAAATGTCTTTAAAAGATAATACGATGAGATGTTTTTTCATCAACCGGGCTGATTCTCCTTATTTTGAATCGAATACATTTCAGAAAATAATTGAATTCTTACAAACAGGAACTAATAAAGCAAAACTTAAACAAACAGGGAAATTGTTTATGTTGATTGCAAATAATATGAACAGCATGGAAGAAATGCACCGTTTTTTACATTCAATGCATACATTTTGTTTTTCCAAAGAATCAATCCCTCAATAGCAGATTTTCATATCTGTTTCAAATCCTAAACAGGATTGACTTATTTCAGGTTTTTGTGTTAAATTTAAGTTTTTAAAATTCACTATGAGATCCAATCCAATTTCCCTGATTACAGGCTTTATGCTATTAAGTATTATTTCCTATTCGCAGGTAAATGATCGATATCAGATTTATCTTAAAAGTGGCATAGTTTCACCAATACCAAATATTTCAAATGAAAAGTTAGATCAGTTTAATTCTTCAGTAAGACGGACTGTTGATAATAAAACCTTTGCTATAATTCAATTTGAAGAAATTCTAACAGATAGCAATAAAGAATTACTCCGAACAGAAGGAATAGAAGTGTTGAACTATATTCCAAATAATTCATATACAGTCACAATAAAAGGAAATGTCAATATTGCTTTATTGGTGAAGCTAAAAGCCAGAGCAATTTTTGAATTAGATCCTGTTCAAAAAATTAGTCTAAATCTTACCAGTGGTGATATACCATCATATGCAATAAAACAAACCGGGACTGTTGATTTATGGATAAGTTTTCCAAAATCATTTACTAATGATTTTGTATTAAACGAATTGAGAAATAAAAACTATGAAATTCTTTCAACTAAATATTCAGCTTATAAAATAATCGAAGTACGGGCTTCTATATTAAGGATAGAAGAATTAGCTGCTTTACCATTTATAGATTATGTTGAACCTATACCTCATGAAATAACGCCATTAAATAACAAGGTAGTTTCTAATAGCAGAGCAAATATTTTGCATTCTTCATTGCCTAGTGGAAGAAATTTAAAAGGCGAGGGAGTAGTTATAGGAATTGGTGATAATGCCACTATTACAAGTCATGCTGATTTTTCAGGAAGATTTATTGACAGGGCAGCAACGGGTGGAGGTGCTCATGGAGTGCATGTAACAGGTATAGCTGCTGGTGCAGGAATTATCAATGCAAAATATGCAGGGATGGCTCCAAAATCTACAATCGTATCTCAGCTTTTTTCAAATATACTTACAAATACCCCTGCATATATTCAGGATTATGGTATGGTAATCACTAATAATTCTTATGGTAATGTTGTTAATGAGTGTTCTTCCTTTGGTATGTATACCTTATACTCAAGAATAATGGATTTACAAACTATACAACACCCGAATTTGCAACATGTTTTTTCGGCTGGTAATAGTGGTACATACTCTTGTGGGTATTATCCAGCAGGATTTGGAAATGTGCTTGGTGATTATCAATCTGCTAAAAATGTAATTTCAGTTGGTAATACGATAGAGAATGCTGATATTTTATTAGGTTCAAGTAAAGGGCCGGTAAAAGACGGACGGATAAAACCAGAAATTACAGCACAGGGAACATTGGTTATTTCAACATGGCCTATTAATACTTATAGTTATAATACCGGAACAAGTATGTCAGCACCTGCAGTTTCCGGTGGTTTAGCGTTGTTGTATCAGCGTTACAGACAATTGAATGCTGGTGAAACGCCAAAGAACGGATTGTCCAAAGCTCTTTTATTAAATGGTGCAACCGATAAAGGAAATGCAGGGCCAGACTATACTTATGGCTTTGGCTGGATGAATTTGATCAGATCAGTCAAAATGATGGAACTAGGAAACTACAAAAATGATTCTCTGGCAAATGCAACTCAAAAAGATATTTCCATCAATGTAACAACGAGCCCTGCTCTCTTAAAAGTTTTATTATATTGGAATGACCAGGCATCATCTGCAATTTCCAGTCATACTTTGGTGCATGACCTTGACCTGGAAGTGATAGATCCTTTAAGCAATACAGTTTTACCTCTTGTATTAGATACTACTGCAATTAATATTAATAATCCAGCATCACAAGGTGTCGATCATATTAATAATGTAGAACAAATTGTTATAAGCAATCCAATCAACGGAAGTTATACATTAAGGGTAAAAGGAACTACAATTTCGCAAACACCCTTACAGGAGTATTTTTTGGTTTATGACACCATTCCGATTATAACAGAACTTACAAATCCAATCGGAAATGAGAGTCTAAAACCTGGAGACTCAATTAATATAAGTTGGGAATCATATGGTGACCCTTTAAATACATTTACATTAGAGTATTCGATTAATAATGGAGCTTCATGGACAATTATTGATGCAAATATTTCGGCAACTTCACGACTGTTTAAGTGGTATATACCAAATGTTGCAACAAATGAAGCAAAGGTTAGATTAACCAGAAATGGTACCGGGATGGTAAGTACAAGTGAGCCATTTGTTATTATTGGGTTTCCAAGTGTTTCATTGTCAGCAATACAATGTGAAGGTTATATATCAGTAGATTGGACATCAGTTTCAGGTGCCACAGGATATGAAGTAATGATGCTTCAAAATGATGAAATGGTTAGCATAGCATCAGTTTCTGGTTCAACTTTCTCTTATATCATCAATGGACTTTCAAAAGATTCAATTTACTATGTATCAGTAAGAGCTTTGATAAATGGAAGTCCCGGGACAAGGGAAAGCACAGTTTCCAGACAACCGAACAGTGGAACTTGTAATGGAACTATCTCTGATAATGATATAAAATTAGATGCAATTCTTTCGCCTGCATTATCTGGAAGGTTATTAACTTCTACAGTATTAGGAAGCAGTGTTCCAGTTACAATTAGAATTAAAAATCTTGATGATGTTGCAACAACAGGAGATATAAATGTCAGTTACATACTGAATGCTGGTTCGCCGGTATTGGAAACAATTGTAAGTCCGGCAATTGCGGGCGGTGGTTTTCTGGATCATACATTTACAACACCAGTAGATCTTTCTACTAGCGGAACATATACTTTAGAAGCATTTATATCTCAGCCAGGAGATCCTGTCATTACTAATAACACAAAAACAAAGATTGTAAAGCAACTTTTAAATCCTTCTATAACGGGCATTACTCCTTTATCTCCTTTTATTGATGATTTTGATGCAACACCAATTCAATCATATAATACTCAGCAGATAGGATTAACTGGTCTTGACAGATATGATTTTGTGAATAGTACTCCTTATGGCCGTATCAGAACTTTTCTGAATTCTGGCATCTCTTATTCAGGAAACAGGGCTATTACCTTAGATGCAAGTATATATAATGCAGGAGGTACTACTGATTCGTTAAAAGGTACATATAATCTGGCAACGTATAATGCAACAACTGATGATGTAAGATTAGATTTCCGGTTTAAGAATCATGGACAAGGGAATAATCCCGCAAATAAAGTATGGATAAGGGGATCAGATTTAGATAACTGGATCGAAGTATATAATCTATTCGCCAATCAAAATGATGTTGATGGCACATATAAACTTTCTTCGAGTATTGAGATAAGTGATATTCTACAAAATGCGGTACCAGCACAAAATTTCAGTACCAGTACACAGATCAGATGGGGACAATATGGTCAAATATTAGCTGCTGATAATGATGGTGGTGCCGGTTACACTTTTGATGATATTCGTTTGTATAAAGTAACAGATGACATTCAGATGATCAGTATTGATACGCCGATCGTAAATAGTTGTAATCTAAG
>JAHEMN010000057.1 GCA_024643645.1 Chitinophagaceae bacterium | reverse complement strand
ACAGATTTGCCGATAAAATCATCAAGGGTGTTGAATCCTTTTTCATCCATCCAGTTGTTGAGGCCATCGCATAAATCGTCTATGATGCGGAATCCATATTTCATAGCGGCGGTGCATACCTGCACATTGCTGGCACCGAGGAGCATAAACTCTACGGCATCTTTCCAGGTGCTGACACCCCCAATGCCAGATATAGGAACAGTTTTAGTTAAATCATCTTGTGCAATAGTGGTAAGCATTTTTAACGCAATGGGTTTTACGGCCGGGCCACAATAACCACCAAAGACAGATTTGCCTGCCACATAAGGATTAGGAACCAATGTGTCTAAATCGATACCTGTAACCGATTGTATTGTATTGATAAGAGAAAGTGCATTCGTTCCTGCTTTTACAACAGATCTTCCTGTAGGTACAACTGAATGAACATTTGGTGTAAGTTTCGTTATAACTGGAATTGTTGCTGCCTCCATTACCCATTCTACTACCATGCAGGCAATGTCAGGGTCTTGCCCAACGGCGGCACCCATTCCTCTTTCCGTCATTCCATGTGGGCAACCGAAATTTAATTCAAGACCATGTGCACCGGTGTCTTCTACTTTTTTTATTAACTCATGCCAGCTTTTTTTATCGTTGTCAGCCATCAGGGAAACAACCATAGCACGGTCAGGAAATAATTTAACACACTCGGCAATTTCTTTAAGATTAATGTCAAGTGGTCGATCCGATATTAATTCAATATTATTAAAGCCCATCATTCTGCTTCCATTAAAATCAACTGCAGAATATCGTGAGGAAACATTTTTTACTTGTGAACCCAAAGTTTTCCATACAACACCGCCCCAACCGGCTTCAAATGCCCTGAGTACATTATATTTTTTATCAGTAGGAGGGGCACTTGCCAACCAATAAGGGTTGGGAGATCTTATACCGAGGAAGTTTGATGATATGTCTGCCATAATTTTTGTTTGAACCACGGAGGCAGGGAGAACACTGAGTTACACGGTGTTTCTCTGTGTCACTGTGTCTCCGTGGTTTATTTCTTATTTATATAATTTAAAATAGCTTTTGCTCCGTCTTTACCCGCTTGCACCGCATCTACCACTTCTTTACCACCATTCACTGCATCGCCACCGGCGAAGACGCCTTTAATGTTTGTTGCACAATTATTATCAATCACCAGCTTTCCGTATTTATTATCCAGTTTGTATTTCTTTATTAATTTTTCAAAAGGCACTTGTCCTGCTGCTTTGATTACCATGTCTACATCTAATGTAAATGTTTCACCTGTATCAATCGGAGAGCGGCGGCCGGATGCATCAGGTTCACCCAATTTCATGACGCTGCAAACTAGTTGCTTTACTTTCTTTTGTGAACCTTTTATTTTTTGTGGTGCAACCAGCCAGATTATTTGACAACCATCTTTTTTTGCAATATTTAATTCCATTTCGGTACACGGCATTTCTTCCTGGGTTCTTCGATACAACAATGTGACTTCTTTTGCACCTAGACGTTTTGCCTGTGTGGCAGCATCAATGGCTGTCATGCCCATACCAATTACGGCTACTTTATCACCAACCGGAACGGGAGAATAACCTTTTGCTCTTATATCATAAATAAAATGGATGGCATCAACAACACCTTCTAGCTTTTCACCGGGAATATTTAATTGCCTGGCAACACCAACACCGATTCCGAGGTAAACAGCGTCGTATTCTTTTTTTAATTGAGCCAATGTAATGTCTTTTCCCAGTTCCTGGTTGTATTTTATATTTATTCCTCCAATGGATAAAATGTAATTGACTTCATCTTCGCAGAATTGTGGAGTTACTTTATAAGCCGCAATGCCGTAAGTCATCAACCCACCTCCTTTACTCTCTTTCTCATAAATAGTAACATCAATTCCTTCTTTGGAGAGAACATGAGCACAACTGAGTCCTGCAGGGCCGGCGCCAACTATAGCGACCTTTCTCACACCCCCGTCCCCTGAAGGGGAGCCAGCAAGGCTTTTCCGTTCAAACAATTTCCAATTTTCTTTCATTGCAATCTCAGTAGAGTAGCGTTGCAATTTTGCAATTGGAATTGGAGGTTCATCCATTAAATTGAACACACAACTTCCTTCGCACAATTTTTCTACCGGACAAACTTTACTGCAACCTGCTCCCATGATATTTGATGAAAAAATAGTGTGAGCAGAACCTTTAATATTTTCTGTGGAAATTTGTTTTATAAATTTTGGAACATCTATACTAGTAGGACAGCTTTTTGTACAAGGTGCATCATAACAGAATAAACAACGATTTGCTTCTACCTCCGCCGCAGTTTTATTTTCAAACGGCGGGTGAATGTCGGCGAAGTTTTCTTCGTATTGTTCTTTGGTTAATCTGTTGTTGTGAATAGACATTTATTTATTTTTTAAACCAATTAGGCAGGGAGAACACAGAGTAACACGGTGCTTCTCAGTGTCACTGTGTCTCCGTGGTTATTTTTTCATTTATAATTCCGTGAGCTTTCCATAAGTCTCAGGTCTTCTGTCTCTGAAAAATTGCCAGGTTGATCTGACTTCTTCAATCATGTCCAGATCAAAGTCGGCAATTATTAATTCATCATTATCTTCTGATGCCTGAGAAAAAATTTGTCCTCTTGGGTCAACGAAATAACTGGTGCCATAAAATTTTCCTAGGTTCCAGGGTTTTTCTTCGCCAACTCTGTTGATGCAACCCATAAAATATCCATTAGCTGCAGCATGTGCCGGTTGTTCCAGTTTCCATAAGTATTGAGAAAGACCAGCAACTGTAGCTGAAGGGTTATAAACTATTTCTGCACCATTTAATCCAAGTGCTCTTGCTCCTTCAGGGAAATGACGATCATAACAGATATAAACACCCACTTTTGCATATTTGGTTTGAAAAACAGGATAACCAAGGTTACCGGGTTTAAAGAAAAATTTCTCCCAGAAACCTGAAGTGTGTGGAATATGATTTTTACGGTATTTGCCTAAATAAGTTCCATCAGCATCAATTACTGCCGCAGTATTATAAAGGACACCAGCCTGTTCTTTTTCATATACTGGGACTACGATTACCATTTTGTATTTTTTAGCATATACCTGCATCCTTTCAATTGTTGGTCCTGGTACGGTCTCAGCACTTTCATACCATGCTTTATCTTGCCCCGGACAGAAATATGGGGTATTAAATATTTCCTGGAAACATAATATCTGCACACCTTTTTCTCCTGCTTCTTCTATATAGGGGATGTGTTTCTGCACCATTGCTTCTTTTATTTCTTCAATGGTTCCTTCTCCTTCTGTTTTTGGAAGACTTAATTGGATAAGACCTGATTTGATGATTCTTGGCATGTCGTATAATTATGAATTTTGTATTGAACCACGGAGGCACAGAGGCAGGGAGTTACACAATGATTCTCTGTGTCTTCGTGTCTCTGTGGTTCTAATTAAATTTTATTTTCTACTTTATTTCTCTTTATAAATTTACCATATCCTTTATCAATCATACAATGATTATTTTGGATGGCGACTTTTCCCCTGAGTAAAACAGTTTTTACTTTTCCTGTCACTTCCCATCCTTCATAACCGCTATAGTCAACATTCATATGATGTGTTTGAGCAGATAATTTGTGCTTTTCATTCGGGTCAAAGATCACAATGTCCGCATCACTTCCTACTGCAATAGTTCCTTTTTGGGGGAACATACCAAATATTTTTGCAGGATTGGTGCATGCTACTTCAACATATTTATTTAAAGTGATCCTTCCTTTGTTTACTCCTTCGCTATAAAGTAATTCCATCCTGTTTTCAATAGCCGGATGACCGTTAGGGATTTTTGAAAAATCATCTTTGCCCAATAATTTTTGTTCCCAGTTAAAAGGGCAGTGGTCAGTGGCAACTACATTTACCAATCCCTGGTTAATTCCTGCCCATAGCGTTGCCTGATCTTTCTTTTCTCTCAATGGCGGACTCATTACCCATTTGGCTCCTTCAAAATCATTTTCATATAACGAAGCATCAAGAATTAAATATTGAATACAAGTTTCAACAAAAATGTTTTGATTTCTTTTTGTGGCATTTCTTACTTCATTCAAAGCACCTTCACAAGTAAGATGAACTATGTAGCCCGGACATCCGGTATAATTGGCCATGTCGGCAAATCTTCCACTTGCTTCTGCTTCAGTTATTTCAGGTTGTGATAAATAATGATAAAGAGGGGATAGTTTGCCTTCTTCTTTATGCTTTGCAATCAGGAAATCAATCATGTCTCCATTTGTTGCGTGAACATTAATTAAACCACCCTGTTTTTTTACTTCGTTCATTAAGCCGATCATCTGGCTGTCATCGATCATGAGTGCTCCTTTGTATGCCATGAAGGTTTTAAATGAAGTGATTCCTTCATCCTCGATCATTTCCTTTATTTCCTTTTTAGTATTGTCGTTAAAATCTGTAACAGCCATATGAAAGCTATAATCGCCAACGCAATTATTATCACTTCTGCCTTTCCATTCTTCCAATGCAGATCGTAAAGAATTTCCCTGTTTTTGCAATACAAAATCTATGACCATTGTTGTACCTCCATAAAGAGCAGCTCTTGTTCCAGTCTCATAAGTATCGCTGCTGGAAGTTCCCATAAAAGGCATTTCCAGGTGTACATGCGGATCAATTCCCCCGGGGAATACCAATTTACCTTCAGCATCAATTTCTTTATCTGCTATTATTTCAAGATTCTTTCCAATTGTATTAATAGTTTCATTTTCAATAAAAATATCAGCTACTTGATCTGCATCAGCAGTAATGATCCTTCCGTTTTTAATAAGTATGGTTGACATGCTCAACTATTTTTGTTTTAGAATCCAATAGAGTAAAAAAGATACTATAAAAGTTACAAACCATGCATAAGAATATAATTCCACTAAAAATGCCGGAAATGAAGAAGGGTCGCTTACACCAACCGCTACTAAAAAACCAGGAATAACGGGAAGTATACTGATAATAAAAGCGATCCATGCCGGAGGATTCCATCCTTTATAAATTCCTTTAGACTTAAAAAGTTCAGCTAATTCAATTTTTGTTTTTCGAATGAGATAATAATCGCAGATCATTATTCCAGCAAGAGAACCGAGTAAAGCTGAATAGGCAATCAACCAGCGAAATATATAACCTTCCGGATCTGCAATAAGTTTCCAGGGAAATATTAAAATACCAATGATGCCGGTTATATAGCCACCCATTTTAAAACTGATCTTCTTAGGTGCAATATTGGCGAAGCTATTGGCAGGGGCAACCACATTAGCTGCAATGTTAGTTGATAGGGTAGCAATCGTTAATCCGATCATTGAAACTGCAATTACAACCGGAGATTTAAATTTTGCAAGCAAAGCAACCGGGTCCCAGATGGCTTCTCCAAAAATCAATACCGTAGCACTGGTTACTGCTATCCCAATAAAAGAATAAAAAACCATGGTTGTAGGCAACCCTATAATTTGTCCCAGAGCTTGTTCTTTTTGTGATCGGGCATACCTGGTAAAATCAGGGATGTTCAATGATAATGTGGCCCAAAAACCCACCATGGCTGTTAGTCCCGGAAAGAAAATTTTCCAAAAGTCAACATCAGACTTACCTGATAAACTATAGGAAGCAGCCAGAATATCCTGCATAGATCCAACTTTTACCCAGGCCCAAATTAAAAGGCATAGACCAATTATCAATAGGAAAGGAGCTGACCAGGTTTCCAATAATTTAATTGAGTTAATGCCTTTATATACTATCCAGATATTAATGAACCAGAAAAACATAAAGCATGCAGCCTGTGCGATATTTAAACCAATAAAAGAACCTAACGAAAGTGAATTTGCCCATTCAGGTACAATCAATAAAAGTAGTTGATAAATAGCTGCACCACCGATCCAGGTTTGAATACCAAACCAACCACAAGCCACCAATCCTCTAAGTAATGATGCTATAACAGATCCTTTAACCCCAAAACTAAGTCGTAAAAAAACAGGTAGCGGTACACCATATTTAGTTCCAACATGAGCATTCAATATCATCGGTATCAATACAATAATATTTCCCAGAAGAATAGTGAACAAAGCTTGCCACCAATTCATGCCTTGACCGATCAAACTACTGGCCAGCATATAAGTTGGTATACAAACGGCCATGCCTACCCAGATAGCTGCAATATGCCATTTATTCCAGCTTCGCTGTGCAATAGGTACGGGTGCCAGATCCTCATTGTATAAAGAGGATTGCGAAACATCTTCTTTTAATTCAATTATTTCTGATTTCATGCAGTCGTTGGTTAATTACCGGAAAGAGAATTCTATTCACAATACTGATCGGCTATGGCTATTGCTTCGCTGATAATGGCTAATCCATCATTGATCTGATCTTTTGTGATTATAAGTGGTGGCGCAATAAAAATATAATTCCAACGAACAAAAGTATACATACCGAGCTCTTTGATCTTTGCAGCTACTTTATTCATTACTTCCATTTCATTGGGCTTTGCATTGAATGGTGCCATTGGTTCTTTCGTTTTTCTGTTCTTAACCAATTCAATGCAACCAAGCAATCCAGTATTTCTAAAATCGCCGATACTCGGATGTTTTTGTTTTAGTTTTTCAACCTGTTCATTTACGTATTCTCCCATTTTAGCAGCATTTTCTATCATTCCTTCTTCTTCATAAATATTCAAAACTTCTAATGCGGCCGCACAACCAACTGCATGTGCAGAATAGGTGAGTCCAAGCATCAACGGTTTATCATCATATGCTGCAGCAATTTTATCGCTTACAATCAGGGCACCAAAAGGTATATAACCAGCAGTAAGACCCTTAGCTGTAGCAATCATATCCGGAATGACATCATGGTTGTCAACGCCAAACCATTTTCCTGTTCTGCCAAATCCACTCATCACTTCATCTGCAATCAATAGTATTCCATATTTATCACAGATGGCTCTTATCTTTTTAAAATAATCGGGTGGATATTTAATACATCCGGATGAACCACTCTCTCCTTCAATTAAAATCGCAGCAACATTTTCCGGTCCTTCAAACTGTACCACTCTTTCAACATGACTTGCACATTCATATTCACAGCTTCCAAATGATTGACCAAACGGGCAACGATAACAAAACGGATCTTCAACATGCACAAAGTTGGGAGCCTGCTGGCTATCGGCTGGTAATTTTCTTGGATCACCCCCGGCTGTCATTGCACCATAACTTGCACCATGAAAAGCCCTGTACTTTGTTATTATTTTATGTCGCCCTGTATATAATCTTGCCAGCTTAATAGCATTTTCAATGGCAGTGGCCCCGCATACTGTGAACAATGTTTTATTTAATCCTTTGGGACTTATTGATGCTAACTTCTTACCTAAATCCCCCCGAACTTTTGTTGCACAACTTGGTGTTACATAACTTACTTCCTGCATTTGTTTAACAACTGCATTGGTTACCCGTTGATCTCCATGACCAATATTTACATTCATTAGTCCGGAGGAAAAATCAAGATAGCGTTTACCATCATAATCATATAAGTATACCCCTTCAGCATTTTTTACTGCAATAGGTAGGATTCCTTTTTGTTTACTCCAGGAGAATAATGTGTAATCAAGATTATTCTGAATTATATCGGTTGCTTCTGAAATACTATTGGTGGATGGCATAAATTAAATTGATATTAGTTTTTTAAATACATTTCGTTTTTTGGTGTTGTTACTATTCTCTTTATTGTTCTTGAATCCATAAATGGGTTGACCTGAATAGATGTGATCTTTACATTAACTGAAATTTCTTCATCCGGCAGTTCATTAGCAAAACAAAAATTTAATGTGCCTTTTCGATTTTCCATTTTTGAATAATCATTTACTGACTTACCTTTTTTCATATATCGAAATTGCTCTCCGTTCATAAAGAGTTCGGCGTTTTCATTTTCTACGATCCAATAGTTTATTTCAGAACCAGTATTCAGATTAACTAAATATGATTCCTGGTTAAGAGCTAAAGCAAGTAATGGCGTTGACCTTGGATATTTTTTAACTATATAATTGTTACTTTCTTTAAGTTTTTCATACGCAGTATCATATATGTGAATACCAGCACTGTCAGTACTAATATAATAACTCCATGCAACAGTGTTCTCTGGTAAAATGAAATTAAAAGTTGCTTTATTATTAGGCGCATTTTTCGCAGGATATATTTTTGTTGCCCTGTCCTGAAAATTATTTATAACCGTGTCAGCATATGAAATAAACTGTTCGGTTTCGCTAGTATAAGTTGTATCGAATCCTTGTCGGAAGTATACTGTGCAATTGAAATTTTTTGTGGCTTCGCTGGCTGGTATTCTTTGTACTTTGTAATTACATATTCGGGGGATGATGGAAGAGTTTGTGAACCTGAATTTGTAAATCCCGGTTGCCGGAACATTGATAGTTTTATTCTCTATCTTTTTTGTTTTGTAATCCCTGAATCTTGAAGTGGCAGGCATCTCCACTATCTCAAATTCCTTAATTTCTTTACCCTTATCTTCATTGAAGCTGAAGATGATCTTATCACCTTTTGCAAATCCGTAATAAAAGAATTCTTCTCCCATTAAACCTACTTTAATTGAACTTTCTACCACTGTAACCGGTGTTTGGCTGTATAAGTTATTTGTAAATAGCAAACCTATTGTCAGCATTAAAAGAAATGATTTTATTTTCATGGCTGTAAGGTTTAAGGTTTATATAAAAAAGCCAATCTTAACTCATCCAGTTAATCCCCGATTCGGGGTTCCATTTAGTTGTACTCTTCTTCAACTTTGTCCAGAATTCAATTGAACTTTTCCCGGTTATATCTCCAACACCGAACTTACTTTCATTCCATCCGCCAAAAGAAAATGGTTCCCTTGGCACAGGTACTCCCACATTTACACCAATCATACCTGCACTGGCATGATCAATAATGTATCGGGCCATTCCACCGTTTTGTGTAAAAACGGAAGCTGCATTACCGTATGGGTTTGCATTTTCAATGGCCAAAGCCTCATCAACAGTATTTGTTCGCATAATAGAAATTACAGGTCCGAAAATTTCTTCTTTTGCTACACTCATTTCAGGTTTTACAAAGTCAATAACTGTTGGTCCAACATACGTTCCATTTTCCTTTCCTTTTACTTTTGTATTTCTTCCATCTACTAATACTTTGGCTCCTTGTTTTTCAGCTTCTGTTATATAGCCCTCAATTCTATCTTTTGAATCTTTATTAATTACTGCACCTAAATTTTCTCCTGGAATAATCTTTCTTACTTCTTCGCATATCTTATCGATTATACCATCGACATTTCCTACTCCAATCATGGCAGATGCAGCCATACATCGTTGCCCGGCACACCCACTCATACTGGCAGCAACATTTTGTGCAGTCATTCCCGGAATAGCATCAGGTAAAACCATTAAGTGATTTTTTGCCCCACCTAGTGCCAAAGCTCTTTTATAATTTGAAGTTGCTCTCTGGTAAACAATTTTTGCAACTTTTGTAGAACCTACAAATGATACAGCTTCAATGTCGGGATTATCACATATCGCTTCCACTAATTCTACATCTCCATGAACAATATTTAATACTCCATCAGGTAAACCAGCCTCTTTTAAAAGTTCTGCCAACCGGCCACAGCTCAGTGGTACCTTTTCTGATGGTTTCATGATCATACAATTACCAAGTGCTATGGCATTGGGGATGGTCCAGTTTGGTACCATATTAGGAAAATTAAAAGGTACTATGGATGCTACTACTCCTAAAGGCACATGCTCCGTTCTGCATTCTACACCTTTACTTACCTCTAAAATTTCTCCTGTAACAAGTTGAGGTAATGAAGTTGCAAATTCAGTTAACTCAATACTTTTTTCTACTTCTGCAACTGACTCATTGTATGTTTTCCCATTTTCCTCACTACATAGTTCAGCTAGCTCTTTCAGATTTTTTTCTAATAAAGTTTTATAACGAAAAAATACTTGCACTCTTTCCTTGATCGGTGTTTTACTCCATGACGGAAAAGCAGCCTTTGCAGCCTTAACAGCATTTTCGAGATCCTTTTTATCAGACAATGGAACTGTTGATAATAAATTACCATCCAGCGGAGAGATGACATCTATTTTTTTTGAGGAAAAAGCATCAACGAATTTTCCATTAATGAAATTTTGAACAGGGGTATATTTCATATAGCTATTATATTAATTAAAATCAACCACTATAAATATACTTAATTTAGCGAAGATTTACAATCTAACAAGTTCAGATTCAATGACCCCTGAAAGAAGACAAAGACTTACATCAGTTCTTGATAAAAGGCAAGGTGACATAACTATTGTTTTGGAGAATGTATTTGATCCACATAATATATCTGCCGTAATGCGTACGGCTGATGCTGTGGGTGTACAAGAACTTTATATACTTAATACAAAGATTCCACGGCATAAAAAATGGGGTGCCAAAAGCTCTTCAAGTGCTGCCAAATGGTTAACCATTCATCAATTTGATAACGCTGAAGAATGTTTCACTTCTTTGCGAAAAAGCTATTCAACTATTTTAACAACTCATCTTAGCAGTGATGCCGTAGGTTTACACAGTATTGATCTTACAAAACCAATTGCATTGGTGTTTGGAAATGAGCATAGTGGAGTTAGTGAAGAGATAAGGGCCTTGGCTGATGGCAATTTTATCATTCCGCAGGTTGGTATTATTCAATCACTGAATATAAGTGTAGCATGTGCTGTTACCCTATATGAAGCATTCAGGCAGAAATTATTGGCTGGTCATTACAACCAGCGAAGTTTAGATGACGTCAGGTATAATGAATTGATGAAAGAGTGGAGTATGTCTAAAAAAAGTGGAGATGAGAAAATATAAATTAAAGTTGAAAAAATTATACTTTATATCTGTTTTTACTTTACTATTTCTAAATGCTTTTGCTCAGGAAATAAAAAGTGTGAAAATTACTGAAGTAGAGAATTTTATTAAAGAAAGTAAAACCCCATTGATCGTAAATATGTGGGCTACCTGGTGTAAGCCTTGTATTGAAGAGCTTCCTTATATTATAGATGAGGTTAATAGATATAATTCCTCCAGAGGTACAAAAGATAGTTTGCAACTATTATTGGTAAGCCTGGATTTTGAATTTGCTTTTCCTGATGGAATTTCAAAGTTTGCAACAAAAAGGAAGATCACAGCACCCATCTATTGGTTAAATGAAACAAATGCAGACTATTTCTGTCCTAAGATCGATCCTCAATGGTCGGGTGCTATTCCGGCAACTTTATTTGTTAATAATAAAACCGGGTACAGGAATTTTATTGAAGAGCAAATCTCACATGATGAATTAATTGAACAAATCAAGTCTCTAGTCAAATAGGATGAATTTTTTAATCTCAGTCGGATATTAATTAGGCTAAAAAAAATCCTCCGAATTTTCAGAGGATCTAAATAATATTTAAGGATTAACTTATTTGTTTCTTTTTATGCTGCATCCCACAGACCTGGATTCTTTCACTGAAACATCCTTTCCGGCTTTCATTTCATCGATGGCATATTTGAGATGTTTACGATTTACAGCATTAGCATTTGACGGATTATCATCTATAGCTCCATGATAAACTAATTTACCTGAATTGTCAAACAAAAAACATTCTGGTGTACGATTGGCCCCGAACGCATTTGCCATTTCTGAATCTGTATCCACTAAATAATACCAATTAAAATTCTGATCGGAGGCATAATCTTTCATAGCAGTATAAGAATCTTCATTTGAACGATATGCTTCGTTTGAGTTTAACAAAACCACACCAATATCATTCCCTAAAGCATATTTACTCACTTCATTTGTGCGATCCTGGTTTTTTATTACATAAGGGCATGTATTACAACTGAACATTACCAATAATCCGTTTTTTTTCTTAGCATCCTTAAAGGAGATCATTTTGCCAGAGATATCCTTCATTTTTAATTCAGGATTTGGCAGAGACGCTCCAATTGGTAATGGATCATTTACGGGTAACAATGTAATGGCAGCGATAGCAGCAATAGGCAGTGCTGAGAATATTATCTTTTTCATAATGAGAATATGTTTTTTTTCTTTTTCAAATTTCGCAAAATTATTCGGTAATCCCGGCACCGTCCGGAGATTTATCTTTCCGTTCATCTGCAATTTTTTTCAATGAATTGATACTTACATTTAATTCAAAGCCTATTAATAATACTAACGAATTGATAAAGATCAACACCATCAGTATTAAAACCGTACCTATTGATCCATAAAGCTGGTTATAAGTACCAAAACGGCCTACCCACCATGAAAAAAGTATTGTCATCACCAGCATCAGAAAAGTTGCCAGGAAAGAGCCGGAATTAAAGAATCGCCATTTTTTATGGACCGCAGGGGCATAACGATAAATAAATGATATAGACGAAAAGAATAACAATACAATTACGATCCACCTTGTATTGATAATAATATTGCGGACAACCTGGCTCTTAATTCCAAACCATTGTAATACTGCCTCTCTGCTAATTAATAAAAGAACAGAAATAAAAATAAGTACAAACAAAATCAAAGTTAATTTCAAAGCAATTCCTCTTATTTGAATTCCTTTTCTTTTTTTAAAGCCTATATAGTTCTGGTCAAATGAATGCATGATTCCCATCATAGCGTTTGATGAAAAGAAAATGGATAAAAGAAAACTGAATGACAATAAACCATTTCGAGGTTTATTGATGAAATCCTGAAGGAAAGTGATCAATACTGCATTGTCTTTTTCTCCCGGGATCACATCTCTTATTAATCCATACAATTGATCTTCGAATTGATGACTGATAGGGATAAAGGGAAGTAAAGTAAACAGAAAGATAATAGCCGGAGGTATGGCCATTACAAAGTTGAAAGAAATGGCGGAGGCCCTTTCTGTCATTCCAATAGTTTTTACCTGTGCAATAAAGAACATAATTACATCAAACAATGGTATGCCATTGAAACCTGGTAAAGATGTTTTTTTACTTTTATATATAATCGATTTTACCAATAATGAACCAGTAATCTTGTTTGCTATTTTCTTTATTAAAGACACTATTTTTTCTCCTTTGCTTTTTTAACTGAATCCATTCTTCTTGTTAGTTCCTGCTGATACATTCTTGCATATTTCAAATGGTCTCCATAATTACTGGTAAAAATGCTTGTGCCATCAAATTTATGGCTGGCAACAAAATACAGATAATCAGTTTTGGGAGCATCCAATACGGCATCAATTGATTCTATAGATGGGGTGCAAATAGGACCAGGCGGAATGCCCGTATACATATAAGTATTAAATTTTGAATCGGTTGTAAGATGGCTTCCTGTTACCCGTTTAAGGGCAAAGTTTTTCATGGCGAATTTAACAGTCGGATCAGCTTGTAGCTTCATTCCAATTCTTACTCTGTTCAAATAAGTACTTGCAATATTATATTTATCTGCTTTTTTATTTGTTTCTTCTTCTACAATAGATGCAATTGTTGAAACCTGCATCGGGCTAAGTTTAAGGCTATCCGCTTTTATTTTTCTTTCATTTGTCCAGAATCGGGTATATGCTTTATAAAACTGTTGAAAAATGTCCTCAGGAGTACTATTCCATTTTTCACTATAAGTATAAGGCATTACAACAGCGATAAGAGTATTTGAATCGAGGTTATATTTTTTTAGCGTATCTGCATTGGTTAAATAATTAATCATTTTCAAAGAGTCAAACTCAAATAAATTTCCCGTTTTTCGTGCAAGGTCTTCTTTAGTTCTTAATTTGGTGATCACCAGATTAATTTTAATTTGATTACCACTTCGTAACATCCTTACCAGTTTTAATAAACTCATCCCTTTCGTTATTTTATAACGGCCAGGTTTTATTGTATTATAGCGCAGCAATTTTGAGGCATAATTAAACCAGGTATCAGTATCGATGAATTTCTTATTGACCAATTCATTTTTAACATCTGAAAAAGTGGAACCGGTTTTTATATAGAAAAATTCACCGGATGGGGTAGAAGTTGCAGGCCCAAAAAATTTAAAACCCAGAAAAGCCCCGGCACATAAGATCAACAAAATAATTCCAAAAAATATTTTCTTCTTCATAGTTATTTGTAAGATATAATAAAGGTATAGTTGAATAATGGACTATTCAATATAAAATAAAAAAACCCTGTCTCAAAGACAGGGTAAATAATATTACAATGATCAATTTACTTTGTTGAATCAGTTGTTGGATTTAATTGTAACGTATTCGGAGGCAAAGGTTGTGAAGTTGAAGGAACAGGAGCTCCGGTTGCATCATTTGTTCTGTCAGGAACTGTTGATTGTGATTTTGAGATAAAAAACACAGAAAACATACTAAGAACACCGATAACAATTGCAAAGATCCAGGTTCCTCTTTCAAGCACATCATTTGTTTGCTTTACACCCATAAACTGGCTGCTGAAACCGGCAATATTTCCGGCAAGTCCACCCCCTTTAGGATTCTGGATTAAAACTATCAAGCCAAGGGCCACAGATGCAATTACAATAAGTATTATAAATAGGGTTGTCATGTTAATTTGATTTCTTTAAATCTTCAATTTTGGCTGCAAAATAAGGACTTTTAGAGGGTTCAAGCAAACTTAATTTGTTATAAATATCAATAGCTTTTTCTTTGTTTCCCTGTTTTTCCCAAACCTCCGCCATTGCGATCGTAACAATATCCCTTTCCAGAATGGAGTGTTCAGCTAACTGAACGACCTTTTTCTCTGAAATAGGCGCATCTTCCTCTATGTTTTCTGCTGCAGGCAGCTTTTTCATGGTTTTTAACCAGTCAGTAAAGCTTTTAAGTTGCATTCCGAATTTATCAGCAGGCTTTTCTTCTTCCTTAAAGTTTATGCCTTGTGAGGCAAAATAATCAACTGTATGAAAAGGCTCGAATAGTAATTCTTCCTTTAAAGGGTCTACATGTTCAAACTTGAAAGTTGGCAACTCATTTAATAGTTCTTGCTCTGCATTTAATGGCATATCCGTATTATCTGCTTCTGCTATATTTTTTTCGTTGCTGGTTTCAGAATTTGCAATTTCCTGTTCAAAAGAATTTGTTTCCGGCTCGGAAGCATGCATTTTTGATTGTACAGGTTCTTCCTTTTTCTTTTCAATTACTGTGGCTTTACCGGAATCATTAAGCAATGCTTCTACCCAAAGTGGATTGTGAAAGAATAAAAAAGTCTTTTGAAGCTGATCATCATATCCTTCTGCATTTTCAATTTGAAGTTTTTTAGTCAATAATAATTGAGCGGCTCCAAAATAAGGATTACGATCTGCATATTCTTTAACCTCTTGCAAGCTGCAGCTTTCAAGAGAATCTTTTTGTAATAATGATTTGACTAATTGATCAATCTGAACATTCATAATTAATTACAAGATAAGGGCTGATTACCAGTTAGAAAAAAGCTTATTAAATATTTCATCTGTCAAAGTACGGACTATCTCTTCTCCCAGTGTATTTTCAGCTTGTTGAAAAGATTGGTTGCCTTTAAACTCAAAACTTCGTGAAACATCATAATCAGTCGTTTTATCACTTTTACTATCGTTAAGAGTGATATGTACAGAAACGGTAAGCCTGTTATTGGCTACTTGTTGCCCTGTAATAGCTGTTGTACTGAAATTATATTCAGTGATGTAGCCGCTGATCTCCCAATCGACATTATTATTAGTTTGTGTAAGCCTTGTTTGTCCTATTATCTTTTGCCTCAGTTTATCTGTTAATCGTTGGCTTAATTGGGGATTTATGTATCTGGCCTTATTTTCAATGAAATTTATCTTTACAGTTTTAATACTGTCAGGAATTGTTGCT
The DNA here is from genome assembly GCA_024643645.1 of Chitinophagaceae bacterium. Classification (GTDB taxonomy): domain Bacteria; phylum Bacteroidota; class Bacteroidia; order Chitinophagales; family Chitinophagaceae; genus JJ008. Next base: position 2,098 of record JAHEMN010000057.1, on the reverse strand, counting down.
TCATTAAACTTATAGATATTACAACTGCTATTACTGTAAAAAGCAATAAAGCAGATAATAATTGTAATGGGCAATAACGCTACTTTTTTTATTTTTTTCATTTAGTCTTCTATGTCGTATTCTTTTAATTTTCTATATAAGGTTCTTTCGCTTATGCCCAGATCAAGTGCTGCATCTTTTCTTTTACTCTTATGTTTTTTCAAAGCTTTAATGATCAGTTCCCTTTCTTTGTCAACTATATTTAAACTTTCTTCTACCTCTACATGATCTTGAATGTCATTATTCATAATTACCGGTTGAGATGATTGTAAAACCGGTTGGCCCATACCTGTTTGAATATTATCTGAATCTTTTAATTCTTTAAGGTCATTGATGAATGACGGATTTTGAGAAACCAGATTTGGATTTTGTAATACATCCAGGAACATCCTTTTTAATTCGGTTACATCCTTCTTCATATCGAAAAAAAGTTTGTAAAGAATTTCTCTTTCATTGGCAAATTCATGACTTTTTCCATTAGCGGAAGCCAGTACCGGCAACCTGTTATTGGAATAAGGCTGTAAAAATTTATTAAGATCATTAGCCGTTATCAATTTTTCCTGTGAAAGAACTGATATCTGTTCTGCAATATTCTTTAATTCTCTCACATTGCCGGGCCATGGATAATTTATTAACAGTTGTTTTGCTTCCTCATTTAACTGAACGGGAGCAGTTTTATATTTATCAGCAAAATCTGCTGCAAATTTTCTGAATAAAAGATGGATGTCTTCTGACCTGTCGTGCAATGAAGGTACACGGATAGGTACTGTGCTTAACCTGTAATAAAGATCTTCTCTGAATTTACCGACCTGAACTAATTGTAACAGATCTTTGTTTGTTGCGGCAATTATTCTTACATCCGTCTTTTGTACTTTTGAAGAACCTACTCTGATGTATTCTCCGGTTTCTAATACCCGGAGTAACCTTGCCTGAGTGCCCAATGGTAATTCGCCTATCTCATCTAAAAAGATCGTTCCGCCATTCACTGTTTCAAAATATCCTTTTCGGGAGTCTGCTGCACCGGTAAAAGATCCTTTTTCATGGCCGAACAATTCAGAATCTATTGTGCCCTCAGGTATTGCACCACAGTTTACAGCTATAAAAGGATTATGTTTTCTTGGCGAGAGAGAATGTATTATCTGAGAAAAAACTTCTTTACCTACACCACTTTCTCCATTGATCAACACGGTAAGATCAGTATTGGAAACCTGAACAGCTACCTGCAATGCATAATTAAGAGCAGGTGAATTTCCGATAATGCCAAATCTGTTTTTTATACTTTGAATTTCCATATCTTTTATTCATCGATAAGTATCGAATCCGTTTTAAATTATTCTTTAATTATTTTTCCTAACAAAGTACCCTGTGTACAACTGGTTGCTTCAACTAACACATAATCACCTTTTGTAAATTGATACTGCTCTTTTGGGAACACAAAAACTTTTCCCTGGGAGCTTCTGCCCATCCAGTCAAGGTCACTTTTTTTGCTATCTCCTTCTATTAAAATTTTAAATGTCTTGCCAAGGTCTTGTTGATTACTTTCTAATGAAAGTTTATTCTGTAATTCCACTACTTCTGCTAATCTCCTTTTCTTTTCTTCTAATGGTACATCATCAGTATATCTTTTTTGTGCCAGCGTACCAGGTCGTTCAGAATAATAATACATATAAGCATAATGATATTTAGCATACTTCATAATACTTAATGTATCCTGGTGATCTTTTTCTTCTTCGGTACAAAATCCTGTGATGATATCAGCACTGATCCCGCAATCTGGAATGATTGCTTTTATCCTGTCTACTTTAGCCATATACCATTCTTTGGTGTATGTACGATTCATTAATTGTAATACCCTGGTAGAACCACTTTGTACAGGCAGGTGGATATAGTTGCATACATTTTCATACTTTACAATTGTGTAAAGCACTTCATCTGTAATATCCTTTGGGTGCGAAGTTGAAAAACGAACTCTTAGTAAAGGTGAAATCTTAGCTACTTTTTCAAGCAACATGGCAAATGTTACATTGTTATTGCTCTCATCATAGAAATGATAACTATC
>JAHEMN010000056.1:3034-18343 GCA_024643645.1 Chitinophagaceae bacterium | reverse complement strand
ACTTTGCCAAATGGAGATACGCTTAATACCTGGACCTGTGCTTCAACTTTTATCTATGGAAATGATTTTCATGCCGAGAATCTGACATTTGAAAATAATGCCGGTTTCACAGCTGGGCAAGCCGTAGGTTTAAGAATAGAAGGTAACAGAGCTTCACTTATTAATTGCCGCATCATCGGTAATCAGGATATATTATTTCTAAGTGGTAGTGGTGTCAAACATTATTTCAGAGATTGCCATATTGAAGGAACTACAGATTTTATTTTCGGTGCATCAACAGCTGTATTTAAGAATTGTCATATTCATAGTAAGAAGAATTCTCATGTTACTGCTGCATCAACAAACAGTATCATTCCCTTTGGATTTGTTTTTTTTGATTGTAAGCTTACAGCAGATAGCAATATTAATAAAGTTTCATTAGGAAGACCGTGGTCACCAACAGCAAGTGTAACTTATATAAATTGCTGGCTGGGTAATCATATCATTTCAGATGGATGGAACAATTGGAAAAATCCGGCCAATGAAATTACTGCACGGTATGCAGAATATAAGAGCAGCGGACCCGGTGCCAATCCTTCTGCAAGAGTTAAATGGTCAAAACAACTTTCTGAGGATGAAGTCAAAAGATATACTATAAAAAATATTCTGGGTGAATGGAATCCTGAAAAATAAAATATTATTGAAATATATTTTAACGATACTGTTTATACTGATCTCTTTTATTTTAACTGCTCAAAATAGTATCTCCAAAGTTTGGGTAGCAGATAATGGTAATGGAACTTTTAAAAATCCGGTGATCAATGCCGATTACAGCGACCCTGATGCTATAAGAGTTGGTGATGATTATTACATGATATCATCATCTTTTAATCATGTTCCCGGCTTACCAATTTTGCATTCAAAAGATCTAGTAAACTGGAAACTGATCGGCCATGCATTGAAACAGATTGTACCAACTGATCATTTCAGCAAAGTGCAACATGGCGGTGGTGTGTGGGCACCAAGCATTAGGTATCACAACAACGAATTTTATATTTATTATCCTGATCCTGACTTTGGCATTTACCTCATCAAAGCAAAAAATATTCTCGGCCCCTGGAGTGAACCGATATTAGTAGAAGCAGGCAAAGGATTGATTGACCCCTGCCCTCTTTGGGATAATGATGGTAAAGTATATCTCGTTCATGCATATGCGGGCAGTCGTGCTGGAATAAAATCGATCATTGTGGTAAAGGAATTGAATGCTGCCGGAACAAAAATCATCAGTGATGCTGTAATGGTGTATGATGGCCATGAAAAAGATCCCACAATTGAAGGCCCGAAGTTTTATAAAAGAAATAATTACTATTACATATTTGCACCGGCAGGTGGAGTAAGTACTGGCTGGCAAACTGTTTTACGTTCGAAGAATGTATATGGCCCTTATGAAAGAAAAGCAGTGATGGATCAGGGAACAACAATAATAAACGGACCGCACCAGGGTGCATGGATTACTACACAAAATGGTGAAGATTGGTTCCTGCATTTTCAGGATAAGGATGCCTATGGAAGAGTGGTTCATCTGCAACCAATGAAATGGATCAATGATTGGCCGGTTATCGGAGCAGATAAAAACAGTGATGGAAAAGGTGAACCTGTCATGATTTATAAAAAACCTAATGTTGGAAAGTCTTTTCCAATAACAACTTTGTCAGATAGTGATGAATTTAATTCCCCTAAGCTGGGATTGCAATGGCAATGGCAGGCTAATCCGAAAGAAGGTTGGGCTTTTCCAACTGCAACAGGATCATTAAGAATGTATTCAGTTCATCAACCCGATTCAATAAAAAATCTCTGGAACCTGCCGAATATCATTGGACAAAAATTACCCGCTGAAGAATTTACAGCTACCGTTAAAATTCAGTTCTACCCAAAATTCAAGTTTGAACGATTTGGACTAATTCTATTTGGAAGTGATTATGCTTATATCTCTGCAGAGAAAGGTGATGACGGAATTTATATTATATGCCGTGAAAACATTGGTGCCGATAAAGGAAAGAAAGAAATAGAAAATTCAATAGCTCTTGTAAAAGGGAATGAGTTTTATTTACAAATGAAAATGGAAAAAGGCGGTATTTGTCATTTTGGTTTTAGTGACAATGGAGAAAGATTTACAACAATTGCAAGATCTTTTACTGCTAAACCGGGCAGATGGGTGGGTGCTAAACTTGGTTTATTTTGTTTAAGAAATAATATTTCGAATGATGCCGGATATACAGATGTTGATTGGTTTAGACTAGAACCCTTGAACTGACTTTAAATAACAAATAAAAAAAACGATATGGAACGTCGTAAATTTTTAGGTTATACCGCAGCAACCGGTGCTGCATTAATGCTTGATCCATTTAAATCATTTTCTATACCGTCCGCCGGAAAAATAAAATTAGCACAGGTTGGTACAGGGCATCGTGGCACCGGATTCTGGGGTACAGATTTGTTAAAAAATTATGGAGAAGTAGTTGAGTTTGTTGGGTTATGTGATAACAATCCCGGAAGATTGGCCCGTGCAAAAGAAATTTACAATACAAGTTGTCCCACTTTCAGCAGTTTTGACGAAATGCTGAAAAAAGTATCTGCTGATTATATAATCGTTACAACAGTTGATGCAACGCATGACGAGTTCATTATAAAAGCATTGGATAAAGGTTTCAATGTAATTACAGAAAAACCAATGACAACAGATGAATCAAAATGTCAAGGCATCCTCGATGCTGAAAAAAGATCAGGCAAAAATGTTATTGTAGCATTTAATTATCGTCATAGTGTTCATAATATGCAATTGAAAGAATTGCTGGCTGCAAATAGAATTGGAAAAATAACTTCTGTTGATTTTAATTGGTACCTGAATGTATATCATGGTGCTGATTATTTCAGAAGATGGCATGGAAGAATGGAAAAAAGCGGATCGCTGTGGGTGCATAAAGCAACTCATCATTTTGATTTAATGAATTGGTGGTTAAATTCCGAACCGGTAGAAGTATCGGCCTATGGAAGTCTTGATCATTACGGAAAGAATAATTCCTTCAGAGGAATAAAATGTAGAGATTGTGAATATAAAGAACAATGCAAATTCTTTTGGGATATTACAAAAGATAAGCGACTGACAGATCTCTATGTAAAAAATGAAAAGTATGATGGTTATTTAAGGGATGGATGTGTCTGGAGTAATGAAATTGATATTTATGACAAAATGAGTGCACAGGTCATTTATGCAAATGGCGTTACTGCAAATTATTCATTAACTACTTATTCCCCATATGAAGGCTGGCAGATAGCATTTAACGGAATGAAAGGCAGAATTGAAACATGGGAAGACATACCTTATCTGCAGAAAATGCAGGATGACCAGGCTTTACGGCATGATAAAGAAATGAGCCAGGCCAAAGAAGGTAATTCGGGTGAAGTAAGAGAAATAATGGTCATGGACAATTTCGCTAAAAACTATGAAATATTTACTACCCCAAAGATCACTGCCGGACATGGCGGAGGTGATATAAGAATGCAACGAAGAATGTTTGTAGATAAAACAGATAACCCTCATCATATAATGGCCGGCACTAGAGATGGTGCCATGTCAATTCTGATTGGTATTGCAGCTAGAAAAAGTATTCAATTAAAGAGACCGGTTAAAATTGCTGAATTAACTGATCTTGTTCCGTTAGCAAATAGATTCTAAAAAAATAAATATGAAAAAACTACTACCATTTTTGATTGTAATTTGTTTTACTCTAAATATTAATGCTCAAAGCAAAAAAGAAACTGCTGTCGCAAATGCTGTTGAAAAATTAAGAGTAGCGATGGTCAATGGTGTAAAAGAAAAATTAGAAGCAATAGTATCTGATAAATTAAGCTATGGCCATTCCGGCGGTCATGTGGAAGGTAAAACTGAGTTTGTAGAAAAAATAGTAAGTGGCAAATCTGATTTTGTAAGTATTGATCTTACAGAGCAATCAATTTCCATCAGTGGAAAGACTGCTGTAGTTCGTCATATTTTAACCGCAAAAACAAATGATAATGGCAAACCCGGTGATGTTCATTTAAGGATCTTATTGGTCTTTCATAAAGAAGGTGGCCAATGGAAATTATTGGCCCGACAGGCTGTAAAAATGACTTGATCTGATTTAAAATATTTCAACCCGCAATTGGTACCGTTCCCGGTAACGATTGCGTAAAAAAACCTCTGCAAATCGCTGATTAACAAGTAATTTATCTTTAGACTTGTATAACGAAACGCTACAAAAAGTAATTACTTGCCGATGAAAAAGATCCTTTTCTTAGCTCCTCTTCTTTTAAGTGCATCTATTATGTTTTCACAAGCTGGAAAGCTACCTGTGATTTCATTTCCAACATTTAAAAAAGATACACTTAGTATTTCAAAATTCGGTGCAGTTGCAGATGCCAAAACATTAAATACGACATCAATTAATGCAACAATAGATGCTCTTTCTAAAAAAGGTGGTGGTGTAGTTTTAATTCCATCCGGATTATGGATCACAGGTCCGATCGTATTAAAAAGTAATATCAATCTTCACCTTGCTACCGGTGCAACATTATTATTCACCAAAAACTTTGATGAATACCCGCTTGTAAAAGCAAACTGGGAAGGACTACCGCAAATGCGGAATCAATCACCAATATCTGCAACCGATGCAAATAACATTGCAATTACAGGTAATGGTATAATTGATGGAAATGGTGATGCCTGGAGAATGGTCAAAAAAGATAAATTGAATGAAACGCAGTGGAAAAAATTAGTTTCATCTGGCGGATTATTAAGCGATGATAAAAAAACCTGGTATCCCTCTGAAAAATCACTGAAAGGATCTAAACTTTCAAACCCCGGAGTGATCAGCGATGATAAGAATGATGAGTTCTACAATAGTATCAAAGATTTTCTTCGTCCGAATTTAGTGCTATTGACCAATTGTAAAAATGTATTACTGGAAGGTGTAACATTTCAGAATTCACCGGCCTGGTGTTTACATCCATTGATGTGTGAAAATGTAACTGTACGCAAAGTAACAGTTAAGAATCCATGGTATGCACAAAATGGAGATGGAATAGATGCAGAAAGTTGTAAAAATGTTTTAATAGAAGATTGCATTTTCGATGTAGGTGATGATGCCTTGTGTATGAAAAGCGGAAGAGATGAGGCAGGAAGGAAAAGAGGAATGCCAATAGAAAATGTCATTATCCGTGGCTGTACTGTTTATGCTGCACATGGAGGATTTGTAATTGGTAGTGAGATGAGTGGTGGTGCAAGAAATATTCATGTCAGTAATTGCACTTTCATTGGTACAGATATCGGCTTACGTTTTAAAACCACAAGAGGTCGTGGTGGTGTAGTGGAGAATATCTTCATTAAGGATATTTATATGAAAGATATTGGCGGCGAAGCGATTCTTTTCGATATGTATTATGCAGCCAAGGATCCCATTCCTTTAGCAGGAGAAAAAAGAGAATTGCCAAAAGTAGAATTCATGCCGGTTGATGAGACCACACCTGTATTTCAAAATTTTCATGTAAGTAATGTGTATTGCAATGGAGCTGAAAAAGCAATTTTCATCCGTGGGCTACCGGAGATGCATGTGAAAAATATTTTACTGGAGAATATGCTGTTGCAAGCTAATCATGGAATGGATATCCAGGAGGCAACTAATATCATGTTTAAAAATATTACAGTACTAAGCAATGAAACAAACCCGGTAATTGATATAGTGCAGAGTGAAAATCTGTTGTTTGATAATATCAGTTACAAAAGTGATGCTGCCCTATTATTTCAGATCAATGGCGAAAGAACAAAAAATATCGCCATTAAAAATACTGATGCATCAAAAACAAAAGAAAAAATTAAATATGAATTAGGAGCCTCTCCAAAAAGTGCATCCTTTATAATTGACAATTCAGATAAAAAAAAATGGAGTGAAAAACTTTCTGAAACTGCAATGAGAATATGGCCAGATTCATTTACAATGGAAGGTGACAAAGTTGCCAAATGGCGATATGACCAGGGAGTGATCTTAAAAGGAATGGAGTCTGTATGGAATGCAAGTGGTGATGGCAAATGGTTCAATTACATTCAGAAGTGTATGGATTTCTATGTGCAGAATGATGGAACCATCAAAGGTTACAGACCTGATGAATACAACATTGATCATGTAAACAATGGAAAGAATTTATTATTCCTGTACCAGGTAACCGGAAAAGAAAAATATAAAAAAGCTGCAGACCTTTTACGTAACCAGTTAAGAACACATCCAAGAACAAAAGAAGGCGGGTTCTGGCATAAGAAGATCTATCCTAATCAGATGTGGCTGGATGGATTATATATGGGTGAACCTTTTTATGCAGAATATGCAAAATTATTTCATGATGATGCGGCTTTTGATGATATAGCAAAACAGTTCATCCTGATGGAAAAACATGCTTATGATTCCAAAACAGGATTACTTTTTCATGGATGGGATGAGAGTAAAGAGCAGCAATGGGCCAATAAAACAACCGGACAATCTCCAAATTTCTGGGGCCGTAGTTTAGGCTGGTATGCCATGGCATTGGTCGATGCATTGGAATTTTTTCCTGCTGATCATCCAAAGAGAGCTGAGCTCATAGCAATACTTCATCGTTTTGCCATTGCTGTAAAAAAAGTACAGGATAGTAAATCCGGACTATGGTATGATGTGGTTGATAAACCGAATGAACCGAAAAATTACCTGGAAGCATCTGCTTCCTGTATGCTGGCTTACACTTTCGCCAAAGGTACAAGGCTTGGATACTTACCACAAGCTTACATGGATAATGCCAAAAAAGCTTACAAGGGTATATTAAAAGAATTCATTGAAACCGACGCTAACGGACAGGTAAACCTGAAAGGCACTGTAGCTGTTTCCGGCCTCGGTGGAAAACCTTACCGTGACGGAAGCTTTGATTACTATATGAGTGAACCTGTAGTGGTGAACGACCCAAAAGGAATGGGTGCATTTATTCTTTGCGCCGCTGAAATGGAAATGAACGAATCACAATCAATTGGCAAAGGCAAAACTGTACTACTCGACTACTATTATAATAATGAATGGAAGAAAGATATAACCGGTACACCCGTTCGCTGGCATTATACATGGGAAGATAAAAGCAATAGCGGCTATGCAATGCTGGGTAATATATTTAATAAGTATGGCGTAAAAACAAGATCACTTGACAGAAGGCCAACAACATCTGATCTTAGTACAGCATCAATTTATATCATTGTTGATCCAGATACTGAAAAAGAAACAGAGCAGTTACACACCATAGATGATAAATTACCTATCAGTTTAAAAAGTTGGGTAGAAAAAGGGGGAGTGCTTGTTTTATTGAGTAATGATGTGGGTAATGCAGAATTTAAAAAATTTAATAAACTGGCCGGCAAGTTTGGTATCCAGTTCAATGAAGACAGCAAGAACCGTGTAGTAAACGATCAGTTTGAACAAGGTGCTGTGATGGTTGCTGCTGATAATACCTTGTTTACATCTCCACACAAATTATATATAAAAGAATACAGTAGTTTGTCGGTAAAAGAGCCTGCTGTTACAATACTGAAAAGCGGCGATGATAATGTGATGGCAGTCGCAAAATGTGGTAAAGGATTTGTTTTTGCATTGGGTGATCCCTGGATCTATAATGAATATCTCGATGGAAGAAAACTACCTGCTGAATATGATAATTATGCTGCGGCTGAAGAATGGGTAAAATGGCTGATCAAAAAAGCTGATCAAAAATGATCATCCGGCATTTCAACATATCACTCATTTATTTTATCTGTTTATTCCAATTAGCAGGTTGCAGTGCTGCACAAACTATTACAGCTCATAAAAAGATCATTGTAGCTGCCGATGGCAGTGGTAATTTCAAATCGATACAGGGTGCCATTAATAGTTTGCCAGCTTCGTCATCTGAACCAAGAATAATATTTATTAAAGCAGGTATATACAGAGAAAAAATCTATATCGAAAAACCCAATATCATTTTTGAAGGTCAGGATAGAGAGAAAACGATCATAATTGCATCAATAGCAAGAGACGAGTGGCGTTGCGGACATGCAGACGACTGGGGTGTAGCTACGATGAATGTTGGTGCTGATGATATTACATTAAAGAATCTCACCATCACCAATAATTTTGGAATCAATTTTACAGAACGTACTATTTGGTGTGCTGCTGATACAACGGCAAACAAAGAAAAAACTTTAAGAAGGGATGGACACCAGATGGCATTACGTACTATGAATGCTACAAAACTTAAAGCCATTAATTGCCATTTTACTGCTTTTGGTGGAGACACTGTAAGTCCATGGGATGTTGACAATGGTATGTGGTATTTTAAGGATTGCATTATGGAAGGTGGTGTTGATTTTTATTGTCCCCGTGGTTGGGCTTGGGCAGAGAATTGCGAATTTATTACCCGTACAGGGCCTGCTGCTATCTGGCACGACGGCAGTAAACACCAGGATTCAAAAACAGTATTAGTGAATTGTAAGTTCAGCGGTTATGACGGATTCATGCTGGGTCGTTATCACCGGGATGCACAATTCTATCTAATAAACTGTGTATTTGCCAATAACATGAAAGATGCGCCGATATACCTGGTTCCAACTAACAATATCATTCAATGGGGTGAAAGGATCTATTATTACAACTGTCATAAGGAAAATGGCAATGACTATAACTGGTATAAAAACAATCTTCCAAAAGGATTAAAAGAAACTGATATAACAATTAACTGGGTTTTTGGAAAAAGATGGAACCCTGAAAAATCATAACCATGCAATTAACAAAGGAAACATTATCACAAATTGCTGTAAAACCCGGACTTGAGATTCCAGATCTGAAATTATTCGAACTTCCGGAGAAAGTGTTACAATTCGGAACGGGTGTATTACTGAGAGGATTGCCCGATTATTTTATTGATAAAGCCAATAAGAAAGGCATCTTCAATGGAAGAGTGGTGATTGTAAAATCAACTGACAGCGACAGCAGTGCTTTTGATACACAAAACGGTCTTTATACAGTATGTGTAAGAGGAGTTGAAAATGGTAAAGTAATCGAAGAGAATATCATTAATGCTTCTGTAAGCAGAGTACTTAGTGCAAACAGTGAGTGGAAAAGAATTCTGGAATGTGCTCACAACCTTGAAATGAAAGTGATCATTTCCAATACTACGGAAGTGGGCATTCAGTTATCAGATGACAATATTAATGACGAACCACCTGCTTCATTCCCTGGTAAGTTATTGGCATTTTTGTTGGAAAGATTTAAAGCCTTTAATGGTAGTGCCGCCAGTGGAATGGTGATCGTTCCTACTGAACTTATTACTGATAATGGTTCAAAATTAGAAAGTATTGTATTAGAGCTTGCTCATCGCAATGATCTAGACTTTAAATTCATTGAGTGGCTGGAAACGCATAACACATTTTGTAATTCACTGGTGGACCGCATCGTACCAGGTAAACCGGCAGCAGCAGAACTGAAGAAAACAGAAGAAGCTTTAGGTTATACGGATGAATTGTTGACAAACAGTGAGGTATTCAGACTTTGGGCAATAGAAGGCAACGAAAAAACAAAAGAGACCCTGTCTTTTTATCAAGCAGATGATGCAGTGGTGATCACTCCCGATATTACTTTATTCAAAGAATTAAAACTTCGTTTATTAAATGGCACACATAGTTTCAATTGCGGTGTTGCCTTTTTATCAGGGTTTAAGATCACCAGAGATGCTGTAACAGATAAAACATTTTCAGTGTTTGCAAAAAACCTGATGCACAAAGAAATTGCAAATGCAATTCCATTTGAGATAGATAAGAAAGTAAAGGAAGAATTTGCCAACAACGTATTTGAACGTTTTTGCAATCCATTTATTGATCATCAGTGGATAAGTATCACTGTACAGTATACTTCCAAAATGAAAATGAGAAATGTTCCTTTAATTGAACGCCATTATGAGCAGAATGAAACTCCTCCGATGTATATGGCTACCGGGTTTGCCGGCTTCCTGTTATTCATGAAAGCAATAAAAAGTGTGAACGGAAAATTTTACGGAGAAAAAGATGGAATAGAATATGAGATCAAAGATGATGCAGCCGAATATTTTTATAAAGCATGGCAAAATAGATCTGCAACAGAATTGGCTAATGAGGTATTGCAGGATGAAGCACTTTGGGGTACCGACCTAACTGCTTTCCCCGGATTTTTATCTGCTGTACAGGAACAGTTACAGAATATGATCAATAATGGTGTATTAGAAACTATTGCACAATTAGAAACAAAAAATGTAACGGCATAAACAAAATGAAACATAAAGTTTTAAAAGTTCATCCAAAGGATAATGTGATCGTAGCATTAACTAATCTTTCAAAAGGAGAAACTATTTCATTTGAGGATAACGACTATATTTTACAGGAAGATATTCCTGCCAAGCATAAATTCTTTACAGAAGATCTGCCAACAGGTGGCGAAGTAACAATGTATGGTGTATTAGTTGGTAAAGCACAAATGCCAATAACAAAAGGCAGCCGGATGACGACAGAGAACATCAAACATGCTGCAGAACCATATGCTTATAGAAAAACAAATTTTGAATGGCATGCACCGGATGTTTCAAAATTCATGAACAGAACATTCAATGGATTTCACAGACATGATGGAAGAGTAGGTACTGCCAATTACTGGCTTTTCATTCCAACAGTATTTTGTGAGAACAGAAACCTTGATGTGATCCGTGAAGCAATGCATAACGAACTCGGTTATGCAGTTACAGATAAATACAAACAATACACTCATCAATTAGTAAATGCATATAAAAGCGGAGAAGGTTTCGATACGATCGACCTCTCCCCCTCTACTAATACACAAAACCGCCCTTTTAAAAATGTAGACGGTATCAAATTCCTCAATCACCAGGGAGGATGCGGTGGTATAAGGCAGGATGCAGCCATACTCAGTAAATTATTAGCAGCTTATGCCGATCATCCGAATGTTGGAGGCGTTACTATTTTAAGCTTAGGTTGTCAAAATTTACAGGTACAGGATTTTAAGGAAGATCTGAAAAAGCAGAATCCAGCCTTTGATAAACCTATTTACATTTTTGAACAACAGCAATCGCAAAGTGAAGAGCAATTGATCGCTGATGCTATCAGAAAAACTTTTGAAGGATTAATTGAAATAAATAAACTGGAAAGGCAACCCGCTTCACTTGATAAATTATGTATTGGTGTAAAATGCGGAGGCAGTGATGGCTTCAGCGGTATATCAGCCAATCCATCTGTTGGTTTTTGTTCTGATCTGGTAGTAGCATTGGGTGGAAAAATATTGCTGGCAGAATTTCCTGAACTATGTGGTGTGGAGCAGGAATTGATCGATAGAACAGTTGAAGAAAAAGCAGCTAAAAAATTCATACAGTTAATGGGTAGGTATGATGAAATGGTCACTAATGCAGGTTCCAGTTTTTCTATGAACCCATCTCCCGGAAATATTAAAGATGGATTGATCACTGATGCGATCAAAAGTGCAGGAGCTGCAAAAAAAGGTGGCACCTCTCCCGTCGTTGATGTTTTGGACTATACAGAAACTGCCACCAAACCCGGTTTGAATTTAGTATGCACACCCGGTAATGATGTGGAAGCAACCACAGGAAAAGCTGCATCAGGTGCTACGTTGATCTTATTCACTACTGGCTTAGGAACACCAACCGGTAACCCTGTTTGTCCTACCATTAAAGTATCAACAAACAGTAACCTTACTAAAAGAATGAATGACATCATTGATATTGATTGTGGTCCGGTGATTGAAGGAGATAAAACCATTGAACAAATGGGAGAAGAAATACTGGAGTACTGCATCAAAGCAGCCAGCGGAGAAATAATACCAAAGGCAGTACTGTTGAACCAGGATGATTTCATTCCTTGGAAAAGAGGAGTATCATTATAAAATATAGAAAGATGAAACAATTTCTTGACGAAAATTTTTTGCTGAATAATACTACAGCACAGCGATTGTACCATGAGTATGCGAAAGACATGCCCATTATTGATTACCACAATCACCTTCCGCCAAATGAAATAGCAGAAGATAAAAATTTTGAGAACATCAGTAAAGTATGGTTGAATGGAGATCATTATAAATGGCGGGCCATGCGTACCAATGGTGTGGAAGAAGAATACATCACCGGTGATAAAACTGATTGGGAGAAATTCCGTGCTTGGGCAGCAACAGTTCCTTATACAGTAAGAAATCCGTTGTACCACTGGACACATCTTGAACTGCAACGCTATTTTGATATCAATACAATTCTGAATGCCGACAGTGCCAAAAGCATTTATGATGAATGTTCAGAAAAACTACAATCAAAAGAGTATAGTGTAAGAGGCTTATTGGAAAAGATGAATGTAAAAGTGGTGTGTACCACTGATGATCCATTAGATTCACTGGAGCATCATCAGAAAATAAGTAAAGATGGATGGGCTGTAAAAGTATTTCCTGCTTTTCGTCCGGATAAAGCAATGAATGTGGATGATGTAACCACTTTCAATAACTATCTCACAGGTTTGGAGAGTGCTGCTGATACATCGATCAGTACGTACAACGATTACCTGGCTGCATTGAAAAAGCGACATGCATTCTTTGTGGAGAATAACTGTAGCATCAGTGATCATGGTCTCGAAGAAATTTATGCTGAAGATTATACCAGCACAGAAGTAGCAGGCATCTTTGCCAAGATCCGTTCCGGAGGTGAGTTAACGCTGATCGAAAACCGAAAATTCAAATCGGCTATGCTGGTAAATTTTGCTGAGTGGGATTGGGAAAAAGGATTTGTACAACAATATCATTTAGGTGCATTAAGAAATAATAACAGCCGGATGCTCAGTCAGCTAGGGCCAGATACGGGTTGGGACAGTATCGGAGATTTTACACAGGCACAGGCTTTATCAAAATTCTTAAACAGGTTAGATAAGAATAATACATTGGCGAAAACGATCATCTATAATCTTAATCCGGCAGATAATGAATTGTTCGCTACTATGATCGGCAATTTCAATGATGGCAGCGCTGCTGGAAAAGTTCAATGG
The DNA here is from genome assembly GCA_024643645.1 of Chitinophagaceae bacterium. Lineage (GTDB taxonomy): Bacteria > Bacteroidota > Bacteroidia > Chitinophagales > Chitinophagaceae > JJ008. Next base: position 5,205 of record JAHEMN010000056.1, on the reverse strand, counting down.
GGATCATCCTGGTGGTTTCTTGATCAGAAAGATGGTATGACCAAACAGATCAATGCACTAAGTAACATGGGGTTACTCAGCCGCTTTGTCGGAATGCTAACAGATAGCCGTTCCTTTTTATCATTTCCACGTCATGAATATTTCAGAAGAATATTGTGTAATCTTTTTGGTGAAGAAATTGAAAACGGAGAATTACCAAATGATATGGCATGGACAGGAAAAGTGATCCAGGATATCTGTTTCAATAATGCAAAAAATTATTTTAACTGGGAATTGGATACAGAACTAAATATGAAAAAGACTTCATCTTTATAAAATAATTGATACTGAACGATCTCGGAAACGATACCGATAGATCACCGATAACGTTACCGGTAATTTTTAATGATAAAAGACAAAATAAACATAGTGTATTCATTACCTTTCAAGCAATCATAACAAGAAATAATAAATAAAATATCATGTCAAAGAAAGTAGTCACATTGGGAGAGATCATGTTACGTTTATCCACTCCGGATTTCAAACGTTTTGTACAAGCAGATACATTTGATATTACATATGGTGGTGGAGAAGCAAACGTTTCAGCCGCATTATGTAATTATGGTTTGAATGGAACTTTTGTTTCAAAAGTACCTAACAACCCAATTGGCCAGGCAGCCATCAATCATTTACGCCGCTATGGTGTAGACACTCAATTTGTAGCAAGAGGTGGCGAACGTTTAGGTATTTACTTTTTAGAAACAGGTGCATCGATGAGAGCATCACAAGTAGTATATGACAGAGCCCATGCATCCATATCAGATGTAGATGCTGCTGAATTTGATTTTGATAAAATATTTGAAGGGGCTTCCTGGTTTCACACCACGGGTATTACACCTGCATTGAGTGATAAAGCTGCTGCTTTAACAGAAGCTGCATTAAAAGCTGCAAAAGCAAAAGGCATCACCACCAGTATTGATCTGAACTTCCGTAAAAAATTATGGACCAAAGAAAAAGCAAGGGTGATCATGACAAAGCTTTGTGAGCATGTAGATGTTTGTATCGGTAATGAAGAAGATGCTGATCTGTGTTTAGGTTTTAAAGCAAAAGACACTGATGTAACCAAAGGCGAATTGAACCTTGATGGATTTAAAGATGTGTTTCAGCAGATGAAAGAAAAATTCGGATTCAAATTCATCGCATCTTCATTAAGAGAAAGCCATAGTGCCAGTGATAATGGCTGGAGTGCATTGGTTTATGATGGTAATGAATTTTATCATACAAAAGAATATAGTGTACGAATAGTGGACCGTGTAGGTAGTGGTGATAGTTTCGCCAGTGGATTGATCTATGGATTGGTAACCGGTATGCCGATGAGTGAAGCTGCAGAATTTGGTGTAGCAGCATCAGCATTAAAACATACAATACCCGGAGATCTGAATCATGCTACACTCAGTGAAGTAAAAGACCTGATGAAAGGTGATGGAAGTGGAAGGGTACAGAGATAAGAAACCCCCTGTCCCCCTAAAGGGAGTACTTAGACCTATCAATCTTTTTTTTATTTATTAGTTCTTTATAAAAATGAGTTGAATGATTTTGTTACCAGCTTCAGTTCCCTGATTGGGCTTTAGTTGCGTCGCACTCTTCAACTTTCTGTTCGCTACTCAACATTTAAAAACAATAAACCACTTGTTGCTCTCTGGGCTGTGAGTGGCAAGTCCCTCCTGCGGAGGGATTTAGGGAGGCTTTACAATGATAATAGACACTATACAAAACGCATCGAAATATTTTTCAGTTCATCCGTTATTTGAACAAGCATTTGCTTTTATCAATCAAACTGATCTGGCGAATGTAGCTGATGGCAAATCAGATATTGCCGAAGGATTAAAAGCTATTTTCAGTAATGCACCCGGAAAAACAGCGGAAGCCAGTCTGGCAAAATTTGAATGTCATGATAAAAATATTGACATACAACTTTGTATAAAAGGCATGGAAACTATTTACTGGAAACCAAGACAGAAATGTGTAACACCGAATGGAGATTATAATCCCGAAAAAGATGTTCGCTTTTTCAGCGATGCACCGGATACTTCGTTTCAATTAACAGATGGACAGTTTGCAATCTTCTATCCGGAAGATGTGCATGCTCCAATGATCGGAGATGGTGAAATAAAAAAATTAGTTATTAAAGT
>JAHEMN010000056.1:0-2934 GCA_024643645.1 Chitinophagaceae bacterium | reverse complement strand
GAAGCTGCACTCAGCAACTTTAAAAAGATGGTGGAAGTAAGGAATGCTGAAATGCCCGGCATCTTATTGGGCGTAGGCACAATAAAGAATATGCAACATGCCACCGATTACCTGGCTGCCGGTGCAGACTTCCTGGTAAGCCCGGGATTTGTTCCTGATGTAGCAGCACATTGTGTAGCTAATGATGTTTTTTATGGCCCCGGATGTATGACACCAACAGAGATCATTGCAGCAGAAAATGCAGGTATCAAATTCATCAAACTATTTCCCGGAAATATGCTCGGACCTGATTTTTTAAGCGGTATTAAAGATATCTTTCCTAAATTACTCTTTATGCCAACGGGTGGTGTTGATACAACAAGAGAAAATATTGAAGGCTGGTACAAAGCTGGTGTGTGTGCAGTAGGTATGGGCAGTAAATTGATCAGCAAAAAATTAATGGAAGCAAAAGATTATTCAACGATTGAAAGCGAAACAAAGAAGGTGCTGGAATTGATAGGAACAATAAAAAAATAAACGATTCTCCTAAACAACTTGCCAAATGATCAAAGAAAAAATCGGAAAATACAGATGGACCATCTGTGCCTTGTTATTTTTTGCCACTACCGTAAACTATCTCGACAGACAGGTATTAAGTTTATTAAAACCTTCGCTGGAAGATAAATTTGGCTGGAGCAACAGTGACTATGCAGACATCGCTGCGATCTTTCAATTTACCTATGCTATCTCCATGTTATTTGCCGGCAGGCTTATTGATAAACTCGGTACCAAAAAAGGTTTTGCATGGGCTATTACTATTTGGTCTATTGGTGCAGTAATGCATGCATTAGCAATACCCATTGGCGAAGGAATAACAACAGCATTAGGGTGGATCGGTATTATCACTCTTCCTGTTTCAGTATTAGGATTTATGGTTGGCCGTGCAATACTGGCATTTGGCGAATCAGGAAACTTTCCCGGTGCCATAAAAGCAACGGCTGAATATTTTCCAAAAAAAGAACGATCCTTTGCAACCGGTATTTTTAATTCAGGAGCAAACGTTGGTGCAATATTAGCTCCGTTAACTGTTCCCTGGATTGCAGAGAACTGGGGATGGGAAGCAGCATTCATTATCATTGGTGGAATAGGATTTTTATGGTTATTCTTCTGGCTTTTCTACTATGAAAAACCTGAAGAGCAAAAAAGATTATCAGCTACTGAGCTGGCTTATATCAACAGCGATGATATTGAAGAAAACATTACCGAAACAAAAGAAAAAGTTTCCTGGGGCAAATTATTAGGGTATAAACAAACCTGGGCTTTTGCTTTTGGCAAGTTTATGACTGATGGTGTGTGGTGGTTCTTTCTTTTCTGGCTACCTGCTTATTTAAAAGACCAGTATGCAATTACAGGTACTGGTATTATGTTGCCATTGGCTGTATTATATAGTTTAACCATGTTTGGTAGTATTGGTGGTGGCTGGTTCCCGATGTATTTTATAAAAAAGGGTTTTAAACCATATGATGGAAGAATGAAAGCTATGCTGATGATCGCATTTATACCATTGGTAGTATTGGCAGCACAATGGCTAGGTGGGATCAGTTATTGGTTCCCGGTAATATTGATCGGTATCGGTGCCTCTGCCCACCAGGCATGGAGTGCTAATATATTTACTACGGTGTCTGATATGTTTCCTAAAAAAGCAACAGCATCAGTTGTAGGTATTGGTGGCATGGCCGGTGGTTTAGGAGGAGTATTAGTAACCAAAGTGGGCGGTGCCTTGTTTGATCATTACAAAGCCCTTGGTCATATTGAGACCGGTTATACGATCATGTTTGCATTTTGTGCAGTGGCTTATTTGATTGCATGGAGTGTAATGAAATCATTAGTACCGAAGTATAAGCCGATTACAGATCTGTAAAATTTAATATTAAATTCTATTCTATAAACTCTCCGCCGATCGGAGAGTTTTTTATTATGCAATGATAAATAGTGACATTTAAAAATCGGATTATCATTTCGACAATAAAAAATATATAATTGTAAATAAATCATAATCAACCCCCTTTTATTTTTGTAGATAAACCTTATTATATCATAATTTTATAGACTAACATTATAATTAAAATAGTATAAAAATGAATCATTTAAAAGTCTTATTGCTAGGACTTGTCCTTAGTATGACGGCATGTAACAACAATCAGCAGCAACAAACAGAAGTTGCTGAAAACCCTATTGAAAAAAAAGACACAATACAACAATCACCAACAGAACCCTTAAGTGGAAAAGTATCCCTGGAGAAGCTCCCATCTCAAGTAAATGAATTTATTGCTAAAAATTATAATGGTTACAATATTTCCGGTGCAGCATATGACCCCTTGTGTACCGGTGGAGATGCAATCGATGTTGCTATAAGTAAAAAAGGACAAGCAAATTATTCATTAATATTCCTGCTTGATGGAACTTTCATTCAGCAAGAAGTAGATCTTAATGTTTCAAATGCACCATCTCTTGTTTTGAAATCGGTAAAAGAAAAATTTGCAGATTTTAAAATTGCAAGTCAGATTGAAAAGCTGACTTTAGCTGACAAATCAATTCAATATTTGTTAGACATTTCAAAAGGAAATAGATCAAAAGAAGTTATTTTGAAAGAAGACGGTACAATAGTTTGTGAAAGTAAAGAATAGAACAATGGAAAATTTAAATAAAGTTGCCAAGATTACATTAATATTTTGGCTTATGAAAATAGTTGCTACGACACTTGGCGAAATATCGGTTAGCTTTTTTCTATGACACTTAGTTTGGGTTATGCAACAGGAATTGCATTTACATTTTTATTTTTTAACTTCAGTTTGAGTTTCTGATAGGTCTTTAGTCTGGTTTGATCAATTAATAGATTCCTTAAAAAAGGAAACTAATTCCGATCTGTTTTACAGTAAAACAACAATGGCTTAA
>JAHEMN010000055.1 GCA_024643645.1 Chitinophagaceae bacterium | reverse complement strand
GAAGTGCCCGACAAAAGTGTTTTTATGAAATACCTTGTAAAAGCATTAAGTGAGAACAAAGAAAAATACCTTACTGCTCAGAAGATGTTTATCAACCAGATCATAGAAGCGGTGATGACAGAAACGAAAACAGAACCCAGGTATGGGACATTGGAGCTTGCCGGGCATGTAGGTGGTGATTATATTTTTATAAGGAAATAAATTAAAAAAATCTGTGTCTAAATTTTTAATTTTCTGTTTGGTTTTCTTTTTTTCTACTGTGTTATATTCACAGAATGGTGCATTAGAATATAAGGATGCTGAAAAAATAGCAAAATCTGCAATTGAAGAATTACAAATTGGAAATGTAAAAAAAGCAGATTCGCTTATCTGGATTTCTATTCAAAAATATCCAACTTATACAGTATTTGAATATGCCCGTTTAGTTGCAAAATTGCCGGATGTTTGGGGGGCTAACAATATAATGGATAAGTTAATTGAAAGGGTGTCAAAAGTTAATGGGTCAAATGTTTTTGTTCCTGAAAATCCAACGTTAGTATTGGCTAAAAGTAGCAAGTCAACAGAAATAAAATTAGAGAAATCTGAAAAGGCTAGATGCATATTTGTGTATTGTCAAAGAGCCTATGAGGAGAATAAGATAATTGGCGAAAGAAAATGGATTGAGCATAGTTTGGAGTTAATTGCAAAGCAGTCTTTTGAAACAAAGAAAGGCTTCGATTCTGAGGCATTTATGCAGATTAACTTTAGGTCAGAACTGGCAACAATGCAGGGTAATTATGATAAAGCGTTGGCAATTATTGATGAAATACCTGAATCATATATGCCAAAGGAGTACAATAAAGGCCTGAAAATTACTGTTTACTTCGCTAGTGGTGATTATCAAAAAACACTTGAGTACACGAAAGAGGCTTATGGTAAAAATAAGATGTATATAGAAGGATTGAATGCATGGAGCTTTGTGCTTAATGCTTTATTGGGTAACACAGAAGAAGCTTTAAAGAGTTATAAAAGTTTTTCTGGCCCATATAAAGAGTCGAATTCACATTACTATTACCTGGCTTTAATAGATATACACAAGAAGGAATATCAACAAGCAATCAAAAATTTAGATCTTGCTTTTAAACTTAGAGGTACAAGTGGCCTCGCAATTTACATGCTTAACCCAATGTGGGAAATTTATAAAGCTTATGGTGATGCTTATTGGGGATTAAATGATTATGAAAAAGCTAAAGACAACTACAATATTTCATTGCTTTATTATCCGGAATATGAACCTGCTATTGCTGCTATGGCGAAACTTGAAACAGATTATGCTTTGCAAAGCTCTACTGATAAAACCGGACCAGTTATTTCCATGATAGATCCATCGCCACAAAGAGGGTTGATCATTAATTCTAAAGAATTAAATTCTACTATTAAAGGTAAAGCTACCGATCCATCGGGGATAGGGGAAGTAGTAATAAATGGACAAAAGGTCTATTCCCAGGCTGACGGTAATTTTTGGGGAGAAATAGCATTGACTGAAGGCCTAAATAAAATAACAATAGCCGCCACAGATAAGCGGGGTAATAAAAGTGAACAGATTTTTGAAATAATAAAGAAATCCACAACAACTACAAACACGGAATTAACAGAAAAGCAAGGGCTTAATTATGCCCTTTTGCTGGCAGCCCAAAATTACAACGACAATAAAATCCCTTCTCTTGAAAACCCGGTTGCTGATGCTGTAAAACTTAAATTGATCCTTAAGAATAATTACAATTTTGATGAAAGTAATATTATCTCTCTGTTTAATCCTGAAAAGAATGACATTAAAAGACAATTGCTGGAGCTAACTAATATCATAAAGCCAGAAGATAATCTTGTTATCTTTTATGCAGGTCACGGTATCTGGGTGGATAAGGATAAAAAAGGTTATTGGATGCTGATTGATTCAAAACTTGATGACGCTAATACATGGTTACCCAATAAAGATGTATTGGATTTAATAGCAAAACTTCCAGCCCGGCATACTTTATTAATTACAGATGCTTGTTTCTCTGGCTCAGTTTTCAAAACCAGGGGGCTTGATTTGGGTAAAAAAGATGAAACAAACCCATCGGTAATTCAACGGATGAATGAAAAAATAAGTCGGGTAGCCATTACTTCCGGAAATGATACGGAAGTACCGGATAAAAGTGTGTTTATGAAATACCTGGTAAAGGCATTGAGTGATAACAAGGAAAAATATATGACTGCACAGAAAATGTTTATTACTCAGATCATTGAAGCAGTTATGACTGAAACAAAAACAGAACCTCGTTACGGTACTTTAGAACTGGCAGGTCATGTGGGAGGGGATTATATATTCATAAGAAAATAAAAAAGCTCCAATTAGGAGCTTTTAAAAGTACGGGAGAGCAGACTTGAACTGCCGACCTTCGGGTTATGAATCCGATGCTCTAACCAGCTGAGCTACCCCCGCATTCGGGCGGCAAAAATAGTTATTTAACCCTAAAGATTGAAATGAATTTTGCTCTTAATTTAGCAGCATCTATGACAATGTTTCGTATTGCCACTCCACAAGATGCCAAAGCTATATTGGATATTTATTCACCATTTATAAGGGATACCTCTTTTACATTTGAAATTGAAGTTCCTACAGAAAATGCTTTTGCAGAAAGGATTGAATCTTATTTGATTAATTATCCATGGCTGGTATGCGAAGTCGATGGTCTTGTAGTTGGTTATGCCTATGCTTCCCGCTACAGGGAGCGGGTCGGGTACCAATGGAGTGTTGAATGTTCTGTTTATATCCATAATGATTATTCAAAAGCTGGTATAGGAAAAAGTCTTTATGCGATCTTATTTGAAATATTAAATAAGCAGGGTTTTAATAATGTGTATGCTGTAATTAATTTACCAAACGATAAAAGTGTGGCTTTTCATGAAAATTGCGGATTTACCTGGATAACAACATATGAAAATGTCGGCTATAAACTTGGCCAATGGAAAAATGTTGGTTGGTGGCGTTTGATTGTAAATGAGTTTATAAATGAACCACCTGCTCCGATTCCTTTTTCTGAATTAAATAAAGAATTTCTCCCGCACTTATTTGAAGCAAAAAGTAAAGAGATCAAATTATAAAAAAAGCTGCTCCTTTAAAAAAGGAACAGCTTAAGTGCTACTAATAATTCTATCAAAAATTAAATGCCATACGTAAAAATAATCTTCTACCATTAAAGCCCATTTGTACAGCATCCCAAGGGCCTCCAGTTTCAGTATTATAAGCCCAGTCTTTAGCCCCTTTTACAACCCCAAAATCAGGATGAACATTTAATAGATTATCAACACCTGTATAAAATGTCAAATGATTACTTACCGGGTAACTAATGTATAAATCAGAAACAACTTTGCCGGAATAATCATATTGGTCGGGTACGCTTCCGTTTCCATTATCCAAAGGTACTGTCGGGCTAATTCCTAATCCATCTTCTCCATATCCTAGCAATGTTACTTTTCCAAAGTATGTAAGTCTGGTACCTACTGTTAATTTTTTTCTTTCAAATTCAAAGTTGAAAGCAAATTTTGATTTTGGTGCAGAAGCTAAAATGAATTTTTGTTCTCTGTCACTTAAAAATGTTTGTTGTAAAAAAACAGAGCCATTCAATTTAGAAGGTACATTTATCTCATCAATCTTCATAGTTTGGATATTACCTGTCAACAAGGCCTTATAACGATTCTGTCCTGCTTTTTTATTATAATCCAGTACTATGTCAACTCCTGAGTTTGTCGTATTAACACCGTTTGCGAAAAACTGTGCAAGGCTTACATTAAGTGCCATCATCTGATTTCTTAATGAAAGATCTAAGTTTGGATCACTTCCATCAAATTGGCCGCTTAAAACAACCCTGTCTTTTATTTTTGTCATATAACCATCGACGGTAATATTTAAGTTAGATGTAGCTTTCCAGGTTAAGCCGATACTGGCATTAACACTTTTTTCTTGTGTGAGATCTGGTATACTTGCTGCTTTAGCTAATGAACTGTAATTAGGTGCAATCTTCACTTCAGCAATTAAACCTGCTTGTACAGTTGTAAATGTAGAACTGAAATTAATTTGTTGTAATGAAGGTGCCCTGAATCCCGTACTAACAGAACCTCTGATATTGATATTCTTTGATGCTTTGTAGCGGGTTGCAAATTTATAATTATGCGTAAATCCAAAATCGCTATAATCTTCGGCTCTCACAGCCAGATTTATCAGCCATTCTGGAGATACATCAAATTCAGCATCTGCATAAGCTCCCCATACATGTCGTTGTGCATTTACCACATCAGCTGGTTGATATCCGGGAAAACCCTGGGATCCTGTAGCTTTATCTGGGTCATAATTTTTATATGATCCTTCTTCCCCGGCATAAATTTTATAATTTTCATATCTGAATTCTGCCCCTAAACCCAGGTTTATTTTTTTTGTAAATTCCTTACTTATATTCAGGTTACTGGTACTTTGTAAAAAGGAGAATCCTCCATCGTCAAAATGATTTTGTGCAGCACCAGAAGAGGCATTAAAAGTTTTATCCCCAAAAAAATGAAAATTATTTTTACCTATAGTATTACTGGCATCCCAATTCCAATCTTTTTTTGTTTGTCCTTTAAATCCGGCTGTTACTGAATAGTCATTTATTTTCGATTGAATATGCGGACTATACCAAATTTCACCATCATTACTTGTTCGCATTATTTCCGGAACAAAGATCAATTCATTTAAAGCATTAGAAGGGAATCGTTCAGGTCTTGCAGAATAATTACGGGTAAATGCATATGCATCAGATTCTTTATGATTATAGCCTCCGAAAGAATAAAAGATCGTTTTGTTAAAAATTGGTTGTTCAAGATTATAAAAAGTTCCTACAGTATTTAATCCCGCATCACCGTTTCCCCTGCGATAGATATCAATATACATTGCATCATCATTCGTATAATAATTTGAGGTATCTAATGCCTGGCGAAATGTTTTACCTGTACTTAACCCTTCAAATGTTAAGTTGATGAATCCTCCTTTTGCAAGCGGAACTCCAAAATTGATATTCGCCTGTATGGATTGTCCATCAATTTTACTTCCATATTCATATTGCGTTTGAAGATCTGGAGCGAATGCAGTATTGAACTTTGGATCATTATAACCGGCAACACCAATTGATCCTGTTATTTTATTTATATTTTTTTTGGTAATAAGATTGATAACTCCGGCAATTGCGTCAGATCCATATTGGGCAGATGCTCCATCTCTTAAAATTTCTACTCTGTCAATTGCACTGGCAGGTAATGCATTTAAGTCTGTACCCGAACTACCACGACCTCTGGTTCCAAAAACTGCTACAAAAGCAGTTTGATGCCTTCTCTTGCCATTTACTAAAACTAAGGTTTGATCAGGTCCTAGCCCCCTCAATGTAGCAAGATCCACATGATCTGCACCGTCACTTCCACTTTGTTTATTGTAATTGAATGATGGGGCTGCATAATTTAAAACGGAACTTAAGTCCATTCTTGCAGTTGGGGCTGTAGTTTGAGCAATATTAATGACATCAACCGGAGCTGTACTTTCAGTTTTAACTCTTCCTCCTCTTCTTGATCCTACTAAAACAATTTCAGTCAAATTTTCTGAAGCTTGAACTAGTGATATAGAAATATAGTTTTTTGCAGCGGAAATTGTTTGAGTTATAAATCCTATACCCGATATTTCTAATTTATCATCACTATTTATTCCTGTCAATTGAAAATTTCCATCAGTTCCAGTTGAAGTTCCAGTCCCGGTATTTATGGATTTAATTGAAATTCCCTCCAATGGATTTCCGTTGAAATCTATAATTTTTCCCTTGATAATTCTTTGTGCAATACCATTTACACTTAGCAGGAAAAAAAAGGTGATGAAAATGAGGAGTGATTTTTTCATAATAGTTGCAGTTTATGTTTATTTTAAGGAAGAACAAATTGAACACCAATATAAACTAATTTGTTTCCTATAAAACCAGCTACTCATTTACTGTGTGAAACTGGTGGATAATATTAAAGAGAGTTGAAAGAAGTAAGTATTATATTGAAATTATAAAAAAGAAAAGCTACAAAAGCAGCTTTTCTTAATAAAACATATTTGAAGATTGATTTTTTATTTGATCGCTGTGGCAGCCATTTCTTCAATAGCAACTTTTCCCGGATAAATTTCAAGTGCCTTCTCCAGACAATCCATTGCTGCTTCCAATGCTTCCAGATTCAATACATAAGCCAACCTCACTTCGTTTTTCCCCAAACCTTGAGTACCATAAAAACCTGTAGCCGGAGCAAGCATTACTGTTTGATTGTTATACGAGAAATCTTCTAACAGCCATTGACAGAATTTATCACTATCGTCGATGGGTAATCTGGCAATAGCATAAAATGCTCCGCCGGGATTTGGACAAAATACCCCGGGTATTGCATTTAATCGTTTAACCATTAAATTTCTTCTGCGTAAATACTCTGATTTTGGTGCATCAAAATAACTATCCGGCAGGTCCACCGCAGCTTCACCCATTATTTGTGCCAATCCGGGAGGGCTCAACCTTGCCTGTGCAAATTTCATGGCTGTATCATAAACAGCTTTGTTCTTGGTAACAAATGCTCCCATTCTTGCTCCACATGCACTGTATCTTTTTGAAATAGTATCCATTAAAATTACATGCTGTTCCAACCCCTCAAGATGCATTGCACTCACATATTCACCATCATAGCAAAATTCCCGGTAAGCCTCATCGCTAAACAGATATAAATTATGTTTGATACAGATCTCTTTTAGCTCTTCCATTTCAGCTCTTGTATATAAATATCCTGTAGGATTGTTTGGGCTGCAAATAACAATGGCCTTTGTTTTATTGGTGATCACTTTTTCAAACTCAGCAATCGGTGGTAATGCAAAACCTGTTTCTATATTTGAAGTTATTGGCACTACTTCTACTCCTGCAGCACATGCAAAGCCATTGTAATTGGCATAGAATGGTTCGGGTATGATTACTTCATCACCCGGATTAAGACAAGTAAAAAATCCAAACTGAATGGCCTCGCTACCACCTGTAGTTAAGAGGATCTGATCAGCAGTAACAGTAATGCCTACCTTCTTGTAATATTCAACTAATTTTTTACGATAACTTTCATTACCGGCACTGTGACTGTATTCTAATGTTTTAATATCAGCATTCCGAACTGCATCCAATATGGCTGGTGGTGTTTCTATATCCGGTTGTCCGATATTTAAATGATAAACCTTGATTCCTTTTTTCTTCGCATTCTCTGCATAAGGTACCAGTTTGCGTATAGGAGATGCAGGCATTGCATTTCCACGAATTGAAATATTTAGCATGAAGCAAAGGTAAGGTGTGATAATAAGTTGGAAAAAGTAATTTGAAATTAAAATAATTGAGATTTTACATGGCTTTCATTACAGGTGCTTTTACTTCTTGTAATATATTTTTTTTGACCATATCCTTTAAAATAATTTGGCCGTATTCATGACTAAGTCTTTCAATTGAATTTGGATCAAAAGATTGACTCTGCGAAGAATAGATAAGTTTATTGTTCTTGAGATCATATAAATTACTTTCCCATACATATCTGGTGTCCGTTAAATAATATTCATCTTCATGAATTCTGTCAAACATAAGACTAGAATAATACCATAAACTATTTTGATAAGTGCTATATGGTGAATATTGTGTCTTCCCTCTCAGGTAATACCTCTCTCTGCTTTTATCAAGTAATACAATAGTCAGAACTGCATCAACTCCAGAATTTTTTAATTTATATAATGCCTCTTTTTCGTTAAGGTTTTCAAACGTCTTTGGATTGTATTCATTACAAGAGCAAACAGCATTATAACCTAGAGATCTTAGGTCCTCAGATAAATGTTGTTCCATGTTTTCTCGTAAAATCCGTTCATTATCTCTTATTAATCCGAGTACTAATATTTTTTGATATTTTATTGCAGTTACATCTTCTGCTTTCCAGGAGCTTGTAATTTGTGTAGTGGTGCCACAACTTATTAATAGAATTGGAAATAATAATAAGACGAAAACTCTGATTTTCATGAACTTTTAATTGTATATCAAGCTACTTTTAATTGTAGCATAATTAAATGACAGATGTCATTCAAATGTTTGATGTTGATCAGATTAATACAGTAATAGAATTTAGTTTTCTTTGATTTTTTTAATTTCCTATCTTTCATAAAAAATGACAATATGCGTACATTATTAGTTGGTTTGGCCTTATTAGTACTTAGTGGAATTACTGTTGCTCAGGATGTTGATTATAAAAAGGGATTGATTCAGGTAGATGGAAAAGATTACGCTAAGATGGATGTAAAAAAACAGAATTTTGGATTGACGAAATCCTTTGAAGTTTTTTCAATGGGCGGAGAGAAAATAATCATTGCAGTGCCGGCTACAGAATTTGAACAGGATAAAAGTGACAATACATATTTGTTTTACAGAGTTACTTTTTTAACAGCCAACCAGGTGGGTATTTTTAAAGTAGCTTCCCTGGGTCAGGAAAAATCTTTTGCCAAATTAATTGGAACAAGTGGAATATTGAAAAATGATAAAGCTGATGAAGGAAAGGTGAAAGAATTTATTGCAGCGAAAAGTGCAAGCCCAAGAGTAGCTGTTAGTTATACTTTAGTAAGCAGAAATCGTTCCTGGCCTATAAAATTGCAAGAAGATAAAAACATTGAACAAGAGTCAAAGATCATAGGAAGTTTTAAGCCTGCCGGTTCACTCAATGGTGCTGATCTCTATGATTTTCTTCTGCCTACTGGTGTAGTAGTTGCAAAAATTTCTTTTACCGGAGGTAATAATGCACAAAATTTTGAATTATTTACTGCAAAGGATAATCTCAAAAGAGTAGTGCCAATACCGCAAAAAGATAAGATTCTTGCAACTGATGGTTCAGTTGATAAAAACTTATTTACATTAAGAAGAATTACAAAATGGTTGGTCGATAATCAATATCTGTAACAAATGCGAAATGCTTAATTTCGTTAGGGTATTGTGGTGATTGATATTTTGTATTTGTAGCAGCATGTATAATTTTTTATTCTTAATCTTCTTTTTGTTTATTTCTATACTTTCAAAAAGTCAGTTATGCACTGGTAGTTTGGGAGATCCTGTTGTAAATATTGACTTCGGAACAGTAGGTAATATTAGCAGTAATTATGTTCCGGCAGGTTCATATTCTTTTAGTTCATCTACTTGTCCCAATGATGGCTTTTATACAATTGCAACTTCAACAAATGCATGTTTTGGTTCTACATGGCATTCAGTAAATTCAGATCATACAGGTGGTGGGGCATTTATGCTGGTGAATGCATCTTTTCAACCCTCAGATTTTTTCTTAACTACTGTGTCAGGTCTTTGTCCAAATACTACATATGAATTTTCAGCATGGGTAATGAATGTATTGATATCTCCAACAGGTATCGAACCTGATATTACTTTTAGTATTGAAACACCTGGGGGTATTATTCTCAATCAGTTTAATACAAATGGAATAGCTGTTTCAACAAGTCCTACATGGAAGCAATATGGGTTTTTCTTTACAACAACTGCAGGTACAACAGATGTTGTATTAAGGATGACCAATAATGCTGCCGGTGGTCTCGGCAACGATCTTGCATTGGATGATATTACATTCAGGCCTTGCGGCCCTGTTATCAATTCAATGATCATAGGAAATTCAAACCCGGTGAATGCTTGTGTTGATCAACAGCCCAATCTTATTTTTTCAACTGACCCTCCGGTAGGGTTCAGTAATCCGGTATTTCTTTGGCAGGTAAGTATTGATTCCGGGAAGATATGGAATGACATAAATGGGGCTACATCCCTCACCTATCAAAGACTTCCAACATCTGCAGGAAGTTTTTGGTATAGAATGAGTATTGCTGAAAATGGTAATGCAGGAATTCCAAATTGCCGTGTTTTTTCAAATGTGTTGAAGATTGTAGTTCACCCTAATCCGTTAGTAAATGCCGGTCCTGATATTTTTTTGATAAATGGGCAACAAGAAATTTTTGCGGCTACAGTATCGGGTGATAGTGTAAGTGTATTTTGGTCTCCGCCTGATTTTTTAAATAGTACTACAATATTAAATCCAATAGTGGCTCCTTTGATGGATAAGGATTATACTCTATCTGCCATTTCAAAATTTGGATGCAGTAATGAAGATCAGGTGAGTGTAAAAGTTGTTGCAGGAATTTTTGTGCCGACTGCATTTACACCAAATAATGATGGCAAAAATGATTTTTGGCGGATTCCGTTTCTGGATCCTCAAGTGGGAGCGGAGGTTAATGTTTATAACAGATATGGTCAGGTAGTATATAGCACTTCCGGTTCTGTAGTAAGTTGGGATGGAAAACTAAATGGTGTTCCTCAGTCGGCTGGTACATTTGTTTATTACATTCATTTTAAAAATGGCTTACCTGATTTAAAAGGAACATTTACATTGATCAGATAATAAGTTCTTAAAAAACAGCATATAAAAAAACCTTCTCAATCGAGAAGGTTTTTTTATAGATCGATTAATAAAATTAGCTCTTGGTCTTAGCTTTTGCCCCTTGTTCCTTTTCATAAGCTTCGTATGCTTCAGCACTTAAAACCTCACCGGAAATTTTAACTGTTTTAGGTTGTTCAACACCTGCAAGTTTTACGAAAACATCTTTATGGAATGGTGCTACTGCAGCAGCATTGTAAGCCACTTTTAATTTAACAGTAGTTCCCGGCATAATTGGGTCAACAATTTTATCCGGAGTTGTGCATCCACAACTGGCCCAGGAATTTTCAACAACAACAGGCTTGTCACTGATATTTGTTATTTCAAAAGAATAAGTAACAGGAACATTGTTCTTGATCTTTCCAAAATCATGAGCTTCAACATTAAATTTAATAACGTCATCAACATTGGTTTGAGCGAAAACTCCCAATGTAAATACAAATGCAGCTGCGAGTAAAATAATTTTCTTCATGGTTGATAAAATTTAAAAAGATTGTTTTTTTAAGAAATCAACAGAGGCATTAGCTGGTGCAGAACCATCAGGTGCTTTCCATACCGTTCCTCTTATTTTGATTTGTTTTGTTTGATTTGAATTATAATTGATTGTGATATACTTTTCAAAAAAGCCTTCAGCTGCAGCATTATAACCTACTTTAATTTGTGCTGAAGTACCAGGGGCAATAGGTTCACGGCTCCATTCTGGGGTAGTACAACCACAAGTGGCTGTTACATTATCCAGCTTTAATTCAGTTTTTCCGGTATTCATTATTTCAAAACTGTAATATACTGGCTTTCCTTGCGGGATCTTGGAGAAATCATGTTCAGTTTCCTTTAGCTTCAAAAAATCTTCTGTAGCAGTTTGTGTTGCAGGCTCATGATTATGACCATCATGCTCATTTTGAGCTGAAAGACCATAGGTCAATGTAAATGCAATAAATAACAAACTTAATTTCTTCATTAGATTCTTTTAAGGACTTCAAAATTAGTAAACAGATGTGATAAAACATAGAGGGGTTGCAGACATTTAAGGTATTTTTATAAACAGGTTATTTGGCTATTCAAACTTCCTATTTTTGTGATATGGAGAATACTCATTCAGATGTTATAACTGATGAAGCAAAACTCTCTTTTGACCGGTTTCGGTCAGAAGTCTTAAAAGATTACGAAATTGCTTGTATAAGTCGGGAAACCAGCTTATTAGGTAGAAAAGAAGTGCTCAGCGGAAAAGCCAAATTTGGCATTTTTGGTGATGGCAAAGAGATTGCCCAGATTGCAATGGCCAAGTTTTTTCAACAGGGTGATTTCCGGAGTGGATATTACAGGGATCAGACTTTTATGCTGGCTTCAGGTCTTGCTACTACACAACAGATTTTTGCACAATTATATGCCGACCCTGATATAAAACATGAGCCTTTCAGTGCCGGTCGTCAAATGAATTGCCATTTTGCCACTCCATTTGTTGATGAAAATGGAGATTGGTTGAATCTTTCTGAACTCAAAAATATTTCCAGCGACATCGCCCCAACTGCAGGTCAGATGCCCAGGTCTTTGGGATTAGCATTTGCTTCAAGAGCATTCAGAAGAATAGAACAACTTCATGCTTTTAGATCACTTTCAAATAATGGAGAAGAGGTTTGCTTTGCTACCATCGGAGATGCTTCTACAAGTGAAGGTCATTTTTGGGAAACAATAAATGCAGCGGGAGTTTTACAGGTACCTCTGGCTGTTTTTGTTTGGGATGATGGATATGGAATATCTGTCCCCAAAAAATACCAAACCACTAAAGCCTCAGTTTCTGATGCGTTGAATGGAATGCAAAAGAAAGAGGGAACCAACGGCATTAATATTTATAAAGTAAAAGGTTGGGATTATGCCGGAATGTGTGAGGTGTTTGAAGAAGGAATTAGATTGGCAAGGGAAAACCATATACCGGTATTATTTCATGTTGAAGAAATTACACAACCGCAAGGTCACTCTACTTCAGGTAGTCATGAACGGTACAAATCTCCTGAGCGGCTGGAATGGGAAAGAGAATGGGACGGTATTAAGAAAATGAAACAATGGATCATTGCAAATGCTTTGGCGGAAGAAGCTGAATTGGATGATATTGCCGACAAAGCTAAACTTCATGTAAAGGAAAGTAAAGCCAATGCCTGGACAGATTTTATCACTCCAATAAAAGGCCAGGTATCAAGGGCTGTTGAGTTGATTAATACAATGGCCAATGGCTTACCACAACATGCGGTGGCACTGCAAAAAATAACAAACCAAATAACAACTAACAGGGAACCACTAAGGCGGGATGTACTTAAAACTTTGTTTGATGCTTTGTCTTTAGCTGGTAATGCGGATGTTGCATTTTGGACAAAAGATTATTACAAAGATCTTTTAAATGAAAGCGATAAACTTTACAGTACACATTTGTATAATGATGGTCCAAAAAGTGCTTTAAAGGTGGAGGTTGTAAAGGCAGAATATCCGGATGAAACGGTGGTGAAAAATGGTTTTGAAGTGTTGAATAGATATTTTGATGAATTATTTACTGCAAATCCAAAAGTAGTGGCCTTTGGAGAAGATCTAGGTTATATAGGAGATGTGAACCAGGGCTTCAGTGGGTTACAGCAAAAACATGGGGCTCAAAGAATATTTGATACTGGGATAAGAGAGTTGACCATAATGGGCCAGGCCATAGGCCTTGCACTTAGAGGCTTACGTCCAATTGCAGAGATACAATACCTGGATTATCTGTTATATGGCTTACAGCCATTGAGTGATGATGTGGCAACAGTACATTACAGAACAGCAGGCCAGCAAAGTTGTCCGGTAATTATTCGTACACGAGGACATAGGCTGGAAGGTATCTGGCATAGTGGTTCACCAATGGGAATGGTCATTAATGCTCTTCGGGGCATGTATATCTGTGTACCGAGAAATATGACACAGGCTGTTGGTATGTATAACACATTATTAAGAAGTAATGATCCAGGTTTAGTTGTAGAATGCCTCAATGGTTACCGGCTGAAAGAAAAAGCACCTTCCAACTTATTAGAATTTACAGTGCCTTTAGGTGTACCGGAAATAATTAAAGAAGGAACGGATGTTACAATAGTTTCATATGGTTCAACATTACGGATCATTGATGATGCAGTAGCTTCATTAGAAAAAAATAATATCAGTTGTGAAATAGTAGATGTACAGACTTTATTGCCGTTTGATATTCATCATATCATTTTGGATTCATTAAAGAAAACAAGCCGCATTGTATTTATAGATGAAGATGTTCCCGGCGGTGCTGCTGCATTTATGTTTAATAAGGTGATGGAAGAACAGGGAGGATATAAATTCCTGGATGTTGCACCAAGAACAATTACAGGTAAAGCTCATCGTCCGGCTTATGGAAGCGATGGTGATTATTTCAGTAAGCCTAATGCAGAACAGATCGTTACAGTGATAAAAGAAATGATGGCTGAGTAATAGTGAAAATGTTTTTCCATAGCCTGCTAAAATGTTGTATCTTTTAAGCTAATCAAAAATCTACTGCTATGTCTATTGTAAAAGTTATTGAAGTAATTGCTTCTTCTGAAAAAAGTTTTGACGATGCTGTTGCACAGGCTGTAAAAGAAAGCTCAAAAACTATACGGAATATTGATTCAGTATGGGTAAAAGATATGAAAGCACATGTAAAGGATGGAAAAATTAAATCTTACGGAGTTATTTGCAAACTTTCTTTCCGGCTAGATCATGAAGATGATGATAAAAAGAAGAAGAAAGATAAAAAGGATTAGTTCTTTTTTATAATCGAAATATATTTAATATCCCATTCAGTTTGATCGGAATGGGATTCTTTATTTTTGAATCCCGATGCCAACACAATTTCTTCACATTATAGATATACTTGGAACGATTGCCTTTGCTGTATCGGGGGCTTTTATGGCAATGGATAAAAAGCTGGATCCCTTTGGTGTTTTGGTTATTTCATTTGTTACAGCCATTGGGGGTGGTACATTAAGAGATATCTTAATTGGAAACTTACCGGTAAGCTGGTTACAAAATGAAACAGCAACAGTAGTAATTTTTATTTCAGCTGTAGCAACAATGTTTTTCGGTAAATACTTAAAACACCTTTCTACAACATTGTTCTTGTTTGATGCATTAGGACTTGGTCTTTTTACAATTGTAGGGATCAAACTGGGGATTGCTCAGCATTTCAGTATCGGTGTTTGTATTACCCTTGGAACTATCACTGCCTGTTTTGGTGGTGTTGTCAGGGATGTACTATTGAATCACATTCCATTGCTTTTCAGAAAAGAGATTTATGCTATGGCCTGCATAGCAGGTGGTCTTATTTATTTTTTGCTGCGGGAATTAAAACTGGATGCAGATGCAGTTACCATTCTCTGCATCCTGATAATTTTTGTAATCAGGATATTGGCAGTGCGGTATAAAATCTCTTTGCCACAGTTGTATAATACAAAAAGTAAGAATGAAACTGACACTCTATCAAATTGATGCTTTTGCAGATAAATTGTTTACTGGAAATCCTGCTGCAGTTATCCCTTTAGAAAAATGGATTGATGATTACCTGATGCAGCAAATTGCCATGGAAAACAACCTGGCGGAAACAGTTTTCTTTGTTCCGAAAGAAGATGATTTTGAGATACGATGGTTTACACCGGCATTGGAAATTAATTTATGCGGTCATGCTACATTGGCATCTGCTTTTGTTTTGTATACAATTTTGGATTACAACAAGCCTTCCGTTATTTTTCATTCCAAAAGTGGTCCGTTGGTTGTTAGTCTTGATGGCGATTTGTTGAAAATGGATTTCCCTTCCTGGAAGCCTGAAAGAATAACTGAATATCCTGACGAGTTATTAGAATCGTTGGGCAATCCTGATGTTGCCGGAGTCTTCAAAAACAGGGAATATATTGTTGAACTGTTAAATGAAGAAGCTGTAAGAAATTGTAAACCTGATTTTTCATTGATGAAAAAGGTTGACAAAATGGTGATCATAACAGCAGCAGGAAATGAAGTTGATTTTGTATCCCGGTTTTTTGCGCCAACTGCAGGTATTGATGAAGATCCTGTAACCGGCTCCGCACATTCTCAATTAATTCCGTTTTGGAACTCAAAAACAGGAAAAACTAAAATGCATGCAAAGCAATTATCAAAAAGAGGTGGGGACGTTTTTTGCGAGCAAAAGGGCGAAAGGGTTATAATGGGTGGTAAATGTGTTTTTTATATGAAAGGAGAGATAGTGATATAGATTATAGTTATTCAAGAAACCTGGCCTTTACTTCCTGTGTTGGAACCATACAAGTTTCTTTTTTACCAAACCATTTATACCTGTTGCGGGCTATTATATTATAGATAGCGTCTCTGATAAACTTTGGGATAATGATCAGGCCATAAAATATTTTCCAACCGCCATCTAGGTGTTTACATATTCGTAGAGCAGCTGAAGATTGGCTATAAACTTTTCCGTTATCTATTATAATAACCGACTTGAGTTGTGTAGTATCAATTTGATAAGAGGGAAGCAACTCCTGCGCTGTTTTACCTTGCAAAGGACTAAAACGAAGTTTTTGAGATTGGTCATGTCTGATTGCAAAATTCACCCAGTAATTACAGAAATTACAGACGCCGTCAAATAAAATGATAGGATGTATTTCTGCTTTTGGGTTTGACATTTTACTAAATTACAGATTATGGAAGAATCAATGAGAGAACAACATTTGATAAGTACTAAATTTAGTTGACACAGGAAGGAGATAATGGTTTCTTTAATACCATATATGAAAATTAATTAGCATGGCTGAACAAAATGATAAACAATTTAACATTTATCCACTTAAACTTTGGATTATCAGTATAGGAATTGTTGCACCAATCATATTAGGTTTATTTACGACAATCAATAATTTTTCTAACTTAGGTAAAAACAATAGTATTGGAGTTATATTCATATTTATTTTATTTGGGTTATTATTTTCAATTCCCACATTTCTAGTATCAATAATTTTATTCAAAATCCTTTTTGAAAAATCAATTTCAACAATAGTGATTAAAGTGCTTATTAATTTAATTGGAATATCTGGTGTTATTATAACTTTTAGGATAATGGAGTTTAATGATTACGGAAATACTTATGCTCTCATTTATTCCTTCAGCATAATTGTTTCTAGTTTTTTTGTATCTATTAAGCATAGAAATAAATTTTGATCCTAACATTTCGGTTGTTTGATTTTTGAAACTCTCCGTTTGCCAGTGAAGAATCTGAGTACCGCTGCAATGGTTCGTGTCGCCACGAACCATGAGAAGGCAAGAGGGTAGTAAAAAAGATGAGTGGTTATATTATTGAAAGAATAAGTAATAGGTAAATGAATATATGAACAATTGGAGGAAAGTATGATTGGAGTTGGTTCGTGGCGCCACGAACCAAGGCATACGGTAAATGAAAATAGTTGTTTTCTCCTTGGCCTTTGAAAAGAAAGCATCACGCCGTCGCTGTGTGTTGTGTGCTGGCAAAAAAGCAGGGCAAAGACACCAGCGACAGGAAACTGATGCCCAATGAACAGAACGTACAAGAGTGCGACGCAATTAGGATGCCATGAAAAGATATAGCCGGGTAAATAAAAAAGGCCTTGATTTCTCAAAGCCTTTGTAGCCCGTACGGGATTCGAACCCGTATCACCACCGTGAAAGGGTGGTGTCCTAGCCCTTAGACGAACGGGCCGTTTTAAGGGACGGCAAAGATAGTAGTGCGGCACTTTTTAGCCAAATGTTTTTCCCTTTGTTTTCCACCATATTAATTAACTTAAAATGAGTAAGTTTAGTTACAAGCATAAACATTTGAACAGGGTAAGATTTCTTACCTTCGCTCCTCATTTTTAATATTTAAAATTTAATAATAATGAGCACAGTTAAAGTCGCTATCAATGGTTTTGGAAGAATCGGCCGTCTGGTTTATCGTCAGATTTATAACATGAAAGGTATTGATGTTGTTGCTGTTAATGATTTAACAAGCCCAAAAGTGCTGGCACATCTTTTAAAGTATGATAGTGCCCAGGGTCGTTTTGATGCAGATATCCAGGTGTCTGAAGATTCAATTACTGTTAATGGAGATCATGTTAAGATCTATGCACAGAAAGATCCTTCCCAGATTCCATGGGCTGCTCATGATGTTGATGTTGTTATTGAAAGCACTGGCTTTTTTGCTGATAAGGATAAAGCATCAGCACATATTGCTGCCGGAGCTAAAAGAGTAGTTATATCTGCTCCAGCAACAGGTGATTTGAAAACGGTAGTATTTAATGTAAATCATGACATTCTGGATGGTAGTGAAACGATCATTTCCTGTGCATCCTGTACCACTAACTGCCTGGCTCCTATGGCAAAAGTGTTGAATGATAAATATGGTATAGTAACCGGTATTATGACAACCATCCATGCATATACAAATGATCAGAATACATTAGATGCTCCACATCCAAAAGGAGATTTGAGAAGAGCAAGGGCTGCGGCTGCCAATATTGTTCCGAATAGTACAGGTGCTGCTAAAGCTATTGGCCTTGTATTACCGGTGTTAAAAGGAAAATTGGATGGAAGTGCACAAAGAGTACCTACTATTACCGGATCTTTAACTGAATTAACAACCATTCTTGAAAAAACTGTATCGGTTGAAGAGATCAATGCAGCAATGAAGGCATCAGCAAATGAAAGCTTCGGTTACACTGAAGATGAAATTGTGAGCAGCGATATCATAGGTATCCATTTTGGTTCTTTGTTTGATGCTACACAAACAAAAGTGATGACGGT
>JAHEMN010000191.1 GCA_024643645.1 Chitinophagaceae bacterium | reverse complement strand
TTTTTAATTCTATCGTTGATAATAATACTTTTCGGGGATCCAGTTCAACTGATAGTGGCTCTTTTACCAGCGGGAATACAAATATTTCTGATTGTTTTTTTATATTAATTTTTTTTAATACGGGAACATTGTTTTCCGATACCAGAATAGCAAGATCCAGCGGAAAGCTATAAAGACCATCCTCATCTTGTAATTGATTGACGATAAGCTCAAGTTGTTTTTTTCGGGAATTGTACTTCCACTCTGCTTTTACTTTTATAAAATCTCCGCGGTGCAGCCATTGATTAAAAAAAACAGAAAGATCCATGTGTGCTGCTTTTTCCATTTCTGTTTGAAAATCTTTTGTTGAAGCATTTGCATTCATATACTTTTTGTAATACGAACGGATTCCTTTCTGAAAAGCAGCATCTCCCATCATATCCCGCAACATTAATAAAATACAGGCCCCTTTCTGATAAGTAACAATATTAGTCACTGTTTCCGCTTCTGCAGTCCGGTCATCTATTATTTTATAAGCAGTATCTTTTTGATAATAGTTCTTAAACAGCTGTTTTGCTTTTTCCCATTCTCTTAAAAATTCTTCTTTGCCATATGCATGTTCTATAAACAGCATCGTAAAGCAGGTAGCGAACCCTTCACTTAGCCAGGCATCATCCCAATTGTTTTCAGTTACCGCATTGCCAAACCATTGATGTGCCAGTTCATGAATGATCACATTTCGGATGCGTACCGAACGGGTTCCCTGAATCAGTTTGTCGGAGTAGCCGATGGCGGATGCTGCTTCCATTCCGCCCCCTACAACCGGCGATTCAATATTAGCCAATTTTTCATAGGCATAGGGACCAATATAATCAGAAAAAAATGTAAGTGCTTCTTTCGTTGGAACCGCAAAATCATAAAAACCTGCCACCCTGTCTTTTGCATACACCCAGGATTGTAATGATTTTCCTTCAAACTGGTCAACATATTGAACGGCAAATTCGGCTATACCTAACGTATATAACCAGCAGGCAATGGGAACAGACTGTTTCCAATCAGTTAATTTGGTAGAATCATTCAAAATCGATTCCTCAAGTAATAACCCATTGGATACAACCTGATAATGCAATGGAGCTTTCACAATAAACTCACAGGTAGCTTTATCATAGGGATGATCAATCAGCGGCAGCCAGTTCCTGGCTTTATTGGGCCAATTGTCACTGAAAAAACTCCGGTCGCCGTATTTGGTGGGGCCTATATGCAATCCATCTGCCGGCTCACCGTGATATTGAATCTCAAAAGTAATTTCAGTACCTGCAGGTGGCGATTGTTCAATGTGAATGAATAAGGCATTGTTACTATGAATGAAAGAGATGTTTTTATCTATCGCTGAAACAGAAATTATCTGCATTCCTTTTCCATCACCAGAAATGTTTTTATTGACCAGGTCGAGCCTGATCTTTTTTACTCCTGGTTGCTTAAAAAGAACAGTGATAAAAGCGGCAACATTGATTTCATCCGATTGATCGGATACGGTAATATTAAATTGATAATTTTTGATGTCAATTCTTTTATCAACAGGATAGTTATCAGCAAAAGCAACTGTTGTAAAAAAGAAAACATACAGGATAATAAAAAGTGAAAATGAATATTTATGCATGTCTAAACTTGATTTTTTATACCGTCATCCAATAAACATTTATTGTATCATGACCTTTTTTAAATAATATCCTCTCGCATCCACCATTGGAGGAGTATTGGCGGTAACCGTTATTCCGTCTTTTGGAATGATCATTTTTTGTGTTGTATTATCCATTGAAACTTCAAAAGGCAGATCCATAAAATAATTATTGATTTTGATCTGGTATTTATGGTAACCTGTTTCCTTTATTGTAAGATCCAGTACATCGGTCGTTCTCAGGTAAAAATCAAAAAAAGGTTTGAGATTTTTGCCGGAAGCCTTACTGAATAATTGTTCTACATCCGTGGTGGTTACAAAATTATCATAGGTATATGCCGGATCAGTTGCCAGCTTTTTCAAAGTAGGGAAAAAAATATCATCGCTGATGACATACCGGAGACTATGCATAAAAAAAGAACCTTTTGTATAGATATCGCCGCCCGAATAGGTTTCTTCCTCTGTTACTTCTTCACCCAGCACCATAGCTTTTTTATTCTTTACACTGCGTTTGTGCCGGTTTATAATTTCATTATAGGCATCTTCACCTCCTAATTCCAGCATACAAAGCGCTTCTGCATAAGTAGCAATACCTTCCTGTATCCACATATGAGCCCAATCTTTGTTGGTGACTTTATTTGCCCACCATTCATGTGCAAATTCATGAAACAGGTTGGCCGAGTAATCCTGACCGCCGATTTTCTGGTATTCAAATTTATTCTGAAATGTGATCATGGTCTGGTGTTCCATTCCGGGATTCGGTACTTCAGCAATGCCGATTTTTTCTTTTACCCACGGATATTCACCAAAATATTTTTCCAGAATTTTTGAATCCCGGATCCTTGTCTCAATTACTTTCCGGGCATGGGCAGTATCCACTTCCAGGACATAATATTCTATCGGCACTTTATTGTTATTGATAGTGGTATAACTATCCCGAACCACTTTATACTTTCCAATATTAAAGAGGACACAATAATTACTGATGGTGTAGTTGGTTTTCCAGTAGAAAGTTTTCATCCCTTTTTTTGTAATTACTTTTTGAAGTAATCCCGGCCCGGCCACTACGAGGTTGGCAGGAACTGTAATGTTTATATCAACGCCTTCATTAGGTTCATCACTGGGGTGATCCTTACATGGAAAATACAGCTTACCACCTTCGGCCTGGCAATTAATCACAATCCAGGGGTTGCCGTTAATATCTTTTGTCCAGGTAAAACCACCATCCCAAGGAGGCCTTATTGCCACCGGAGGCATACCACCATAGATGATCTGTATTTTTTGTTGCCCCTGTTTGAAAGCGGTCTTCCCTGTAATATAAATCTTGTCATCTTTTTGTGTAAATGCAACCGGGCTGTTGTTGACTTTTATTTTTTCAACCAGCAGCAGGTGCACCAGGTCCAGCAATAATGTATCAGTTGGTTTTGATAAGTTTAAGGTGACGACCACATTACCCTTGATGGCCTGCTGCTCCGGATCTATTGTGAGAGTAATTGTATAATGCCGGATATCCATAATAGCCTGTAGCGGATTGAGCTTGCCACCAGAAGTCATATAACTGATGTCACGGTTCTGGCCAGCTACCGGTAGCTGGCAAAGCAGCAAACCACAAAAAAGAATCAGGCCATAAAGTTTTATTTTATGAAGGAGGATCATAACTAATAATAGATTTATTAAAAATAAAAACCATCTGAAAATTCAAGTTAAGAACAGTTACTGAGTATTCCTTGATTTTTTATTGAGAAAACTATGATTCCTTTTTTTGAACTTAACATAAATTCAAGGATGCGGTTTTCAAAAGAAAAGTACCGTATATAACTTCGATGATATTCAAGTGGCAATGGAACTAATATTCATTGCACATATAAAGATCCCGATTTCAGTCTAGGTTACTTTCCTGAAATTTTGTAAATTTAGATATGCAGCTGATCATAATTTCCATAATAGTTGTCGCACTTTGTATTGCAGGAATTGCTATAAAATTATTAGTGAAGAAAAACGGAGAATTTGCCGGAACCTGCAGCAGTAATAATCCTTTACTTAAAACTGAAGGAGGTGCCTGTGGTATTTGTGGCGCCAAACCTGAAGAAGCATGTAAAGCTTAATCAATTTCTTCCATCCACTTTTTGAGATTTGCTGAAGTGTATGTTTTCCATACTCCATTATCATCATAAATAAAATATACTTCCAGGTTCAGGCTTTTATTTGCTTCAATAAAATTGATTGCTTTTTCTAAACCCATCACCATAAAAGCCGTTGCAAAAGCATCTGCTGTCATACAATCACCAGCTACGACACTGGCACTTAGTAAATTATTTTTAGCAGGGTAGCCAGTTTTCGGATCAATGATGTGGGAATATTTTTGTCCGTTCTCCATATAAAATTTCCGGTAATTGCCGGATGTGGCCAATGATCTGTCCTTCAATTTTAAGATAGCTTGTATATCCCTTTCTTCACCTTCTTCTTCAACCGGTTTATCTATTCCTACTTTCCATTCCTCCTTATTTTTCTTATTCCCTTTTGCTCTTACCTCTCCACCCAGTTCGATAAAGAAATCCTTCAAATCTTTGCTTTCAAAATAAGCAGCAATCACATCTACCGTATATCCCTGCGCAATGGCGTTGAAGTCCAACATTACTTCCTTTGCTTCTTTTTGAATTGAATTACCATTCAATTTCATTTTTGTATAACCAACAAACCTTAAAAGACTATCAATAACTGTACTATCCACTTTTTCTTTTTTAGAAAATCCAAAACCCCATGCATTGATCACCGGCGCCACAGTAATATCAAAAGCTCCGTCTGTTATTTCAGAAACACTGACTGACTTTGTAAAAACATTGATGAAATGATCATCCAACTGCACATCATCCTCATTGCTGTTTATCCTGGAAATAATTGATGCCGGTAAATATGTAGAAAGTGATGAGTCGATTTTTTTAAATATAGAATCTACTAAATTTTTATAATTAATATTGTTTTCTGAATAATAAGCAATATGATAAGTAGTTCCCTGTGCCTCACCGGAAATTTTAATCAACTCACTTTCTTTTTGATTACAACAAGAAAAAAAAATCAGCAATAAAAAGGATACTTGATATAATCTCATTTGAGAAATCATTTACTTAAAAAAGTGATCAGATAAAAA
>JAHEMN010000054.1:6392-18451 GCA_024643645.1 Chitinophagaceae bacterium | reverse complement strand
CAATGTAGATCTGTCAACTGGCAGAATACTGACCAGTGAAGTGTATGTAGTAGAGTTGAGAAGAGCGGACGGTTCACTAGCAGGATCAAGAAGAATAGTTGTTTATAAACAATAAGAGTTTCATAAATCAATAAAATCAAAACCCATCGCAATTAATAAGCGATGGGTTTTTTTATTCAGAAAATATATAAAGCCCTTTGGCCAAGTGCTAATATTGTGAGAAGCTTATATTTGTATTAGTTAATGATACGCATATGAAAGTTTGTTAATTCCTGTTTAGAACAGGGGTTCGGAAAATTTCCGAAAAGTTTTGAAGAAATAAACAAACAGTAACATCCCGGTTGCTGTAAGAAGTAATCATTTAACTAATTTCATTTTCTTAATTATGTCAAAATCAACTTATTCAAATAAGCTATTCCTTTTATATACAATTATAAAACAATCATTAAAGGGGGGTGAGCATGACTATACTCAAGGAAACATTCGTGGTGCAATTGTACTACTGGCTATTCCAATGATACTTGAATTAAGCTTAGAGTCTGTATTCGCAGTAGTGGATATGTATTTTGTTAGTCATTTACCAAATGCAAGTTCGGCTATGGCAACAGTTGGCTTAACAGAGGCCGTAGTAGCACTGGTCTATACAATTGCCATTGGGCTAAGTACTGCTGCTACTGCAGTAGTAGCAAGGCGTATCGGTGAAAAAAATCCTGATGGTGCAGCACATACGGCAGCACAATCATTATTAATTGCATTAATGGTTACGATAGTAGTAAGTATACTCGGAATTATTTTTGCTGCAGATGTGTTAAGGCTAATGGGTGCAAAACCAGAAGTAGTAAAGGATGGAACAGTTTTTACCCGAATAATGCTGGGGGGGTCTGTTGTTATCATTTTTCTTTTTATGATCAATGGGATCTTTCGGGGTGCCGGTGATGCTACTATGGCAATGCGAAGTTTATGGATAGCCAGTATCATTAATATTATTCTTTGTCCGGTTCTTATTAACGGGTATGGTCCTTTTCCGGAGTTAGGTTTGAAAGGTGCTGCAATTGCAACTACTATTGGACGTGGTATCGGAGTAATATATCAATGCTATCATTTATTTAATGGTAAACGAACAATTAAGATTCGATGGCCACATTTCAAATGGGATCTACCAGTTGTAAAAACATTATTCAGTGTAGCATGGCCGGCAACCTTACAATTTTTTATTCAGAGTGGAAGCTGGATATTTATGGCATATCTGGTATCTATTACCGGTAGTACGGACGCAAGTGCAGGATACCAGGTGGCAATTCGCAATGTTGTTTTTTTTATTTTACCGGCATGGGGGTTAAGTAATGCTGCTGCAACTTTGGTAGGACAAAACCTCGGGGCTGGTCAACCACTGAGAGCTGAGCAAAGTGTTATGCTGACCGCAAAATATAATGCCATATTTATGGCAGGAGTAATGTTTTTATTTTTATTTTTTGCATCACCAATAATAAACATATTTACTACTGAAACCGGAGTGCATTTTTATGCTGTACAGGCATTGCAGGTAATAGGTGCCGGTTATATCTTTTATGGAATTGGAATGGTTATGATTCAGGCATTGAATGGAGCAGGTGATACAAAAACGCCGACATGGATCAATCTTTTTACTTTCTGGTTTTTCCAGATCCCATTTGCATGGATATTGGCTAAGAATTTAAATATGGGACCATTAGGTGCTTTTATTGCAATACCTGTAGCTGAAAGTTTATTAGCCCTGGCTGCCTGGTACTTTTTCAAAAAAGGAAAATGGAAGACTGTAAAAGTATAGGGAAGAATTGAAAAGATTGTAATAGAAGTAATTATTCGATTTATTAAGGCTATTCATGAGCAAACATTTTTTACCTTAGTATCATTATTACTATTTATGAGCAACGTTATTAATCAGAATCAACTACGGCAAGTATTCTTTATCATCGTTATTCTGCTGCTCGGAGTTTTGCTTTTTTTTGAACTTCGTTCTTTTCTTCCTGCTATGCTGGGTGCTGTAACTATTTATATAATGCTGCACAACTGGATGATCTATCTGACAGAAAGAAAAAAATGGCGTAAGGGGCTAACTTCATTAATATTAATGTTCTTTTCATTTATTGTAATTCTTTTACCAATTGGAATGTTGGTGAATATGCTTTCTTCAAAAGTTACCTATGCGATTCAGCACTCTTCAGAGTTAGTAGAAGCAATGAAAAAAGTGGTGAGTAATATTGAACAGGATTATAATATAGTACTTGCCAGTGAATCTAATATCAATAAACTTGGAGGTCTTATATCGGAAAGTCTGCCGGGAATAGTTGGGGCTACTTTTAATACGCTTTCGACAATATTGTTTATGTTTTTCATCCTCTATTTTATGCTTATGAATAGCAGGAAGATGGAAAATACAGTGTATGAATATATTCCTCTAAAAAATGAGAATGTTATAAAGCTTGGAAAAGAAGTTCATTCTATGGTCATGTCCAATGCCCTTGGAATCCCTTTGATTGCATTTGCGCAAGGTGTTGTTGGGTTAATCGGATATCTGATAATTGGAGTGGATCAGCCTTTCTTTTGGTTTGGAGTTACCTGTATTGCAGGTATGATTCCGGTAGTTGGTGCAGCATTAGCATATGTTCCATTAGCTATAATCGCTTTTGCTAATGATAAAACAGGGCAAGGAGTTTTCTTATTAATATATGGTTTTGGAATAATTGGTACGGTAGATAATGTTTTGCGGTTTACTTTATTAAAGAGATTAGCGAATGTTCATCCACTTACAACAGTCTTCGGTGTAATAATAGGGTTGAATCTCTTTGGATTTATTGGATTGATCTTTGGTCCTTTGCTTATCTCAATATTTATGTTGCTATTGAAGATCTATACTTCTGAGTTTGTCGCAAAGCAAAGAGATGTAAATGAGATCATGGAGAATTAATGGGCTAAATCTATTTTAGTTTACTCGCTATAATTTTTAAGTACACTTTCCCAGTCATATTTTTTGAATTTTATTTTATAACCTGATAAGTTTTTATCAAATACAGTCCCTATTATTTTTCGTATATTTTTCTTTCCATCAAAGTCTCCTTTGAACCAGCTTAAGATCTTTGAAGTAAGGATCATTTTTTTTTCATCATTGATTTCAGTTTCAGACTTCAGAAAATTACGGCCAGCAAGATCAAGTTGTTGATCTAATTTCTCATAAGAGTAAAATGCAATTGGGGGGCAACTTTTTGCACCACAATTCAACGCAAAGTGTATCCGGTGATCAATTTTAGAAACTGCTAATTGTTTGAGCAGTTTGCCGGGAAAGAATCTTGGAAAGTACCCCATGCTGTATTTCCAGCGGTATTTTCTCAAAATGTCGTGTTCAATATTATCAAGGCTGAATAGTTTACCGGCTATCGGGATTACTTTTTTAGTAAAAATTCCCGGCCGGGTCATTTTTTCCCTGCCAGCCAGAATCTGAAACCATGCATTATACATATTGATCCAGAAAGTTTTTACTGCATCATCATTATTCAATCCGGTTACAAGTCGTTGTATATCTAATCCGGCTAATTCAGCTTCAAGGACAGTTGTTGACTCCTCCAATTTCACATTGTATAAAAATTTTTCTGACAATTGTAAAAGACTCGTATCCGGAAAACTGTTCATCTGAGTTTTTTTAATTGGAATAGCAGAAACAAAGCCAGCAGACAAATAAAGTAATACCAGTATGGAAAGTAAAGAGAGTAACTTCTTACCAATTTTTTTCTTTTTCATACTTTTTCAATTACTATTATACTACAAATACGTAAAATAACTGTTCGTGTATTTTAAATAAAACTAACTCATAAATCTTAACTGATCTTTCTCGTAGTATTCCCTGTATGAAAATGAAGTGTTAAATCGTAGTTCTTCGTAAACCGCTATAAAACAGTAGTTTATTTCTTGTGTAATCAAAATTTGCATAATATTTTGCAT
Organism: Chitinophagaceae bacterium; assembly: GCA_024643645.1. Classification (GTDB taxonomy): domain Bacteria; phylum Bacteroidota; class Bacteroidia; order Chitinophagales; family Chitinophagaceae; genus JJ008. Next base: position 14,476 of record JAHEMN010000054.1, on the reverse strand, counting down.
CAACCTACGTTTTTAAATCCAATCCGATGATGTAACTACCGAAAGGTGGTGAAGCTGAGGAAAAAACCGTACCCAACTTGAAAAACCTATTTATTCCAATATCCGTGGGATTGATGAGTATGTCATTTACCATTATCCCAACAGACAAACCAAGCGCAGATATTTCTATTGCTAAGGAGGTTTCAAATCTTAAGCTTACAGAATCTTCATCATCTATTGAGGACGAGGCAACTGTTTTGTATAATACAATTCATCTTGATGAATATGGATTGTCTATGGAAGCATTTGAATATGCCTGGAATGGGTACCGGCATTTACTGGAGAATAAATCAATTAATCGTAGTGATCTTTTATCTATTTGTGATTTTAGTCAATCTTCTGGAGAAAAGCGGTTATATATAATAGATATCGAGAATCAGCAATTAGTTACAAATACTTATGTAGCACATGGAAAAAACTCCGGAGGTGAATTTGCTACTAAATTTTCAAATAAGCCGGAATCTTTACAAAGTAGTCTTGGTTTTTATGTTACAGGAAAAACATATGTAGGAAAGCATGGATTGTCGTTACGCATCCATGGCGTAGATCCTGGATACAACGATAATGCTTTTAAACGTACCATAGTTATTCACGGTGCTGCTTATGTTGATCCTGCCCGTGCAAAGGCCGGTGCTTTTATGGGTCGTAGCTGGGGTTGCCCGGCCGTACCAAAAAAAGAATCAGCATTTATTATCAATACAATTAAAGAAGGCTCCTGCTTATTTATATATCATCCCGGCAAAAAATATTTGCTAGGCTCTACAATACTTAACGACTGATTGGACACATAACAAGGATGGATGATAACAAAAAGCCCAACTTACCCTATGGTTGGGCTTTTGTTTTTTTATAATTTGCTGATATATTGTTGTATGGTAATAGTACCCATCCACGTCATAGCTGCTACTACTAACCAACCAATGATCTGTAATATTAGTGGATGCCGGTATTGTTGAATAACTGTTTTCTTATATACTGCAATTAAAATAACAGCTAAGGCAATCGGTAAGATGATTCCATTGATCGCTCCTGCCATAATCAATAATTTGACCGGATTACCAATCAATACAAAAATGACTGTTGAAATAATTATAAATAAGCTGATGATTATTTTTTCATTATTCTTAATTGCAGGTACTAATGTTTTCCAGAAAGAAACAGATGTATAAGATGCTCCTATCACTGATGTAATAGCAGCGATCCATAAAACCACACCAAAGAATTTATAACCCAATTCACCTGCCGCTGATTGAAACACAGAAGCAGCGGGGTTTCCGCTTGCTAAATGTATTCCTTCTGAGACAACACCTAACGCAGCAAAGAATAATAAGAACCTCATAAGGGATGTTATCAATATTCCACTGACAGAACTTTTTGTTACCTGCGAAATATTTTCTTTCCCTTTTATACCAGCATCTATTAACCGATGAGCACCGGCAAATGAAATATAACCTCCAACAGTACCGCCCACCAATGTTACAATTTTCATTACATCAATTTTTTCCGGCCAAATAGTTCTGTATAAAGCTTCACCCACCGGCGGATTAGAAGTATATGCAATATATACCACCAGGGTTATCATAATAAGGCCAAGAATTTTTACAAATGTATCTATGAGCTTTCCTGCTTCTTTATACCAGAAAATGCTTAATGCAATTACACAACTGATAATAGCTCCGGTTTTAGGATCTAAACCTGTTAAAACATTTAAGCCTAATCCGGCTCCGGCAATATTTCCTATGTTAAATACTAATCCACCAAAAGCAATCAGTGCAGCAAGAAAAAATCCAAGACCTGGAAATACCTTGTTGGCTATATCCTGTGCTCTGATCTCACTTACAGTAATAATTCTCCAGATATTTAATTGTGCTCCAATATCCAGTAAAACAGAAATTAGAATAACAAATCCAAAACTGGTGAGGAGTTGCTCAGTAAATAAAGATGTTTGAGTAAGAAAACCAGGTCCAATAGCAGAAGTAGCCATTAGGAATGCAGCACCAAGAACAGGTCCTCCCCAACTTTTCTTAATAAAGGGTTTATTAATATGCTGTTTATTTGAAAGGCTGTCACTCATTAATTTTGTTCAATCGCTTTATGAATTGCTTTTGCAAGGGCTACAGCATTTTTATGATCGCCATGAATACAGATCGTATCTGCAATAATTGCAATTTTTTTGCCTGAAATAGTTGTTACCACTCCTTCTTTTACCATTTGTAAAACTTGTTGAACTGCTTTTCCAGAATCATTTATCAATGCATTGGCATGTGAACGGGGAGTAAGTGAACCATCATCCTGGTAAGTTCTATCTGCAAAAACTTCATTAGCGTATGTTAATCCTTTTGCATTTGCTTCACTAATAGAATGGCTTCCACTTAATCCGTATAAAACAAGTGTATTATCAAAATCATAAACTGCTTTTGCAATTGCTTTTGCTATTGAAGGGTCTTTCGCTGCTAAATTATAAAGAGCCCCATGAGGTTTTACATGATTTACTTTTTGATCGTAACTATCAGCTACCTCATTAAAAATGATCAATTGCTGTGTTATTAATTCATATATATCTGCTACAGATAATTGAATAACTGTTCTGCCAAAATTTTCACGGTCATAAAATGAAGGATGTGCCCCTATAGCGACGTTGTTTTTTATACAGCTTTCAATTGTTTGCTTCATAGTATTAATATCACCGGCATGATATCCACAGGCAATATTTGCTGAAGTGATATATGGAATAATTAATTCATCATTACCAATTCCTTCCCCAAGGTCACAGTTTATATCTGTTTTCATTAAATCAATTATTTGAAATATTCCTTTAATCTTAACATACAGGCATTTTGTAATTGCTGCAAATGTTGTTGTTGTTTAATATAGAGCTGTTCAGCTTTTTTTTGATCAGTGAATTGAAAATGGATTACATCACCTGAATTCATTTGGGCCAATTTGGAATGATGTGCTGTTATTACATGGGCTATTCTTGGGTAGCCGCCGGTTGTCTGGTGATCAGCCATTAAAATTATTAGTTTACCGTCTGGTAATAATTGGATAGTACCAAAACTTACGCCTGAGGATACTATTTCTTCATTAGAGGTAGTTGTTAAAGGAACATTATTCAACCGGTATCCCATTCTGTCTGATTGTTGTGATATCTCAAAAGAGGCATTGGTCATCATTTCCTTTGAGCTGTTTGTAAGCCTTTCCCATTCATAACCCGGAAGAATTTCAATAATATTTTCGTTTAATGAATTGTCTGAATGCATCCAATTTAAATCTGCTGTCCACGGTAAAACAAAATATTCCTGATGTGTATTGGTAAATAAATTTTGCTTCCGTAAAATCAACTGGTCATCTTTTTGCAATTTTCGTCCATCATATCCTCCAGCTTTTGCTTTCAGATTTGTACTCATGCTGTCTAACCAGTCATCAATTTTTATTCCTCCTGCAATAGCAATGTATACTCTTGCCCCTTTAATTGGTCTATGAAACTGTAATACATCATTTTTTTGAATATAGATAGGATGAAGGCCAGGTACTTCTTCTCCATTAATCATTGGTGAAAAATCAGCACCACTTATAGCTATTAATGCAGGTTGTGTAAATAAAAATCCAGCTGCAGGCGAATGCATTTCTATTACTGCTTCATTAAGGTCATTGCCTACTAAAGCATTTGCAACTTGCATTGCATATTTATCCATAGCACCAGTTGGGTTAATACCAAGATGCTGCTTACCATAACGGCCAAGATCCTGAACAGTATCCCATATGCCAGCCTTAATAATTTTCATATTCAATTTTTGAAATTGAATAAAATTGAACAGTATCGCCACTTCTCAATAATACCGGATCTGTTTTTTCGGGATTGAAAATTTTAAGTGGAGTTCTTCCGATAATATGCCAACCACCTGGTGAAATGAGTGGATAAATGCCTGTTTGCTTACCAGCAATACCTATACTACCCGAGGCCACAATATTAGGTTGTTGCTTTCTTGGCATGGCTATTTTTTCATCTACCTCACCCATATAAGCAAAGCCCGGTAAAAACCCGATCATAAAAACCTTATAAATCTTTGAAGTGTGAATATTAATAAGTTCTTCAGTTGAAATATTTTTTGTTGAAGTGAATTGCTCAAGGTCTCTCGCAAATTCAGGATCATAACAAACCGGAACTTTTATTAATCGGGTTTCCTGATTTATGTTAGTAACAGGTAATTTCATTTTCTCTTCTATAAAATCTGTCATCACCCCATAAGCAGAATTTGTATCCGGATAAAATTTGCTGATTTTTAAAATATCATAGTGAATAGTAAGTGAACTATAAGCCGGAACTATTTCGATCATTCCAGGTAAAAGATCTTTTTTTAGTTGATGATAACGGTTGATGACCTCAAGATTTATATTTTCATCAATACAATTACCAAAATCGATAGTAATAGCAGAATCGCCTAATGGAAAAAATCTATATGGCAAACCTTGTTGGCTCATTTCTTATTATCTGAAGTTAAAACTCTTGTTCTATACTACGAAATGAACTAAATGCCGAATCTGTAACTTTACGCTAATGGCGAGAATAAACAGGAGCGACAGTCTTAATTTATTATCCAAATTAACACCCCGTCGTGCATGGAATGGTATGAAAGTGTTAAGTAGCTATTATATTGCAAAATGGACAAAAAAGCCGGTACAATGGGGTTATCCTGTATCAATTTCCTTCGAGCCTACAACTTCCTGTAATCTTCGTTGCCCGGAGTGCCCAAGTGGGTTAAGAGCCTTTACCAGGCCAATTGGCATGTTGCAGAAAGATTTTTTCACTGAAACAATTGATCAGTTATCAAAAGAATTATTGTACCTCGTATTTTATTTTCAGGGGGAGCCTTATCTGAATCCTTCTTTTTTAGATATGGTTGCATATGCTGCTAAAAAAAGAATTTACACAGCTACCTCAACAAATGCACATTATCTGAATGATGAAAATGCAAAACGAACCATTGAGAGTGGATTGGACCGTCTGATTATTTCTATTGATGGAACTACACAGGAGGTATATGAGCAATACCGGGTAGGAGGCAATTTGAATAAAGTAATAGAGGGAGCCAGAAATATTGTAAAATGGAAAAATGAATTGAAGAGTAAAAAGCCGTTTGTTGTTTTTCAATTCCTGGTGGTAAAACCAAATGAACACCAGATAGAAGATGTAAAAAAATTGGCAAAAGATGTAGGTGTGGATGATGTATGGTTTAAAACAGCGCAGATATATGATTATGAAAATGACCCTAATCAGCTGATCCCATCAATTGATAAATACAGCAGATATAGAAAAACGGAAAATGGGCATACTTTCAAAGGTAAATTAGCAAATCATTGCTGGCGTTTGTGGCATGATCCGGTCATTACCTGGGATGGTTTAGTAGCACCATGTTGTTTTGATAAAGATGCACAACATCAGTTGGGTGATCTAAAAAAGAAATCATTCAAAGAGATATGGAAGAATGGTGAATACAGTGCATTTAGAAAAAAAATTACCGAAGGCCGTAAGAATATTGATATTTGTTCTAATTGCAGTGAGGGTACAAAGGTTTGGAGTAATGATTAATTAAATTTTATAATATGGAAATGCCATCAACCATATCAACAAGATTGCAATACCAGCATAAATCATTAGTAGATATTATTGATGGATTATCTGATCAAGACATCAGGTTCAAATTAATAAAAGATAAATGGTCAATATTTGAGACCATTGTCCATCTTCAATCTTACCAGCATACATTTATTAATAGAGTTCGTCAGATACTTACAATAGAAAACCCTGTATTTGAAAAGTATATTGCAGATACAGATCCTTTGTTTTTAGAGAGCTGTGCCAAAACGACCCGTGAGATCATGCATAATATGATAACGGTGAGAAAAGAAATGGCAGCAGAGATGTCTTCATTTTCAGCTGATGATCTTTCTAAAAAAGGTACTCATCCAACCTATGGCAAATTATCATTATTGAACTGGATAAATTTTTTCTTATTGCATGAAGCCCATCATTTCTTTGTCATCTTTAAAATGGCGGCACAATTAAGGAACAAGTAAGTGTAAACATGCTTGCTACCAATTCTGTAATTCTTTATAAAAAGAAGTATAAAAAGAGGCAAAGCCTTCAAAGAAGTTTCTTACAGATTCTATAATTAATTTCATTTTCAGGATTAAAAGGTTTGTAATAAGATCTGTTTTCAATAGTTGCGTAACTCTTATGTAGAGCTGTTTGGTCGCCCATTCGCTGCCGCTTACATGTTAAGAAATAAATAATAAAGTAATTTTTTTGGGAAAAATTTGGAAATTCAATGTTGTAACATTAATTTTGATGTTCAAACATTGATTTATTTAAAAAAACACAATTATGAAAGATTTAAAAACAAACGTAGATCAACTGAACCAGATGATACTGGAAGGTAAAATCCTTGATGCTTTTGATAAATTTTATGCAGATGATGTAGTAATGCAGGATAACGATTATCCTGCTCGTGTAGGAAAAGATGTAAACCGTCAGTACGAAGAAGCTTTTGTAAACGGTTTATCAGAATTTCGTGGTGCAAAAGTGGTAAACAGCATTATTAGTGATGATCTGGCTGTAACTGAGTGGTGGATGGATTATACGCATAAGGATTATGGTACCCGTAATTACAATCAATTGGCAGTGCAACGCTGGAAAAACGGTAAAATAGTAGAAGAAAAGTTCTATTATAATAATTAATGCTGCTTTTTCAGCATTTCATTTCAAAAAGTTTCAGTTAAAGCATCTTGCTTCGGCTGAAACTTTTTACTTTTAAGCAATCTATATGGGAATTGACCAGGACATACAACAGAATAAATTTAGGAATGCCTATCAAAAAGCGGCTATCAATCTTCTTTATACTTATTCATGGATGAGGGATAGAACAAAAGCAATTTTTGATACAGAAGAAATTACGCCACAGCAATTTAATATTCTTAGAATTTTAAGAGGTAGTTTCCCAAAGCCACTTTCCACTTTACAGATACGGGAACGTATGGTTGAAAAAATGAGTGACACCAGCCGTATAGTGGATCGGTTAGTTTCAAAAGGCCTGGTAAAGAAGATCATTTGTAAAAATGACAAAAGGTTAGTAGATGTAATGATCACCGATAAAGGAAAGAAAATGCTTGAACGTCTGGATGAAAGGCAAGATGAAATAGATGCCGTACTTGGAAACCTTACTGAAAAAGAGGCTGGTATATTGAGTGATTTATTGGATAAGATAAGAACTGGCAACCAATAATGTATTTTTACACTCTTGATTAGTAAATTATTGATATTAATACCGAATCTGTAAACATGATAAAAAACACCCTCTGGTTACTACCGCTTTTATTTTTCTTTCAATCAGCAATTTCACAGCCTAAATATGAATTTCGTGGTGTATGGATAGCCACTGTCGATAATATTGACTGGCCAACACATGGTGTATGGGATAGTGAGAAGCAAAAAGCCGAATTCATCAGTATTTTAGATAAGCACCAGAAGAACGGTATGAATGCAATGATTGTTCAGGTACGTCCCGCAGCTGATGCTTTTTATCCTTCTTCATTGGAACCGTGGAGTCAATGGCTTACCGGTACACAAGGCAAAGCACCTTCTCCCTATTACGACCCGCTTCAATTTATGATCGAAGAAACCCATAAAAGAGGTATGGAGTTTCATGCCTGGTTAAATCCTTACAGGGCAGTATTTAATATTAATACATCATCTATTGCATCCAACCATATTACCCGTATTCATCCCGAATGGTTTTTAACCTATGGAGATAAAAAATATTTTGATCCAGGAAATAAAGAAGCACAAAAATTTGTTGTGGAAGTAGTAAGAGATATTGTAAAACGATATGAAGTAGATGCAATACATATGGATGATTATTTTTATCCATACCGTATTCCGGGAAAAGAATTTCCAGATGAGGTCACCTATAAAAAATCGGGAAGTAAACTGAGTAAGGATGATTGGCGTCGCAGTAATACAGATTCTATCATTGAAGCATTGAGTA
>JAHEMN010000054.1:0-6292 GCA_024643645.1 Chitinophagaceae bacterium | reverse complement strand
AAAGTAAAGCCAGATCCCAGGAACAGGGTTGAAATAAAGTATTATGTGGTTTATCAATTTGCAGCTAATTCTGAAAGTGAAACTTTTGGAAATATTCCAAAATATATTTCCCGTTTTGTGACCATACCGGATGGATTTAGTTTCGAAGAACCACTGTCAAACAAAAACTATTCCTATCGTTATTTAATTACTGCTGTTGGAAGGAACAATAATGAAAGTGATTTAAGTGAAATTGCAATTTTGGTTCAACCCGGAGGTAAATGGAGTTTTTATAATCCTTGATTTTAAAAAAAGAAACGAGAAATAAATTTAAAAAGTTATAACTCGTATTTTTCAATAATATTTAAAGAATGGAAGGCTATCTCCTTCCATTCTTTTTTTTAAAGGGCTAAGTCACTACTGATTTTTACCTTTGCTTTGCTTTTCTTCAATTTTGATCAAAGGCAATTACCAATTCTCAATTATTCATTTTTAATTAATCTCATATGCCCGGTTTTGAACTTTGGAGTGATAAAGAAAGAAAAGAAGTAAATGATGTACTGGAAACAGGTATACTTATGCGGTATGGATTTGATGGTCCCCGAAAAGGTATCTGGAAGAGCAAAGAGCTGGAAGCGGCAATCTGTAAAAGATTTGGATGTGAATATGCTCAACTAACATCAAGCGGCACGGCTGCTTTATCTACTGCTATGAGTGCCTTGGGAATTGGCTATGGAGATGAAGTGATCACACCCTCCTTCACATTTGTTGCCAGCTTTGAAGCTGTTTTAAGTGTGGGTGCTGTTCCTGTTTTAGTAGATGTTGATGAAACATTAACCTTGGCACCAGATGCAGTAAGAAAAGCAATTACACCAAGAACAAAAGCAGTGATGCCCGTACATATGTGCGGTAGTATGGCTGATATGGATGCGTTACAAGCAATATGCAAAGAGCATGGTTTGTTTCTGCTTGAAGATGCATGCCAGAGCATAGGCGGTACTTACAAAGGCAAATCACTGGGAACTATTGGTGATGCAGGTACGTTTTCATTTGATTTTGTAAAAACAATTACCTGTGCAGAAGGTGGAGTGGTTATGATGAATAACAAAGACCTTTATGAAAAATGTGATGGCTATACCGATCATGGGCATGATCATAAAGGTGCTGACCGTGGTGCCGACCTGCATCCTTTTATCGGTTATAATTATCGAATATCAGAATTGCATGCTGCAGTAGGTTTAGCACAAATAAATAGGGTAGATGATTTTCTAGCCATTCAAAAAAAGAACCATGGGTTGTTAAAAAATATGCTGGCTCAGGTGCCGGGTATTTCTTTCAGGCATGTACCCGACCCTGTAGGTGATAGCTGTAGTTTTATTAGTTGGTTCTTACCAACCAAAGAAACTACTATTGCTGTTGTTAATGAAATGAAAGCACAAGGAATTCTTCCCGGAAATTTTTACTGGTTTGATAATAACTGGCATTATATCCGCAAATGGGATCATCTTAAAAATTCTATTACTTTAAACTCTTTGCATCCTGATCTGAAAGCAAAAGTGATGGAGCAGGCCAATAAAGATTTTTCAGCGAGTGATGAAGTAATGAGCCGCTGTATCTCTACAGCTATTAGCTTATTATGGACAGAAGATCAGATAAAAGAGAAAGGAGAAAAAATGGTGGCTGTGATCGATAAGGTATTAAAACAGCAATCAATTTCGAATTAAATACTAGAAAGGTTTCTTAGCGTTTGGTTTTTGTTCCAGGTAGTTTACATATTCATGCGAACCAAGCCTGAATTTCAATGGAACCTTGGTATATTTTTCAAACTTATATTCCTGTTCACAAAAGAAACCAAGTGATTCTGTATAGTATCTTGGAGATAGCTTAAATGAAGAAACAGGAATAATTAACCTGGCATTTGACAATCGTCCTAAAGCAGGAAAAGACTCCTTTTTATTGGTAAATTCCCGATAGTTTACATTAAATACCGCTTGTTTCATATAAAGCGGTGTGTTCTTATAGGTCCATTTGTTTAATTCATAGTTATTCCTGCCAATGACCTGTTGCATTGTTTTGGGTTGCTTATAAATATTTTGTGCAACTGAAAAAAGTGGCAAACAAAATAGAAAAAACACAACAATAATTTTAAGAGTTCGTTGCACCATCCCTAACAATTTTGTATCTAAATTTACGGCATTATTTTTGATGATTGGCCGATTTTCTAAAAAATAAGGCCATTCTCTTAATTGAACAATTTATGGCGCTGAGTCAAAGCTTTCAGCAGAAAATGCTGCAAAAATTATCACCTCAACAGATTCAATTGATGAAACTGTTGCAGGTTCCTACTGCCAATCTTGAAACAAGGATCAAAGAAGAGATGGAAGAAAATCCTGCTTTGGAGCTTGATGAAGATAAAATGGATGAAAGTGCGGAGGAGATGAAAGACGAATTTACTGAAACGGAAGAGGAGATGTATGAAGAACCGGATGGTAGTGAAGATGAATATGAAAATATCGATGTAAGTGAATATGTTCAGGAAGGTGATGATGAAGTAGGAGATTATAAATTGCGGGATGATAATTACCCGGAGGAAGATGAAAGCCGTCAATTGCCATTTAAAAAAGAAACAAGTTTTTACGAAACACTTTTATCACAATTGGGTTTATTAAAGTTGGATGATCGGGAAAGAATTATTGCCGGACAAATAGTGGGTAGTATTGATGAAGATGGTTATTTGCGAAGAGAAACTTCTGCGATAGTAGATGATCTTGCTTTTCGACAAAATGTAATGACCAATACTGAGGAAGTTGAAATGCTGATCAAAAAGATTCAGAATTTTGAACCCGCAGGAGTAGGTGCAAGAGATCTTCAGGAGTGTTTATTGATACAATTGCGAAGGAAGAAACAAGAGTCTGTCGAATTAAATGAAGAAAATAAATCGTTGGATCTTGCTATTAAAGCATTGTCCAAATATTTCGATGAGTTTACCAAAAAACATTACGAAAAAATACAAAGAGGATTAAATATCAATGATGATGATCTGAGAGAGGTTATACAGCAGATCGTACACCTGAATCCAAAACCGGGAGGTAATGTTGGCGAAACAAATAAAGGAGAAAGCTATGTTGTTCCTGATTTTTTTATTGTAAATAATAATGGTAAACTGGAGCTTACTTTGAATAGCCGGAATGCACCGGAGCTAAGGATCAGCGAAGGATACAGGGATATGCTGAAAGAATATGATAGGGGTGCTAAAAAAGATAAAAGGCAAAAAGAAGCTGTTTTGTTTATAAAGCAGAAAATAGATTCTGCCAAATGGTTTATTGATGCTATCAAACAAAGGCAACACACCTTGCTAAGCACTATGAATGCAATTATGGAGCATCAGTATAATTTCTTTTTGACCGGAGATGAAACCGAAATGAAACCGATGATATTGAAGGATATTGCTGAAAAAACAAATCTTGATATCTCAACTGTTAGCCGTGTTGCTAATAGCAAGTTTGTTCAAACTGAATTCGGAACCTATCGCTTAAAGTTTTTCTTTAGTGAATCGTTAAGTACAGATAGTGGTGAAGAAGTTTCAACGAGAGAAGTAAAAAAGATCCTCAGCGATCTTATAGATGCTGAAGATAAAAGGCATCCGTTAAGCGATGAGGCTCTTACTGATCTGTTGCAGGAAAAAGGCTATAATATTGCCCGACGCACTGTAGCAAAATACAGGGAGCAATTAAATATATCCGTTGCCAGGTTAAGAAAAGAGTTGTGATTTATTGATTTTCTGTTTAAAACGGCAGATCATCTTTTTCTTCCATTTCGCCTTCATCAAAATATACTTCATCATTTGCAGCTTTATCTATTGTAGCTCCAGAAGCTGGTTCTATTTTCCAGGCCTTTACATCAGTATACCAGCGGCTGTTATATTCACGGCTTTCAACATCGAACGAAATATTTAGTTGTGATCCGATCTGTAAAACCTCATTTTTTATTTTATCACCCCAAATAGACACACATACCTTTTTAGGGAACTGACCTTCAGTTTCAACGATAATATCCTGTTTTTTCCATTCTCCATTTTTCCCGGTACCGGTTTGTAATGGAAGAAGTTGAATCAATTTTGCTGTTAATTGCATGTAATAATGTTTAATGGCGAAGTTACTTATTGATAACGAATTGATTTTACACTGAAAAAACAGTTAAGATTCTAAAAAAAGCAGCTAATTCGTTTTGTTTCAATGAGTAAAATAGTATTTTACGGAGCTAAATATCCCTGAATCCATTATGGTCTTCGCAAGTCTGATTTTTCTATTCCTTTTTTTACCGCTTAATCTCATACTGTATTACAGTTCCAAGAATGCCAACTGGAGAAATTGGGTATTGATCATTTTTTCATTAGCATTTTATAGTTGGGGCGAACCTATCTGGATCACATTAATGATCTTTTCGGCAGTGATCGATTATCTCAATGCTTTGTGGATAGAAAAATTCAGGGGTACTAAATGGGCTAAGCTGGGTATTGTATCAACTCTTGTCTTCAATCTTGGATTACTTATTACATTTAAGTATGATGTTTTTATAGTAGAAAATGTAAACAATATTTTCGGCACTTCATTTACTTCTCCGGGTTATGGATTGCCGATCGGTATCTCATTTTATACTTTCCAAACAATATCATATGTTGTGGATGTTTATAGAGGGGAAGTGAAAGCTCAAAAGAGTTTTCCGCGGTTTTTAATGTTCGTTTCATTATTTCATCAGTTAGTAGCAGGTCCTATTGTACGATATGCTCATATTGCAGATGAAATTGATAACAGAAAAGAGAGTCTTAATGATATCAGCAGAGGTGTAACCCGTTTTTGCATTGGTTTATTTAAAAAAGTAGTAATTGCCAATATTGCTGCAGAGCTGGTTGCAAAATATATGGATGCAGATATTGCAGCTTTAAGTACCGGTGCTGCATGGTTTGGTTTACTCATGTTTGCTATTCAGATCTATTTTGATTTTTCCGGATATTCTGATATGGCTATCGGACTGGGGTGGATGTTTGGCTTTCATTACCATGAAAATTTTAATTATCCATACACAGCTACTTCTATTACTGATTTCTGGCGGCGATGGCATATTTCATTAGGCACTTTCTTTAAAGATTATTTATACATTCCTTTAGGTGGAAACCGAAAACGGGTATACCTCAATTTGTTTATTGTATGGTTTTTAACAGGTATGTGGCATGGTGCCAGTTGGAATTTCATTTTCTGGGGATTGTATTTCTTTGTTTTCATTGCATTGGAAAAAGCTTTCCTTTTAAAATTATTAGGGAAGCTGCCTAAATTCATTTCGCATATTTATGCATTGATCATTATCATTCCCGGATGGGTGATATTTTATTTTACTGATACTGCCAGGCTTGGAGAATATTTTGAAAAACTATTTTCATTTGGCTCCGTCAATTTATGGGATATCGAGCTTACTAATGATATAACTGCAAATCTGTTCTGGTTCATCTTTGCTGTAATACTTTGTATGCCTGTTTATCATAAAGTACACAATGCGATTGAAAATAAAGTAATGAAGCCGGCCTATTTCCAGGTTGCTTCTATAGGGTTGAATATGATATTTCTTTTTTTATGTGTAGCACAATTAGTAGGAAAAAGTTATAATCCGTTTATTTATTTCCGGTTTTAGCCGGTCGAATGTGAGAATATATGAATGAAATAAAAAATAATAGCAGGGTAATAAAAATTATCAATATAATATTATTCGTTGGGTTGCTGACGGTGGGTGGCATAGCATCGCTGGTTCCAAAAAAGGAAACAGTTTCTGCAATGGAAAACAGAAAGCTTACTCCTTTGCCTCCTTTTACAGATAGTGCTTTATGGAGTGGTGAATATTTCCGGCAATTAGATCTGTATTATTCTGATAATTTCCCTTTAAGAAATAAGTGGATAGATGTGTCTGATGAGTTCAGAAAAAAGATCGGATTTCAAGGTAGTGAAATAAAAATGTATGAACCGGTAAATGATGCAGAGGCAAATGAAAAAAAGGATACGATAGAAACACAGGTTGTAAATACCGGACCATTACCAGATGATGGCGCTATCGGTGAAATAAAGAAAAGAGTTTTTGTATTTAAGAACAGGGCTTTTGAAATGTTTGGTGGCGGACCTGCTATGGGAAAATCCTATGCGAATGTTTTAAATTCTTATAACAAAGCTTTACCAGGTGTCCAGATTTACAACCTTATAATCCCGGTGGCATTGGAGTTCGAGATCACTGAGAAGTATGCCAAACTCCAAAAACCAAACCGCCCGGC